>CAZMHN010000005.1:0-44128 GCA_964566145.1 uncultured Gammaproteobacteria bacterium
AGGCCCGCCGGGGCCTTTTAAAAGAGCCTGAATTCAGGCTGAACCAAGGTTTTTATGGCAAATCCCCTGACAAACTACCTGCGGGGGGCGTACGACGAGCTTAGAAAAGTCGCCTGGCCCACCAAGAAAGAGACCATACAGCACACGCTGGTCGTTATCGGCGTGAGCTTGGGTGTGGCGCTTTTCCTTGGGGCAATCGACTACGCCCTGAACCTGGGGCTTGAGAAGTTGCTGCTCAAGAGGTAATACGTATGTCCCGCCAATCAGGACAACAGGGCAGGCGCTGGTACGCCATCCATACTTATTCCGGCTACGAGGAAAACGTGGCTAGGAATATGCGGCAGCGCATTGAATCCATGGACATGGCCGACAAGATATACAACGTGCTCATTCCGACGGAGAAGAAGATACGCATCAAGAACGGCAAGCGCAAGGTGGTGGAAGAGAAGATATTCCCCGGCTACGTTTTGGTGGACATGATAGTGACGGATGATTCCTGGTACGTAGTGCGCAACACCCCGAACGTTACCGGGTTCATCGGTACCGGTACGACCCCGACGCCAATTTCCGAAGAGGAAATTCGTTCGCTCCAGAAGCGCATGGGCATTGAGGAGCCTAAATACCAGATAGACGTTACGCCCGGTACGCCCATTAAGATAGTCGACGGTCCGTTCAAGGATTTCGAAGGCAAGGTTTCGGAGGTGGACGAGGCCCGCGGCAAGGTGAAGGCGCTGGTCAGCATGTTCGGCCGCGAAACGCCGGTGGAACTAGACAGTTTGCAGATACAGAAACTCTAATCAGTCATTCTTTGAGGCCGCTAGAGGCGCTTCTACTCGGACGGCTGTATACGAAGGAACCATTCTATGCCACCTAAGAAAGTGAAAACAGTCATCAAGTTGCAGATTGCGGGCGGTAAGGCCACGCCGGCGCCGCCTGTCGGCACGGCGCTCGGGCCGCACGGTTTGAACATTGCGGAATTCGTCAAGAAGTTCAACGACCAAACCCAGGATCGCATGGGCGAGGTGACGCCGGTCGAGCTTACTGTGTATGAAGACCGTACGTATTCGTTCATCCTCAAGACACCCCCAGCCGCGGAGCTCCTGAAAAAGGCCGCCAAGGTAGCCAAGGGTTCGGGCAAGCCTTTGCAGGAGAAGGTAGGCAAGGTTACGAAGAAGCAGGTTGAGGAAATTGCCAAGATAAAGATGCCGGACCTGAATGCCAACGACCTCGAAGCGGCTATGCGCATAATCGAGGGTACTGCGCGCAACATGGGCATTGTGGTGGAAGGCTAGGAAGCCTTCAGCAAGCCAACTGCTTGGCTTGCGCCACCACAATGCGGGCGTGACTTTGCCTCTGGCAGGCATGCCCCGGGAACAGGTAAGGTACAGAGTAGGCCAGGGGGTATTGAGCATCTAAGATTCACTTATAATTTTTGGTGGGAGTCCGTTGTTACGAACGGACGCGCGCACCACTGAAAGGAAGACAGTATGGGTACTTCAGCGAAACGGTTTGCCACCGCGGCCAAGATGGTCGAATCGGGCAAGGCCTATGACCTCAAGCAGGCCATAGCGCTGTTGAAGCAAATGCCGCAGACAAAGTTCGATGCGACGGTCGAGCTCCATTTGAATTTGGGCGTGGACGTGAAGCAGGCGAACCAGCAGGTTCGCGGGAGCGTGGTGCTTCCGCACGGCACAGGGAAGAGCAAGCGCATCGCCGTGTTCTGCGGTGAGGATAAGGTCAAGGACGCCAAAGCGGCCGGAGCCACACTTGTGGGCGGGGCCGAGCTCATCAAGGAGATACAGCAGACCGGCAAGTGCGATTTCGACGTCGCCATTGCCACGCCGGACATGATGAAGCTAATGGCGCCGATAGCCAAGACGCTGGGACAGAAAGGCTTGATGCCGAATCCGAAGACCGAAACAATCACCGCGGACGTGGGCAAGGCTGTGGAAGCGCTTACTAAAGGCAAGGTGAGCTTTAAGACCGACGACACCGGCAATATGCACCAGGCCATCGGCCGGGTGTCATTTGAGGAGGCTAAGCTCGCGGAGAACGCGCAGGCCTTTGTGGATGCCGTGAAGCGCGTGAAGCCGGCCGCATCCAAAGGCACCTACATAAGGAAAGCCGTGGTGTGCACCACCATGGGCCCGGCAGTACCGCTCATGGTAAACTAAGGGGCGTATGATTCTCTCGGACCGCGACATCAAGAAGGCCATTGAAGATGGCGCAATAGGCATTGAGCCGTTGTACCAAGGTGCGTTACAGCCCGCTTCGGTCGATTTGCACCTCGACAAGAAGTTCCTTATTTTTCGGAACACCGAGCACGCCTTCATCGACATCAAGGAACCGATTGCCGATCTCATGGAAGAGGTTGAGATAGGTCCGGACAGGCCGTTCGTCATTCATCCGGGCGAGTTTGCGCTGGGCGTCACCATAGAGCGCGTCACCCTGGGGGCGGCTATGGTGGGAAGACTCGAGGGCAAATCAAGCCTGGGGCGCATCGGCATCATCGTGCACGCCACTGCCGGGTTCATCGACCCGGGCAACAGCCTGAAGCCCACGCTTGAGCTTCACAACATAGGCAACCTGCCCGTAAAGCTGTACTACGACATGCCGATAGCACAAATAGCCTTTATGACTTTGTCGAGTCCGGCTGAGCACCCATACGACAAGAGCCACAAGTATTACGGCGCTTCCGGTCCGCAAGCCTCGAAGATGCACGAGAATTTCAAGAGTTCGTAGATTTTTACGCCCCGCGAGCCTGCCAAGGCTCGCGGGTTTGCTATACTAACCTTTACGTACCTATGCCTACGCGCCGCTCCAAAAATCAGATGGTGGTGGTTTTCACGGGGGAGAAGCTTTCCGGCAAGGAGCTGGCCGCGCAGTACTTGGTGAAAAAGCACAGATTCGTGGGATATCGGTTCTCAAAGATATTGGACGACATTCTGCGTCGCATGCATTTTGAGGTGTCTAGGGAGAACGAAATGAACCTGTCCGGCGCTCTTCGTGAGCGGTTCGGCGGGGGAGTACTGGCCGAGGTGATAAAGAGGGACATAGCACGGCATAAGTACAGGCGGGTGGCAGTGGACGGAATGCGCGACCCCGGCGAGAACGAGATTCTTTCAAAGCTGCCAGGATTCATACTTGTGTATCTGTCGGCTCCTTTGGCCGTTAGGTACCAGCGCGCCAGGAAGCGCGGAGAAAAGGCAGGGGAGCACCGCTTCACCCTGGAACAGTTCAAGCGCGAGGAGAAGTTCGTCACCGAGCTTTACATTCAGCGCATGGGGAGGAAGGCAAAGGTCAAGATAGTGAACGACGGTACGGTGAAGGATTTTTACCGGAAGCTGGAAGGGCAGTTGGTGAAACCATTTTTACGATAATGGAACTCGAGGTAAAAAAACTCGACCCCAGGGCCAAGCTCCCCGCGTACCATCTGGCCGGAGATGCCGGGTTGGATTTCTACGCCCTGGAGGACGTTACGGTGCCGGCGGGCAAGCGCACGAGCGACATACGCACCGGAGTGGCCGTGGCAATCCCCGAAGGCTGTGTCGGGCTGTTCTGGGATAAGTCGGGCCTGGCGGCCAAGCATGGGCTCAAGGTGATGGCCGGGGTCATAGACAGCGGCTACCGCGGGGAACTTCTGCTCACTCTGCTAAATACAAGCGACCAGGATTACCACTTCAAAGCCGGGGAAAAGCTTATGCAGCTGCTTATACAGCCCGTGGAGCGAGTTGAGGTGGTGGAAGTCACGGAGCTTATGCCGTCAGAGCGCGGCGACCGGGCGTTCGGGAGTACGGGGAAGTGAAGTAACATAAAATGAAAGTGCCTATCCAGTTCTGGATAGGCACTTGTGTTGAAAATTCAGGAGCGGTTCTATAAGGTCGCCTCGCCGGTTTCGACGGGAAACTTCCCAAGAGAGTTCTGCGAGATGATTTGTGTCAGAACATCAGCGAGCCGGGAAGCCTCCTTGTCCCCGGCGGCAGTGACCGCATCGTGGTCGTGTTTTTCCTCCCAGCCGTTGGTTATTAACGCCAGGGCCAGGCTGGGAATGCCCGGGTACAGGCTGCCTACGGCCATGGTTTCCAGTATGCTCAGCCCCACCACGGTGCCGCCCTCTCGGCCCAAGAGGGTCTTGTCCAAAAGGCCTTCAATGTTCGGCCCCGGCAGCATGATGTGAATGGCAGTTTGTAGTGCGCATCCTTTGCCATCGTCGGTTCTGAGGGCGATATCTTTCAGCGACTGAGACACGGCGTATGCCGGTGTAGGAAAACCGTCGCCGTCGTACAGGGGCAGTCTGGGTGCGTATTTCGTGATGAACCCAGTGCACACGACAATGTCGCCGACCTTATGCGTCTTGTGTCGCCACCATGGTTGCGGCAGTGCGCCGACTCCGGCCGTGACAATGACCGCGTGCGGAAGAAGTTGGTACAGCATCTCGCTTTCCAGCCGTACCATTTGCCGAACATCGTCGTGGGGCCTCCCATAGGCTTGCTGGTACAGGTGTATGCGCCCGACCATGCAGACCTTCAGCCCATCCCCGATGATGCCGGCCCTAACCACGAGTTCGTGGCCCTTTTCAGCCTTCAGGTATCTGAGCTTGCTGAAGCCAGGGATCCTCGCGAGAGGGATGCTAACCTCATTTTGCAGTTGGAGCGCCCTGCCCCAGCCGCTACCGAGCAGGATTGCCGCGTCAAACCCCATGCGTTCAGGCGTTTCCCATTGGTTCAGGATGTGTCTTGCGGCCAGCTTGGCCGCCTGCCGGCAATCTTCGTTGCCGATATGCTCGTCTGTTTTCAAGGTTCGCCCTTCCAAGTGTGGTTTTCTATGTTGTGGTTTATGCGATTTGGCGCTATCTTACTGATTAGCAGTCTTTACGTCAAGGCCAATCCATGCGACAGTACCTATCCCTTTTGCAGGAGATTTTGGACACGGGCGAGAAGCGCCAGGACCGTACCGGCATCGGTACGATTTCTTTGTTCGGCGCGCAGCGGAAGTACGATTTGCGCGATGGTTTCCCGCTCGTGACCACGAAGAAAGTGAACCTCAGGAACGTCGTCGTGGAACTGCTGTGGTTCATGCGCGGCGATACGCACATTCAGTACCTGGTGCAGAACGGCGTGAATATCTGGAACGAGTGGGCGTTCCAGGTGTACCTGGAGGATGGCGGGCTTGAGGCGAAGTTCCCGCGCTACAGCGACGCATGGAAAGAAGAAATGGCGAAGTTCGTTGAGCGCGTGAAGACGGACGACGAATTCGCGAAGAAGTGGGGCGAACTCGGGCCTGTGTACGGCAAACAGTGGCGCAGGTGGGAAGCCAAGGACGGTACGGAAGTGGACCAGATACGGCAGGCTATTGATACTATCAAGCATGATCCCTTTTCGAGGCGCATAATCGTGAGCGGGTGGAACGTGGGTGAGTTGCAGGGGCTTATAAAAGCCAAGCACCACGCACCGCCATCGTGCCATACAGTTTTCCAATTCTACGTTTCCGGCAATCGCTTGGACCTCCAATTGTACCAGCGCAGTGCGGACATGGCGCTGGGGGTGCCGTACAACATAGCTTCCTACGCCGCTCTTCTCACCATTATCGCCCAGGAAACCGGGCTTACGCCCGGCGTGTTCACACACACCATGGGCGACGCGCACATCTACCTGAATCACGTGGAGGGCATCCGCGAGCAGTTGGCCAGGCAGCCTTTTTCCTTGCCGAGGCTCATGGTCGCAAAAAAGCCCATGTCCGAGCTCACGCCCGACGATTTTACGCTGGAAAACTACCAGAGTCACCCTTTTATCAAGTTTCAGATAGCGGTATAGCCATGGGATTTTCCATCATAGCCGCACTCGACAGTAAGCATGGCATAGGCCGCGGCGGGAAACTGCCGTGGAACCTGAAAGGCGACCTAAAGCACTTTCAGCAAGTGACGACTGCCGAGTACGCCCCAGGCCAGTTGAACGTCTGCATTATGGGTCTTGCGACCTGGAAGTCGCTACCTGAGCAGGCGCGGCCGTTGCCCAAGCGCTTGAACATCGTGCTTAGTTTTACTCCTGCGGAAGTACCTGAGGGCGTAATCAACTGCCAGTCGTTGGATGAAGCGCTGGCACAGGCTACCCAGGCCACACAGGGCGAAATATTCGTAATCGGCGGCGGCTCGGTGTATGCCCAGGCGGTACGGCACCACGCGTGCACGAAGCTGTACCTCACCGAAGTGGAAGGTGAGTTCGAATGCGATACGTATTTTCCGGAATTGCCGCAGGGATTCAAGCGTACATCCGAATCCGAACCTGTGAAAGAAGGGGCCATTACCTATCGGTACGTTACATATGAAAAAGCGTAAGCAGGGAATGTTCCTAGCCATAGAAGGGACTGACGGCTCGGGCAAGACCACCCAGTTCAAGCTCTTGGTGGCCGCGTTGCGGAGGTCGGGTATGCGCGTGAAGACCGTGGATTTTCCGCAATACGGCAAGCCGTCGGCGTATTTTGTGGAGCAGTACCTGAACGGCAGGTTCGGCGGAGTGAAGGAGGTGGGTCCGTATCAGGCTTCGCTGTTCTACGCTCTCGACAGGTACCAGTTGGCGCCGAAGGTGCGGGAGTGGTTGCGGCAGGGCTACACGATAGTGGCGAATCGCTACGTTCTCTCGAGCGCCGGACACCAGGGCTCGAAGTTTTTGACCTCGGCGCAACGGAAGCAGTTTTGGAAATGGCTCTTAGGGCTTGAGTACGGCATCTTAGGCGCTCCAAGGCCGGATGTGAATGTACTTCTGCATGTACCAGCGAAGACGGCCCAGAAGCTGGCTAAGGCCGCCCAGGGCCGCAAGGCCGCGGCCTACCTCAAAGGCAGGAAGCATGATATTCACGAAGGTAATCAGGCTCATATGAAGGCCGCTGAACGCGCTTACTTAGAATTCGCAAAAACTTATCATGTCCCTGTCGTAAAATGCATAGAGCAGGGCAGACTCTTGACGCCCAAGGAGGTGCACCGTAAGGTGTTGGCAGTAGTAGACTCAGTCCACCCAAAATAAACCCAAAACAAGGAGGCGCAATGAAAGAACAGCCGAGCCAGCTTCCGCTGGAAGCCGGGAAAGTTGAGCCATTGGGGGGCGGCAAGCCTCTCACCAAGGAGCAGCTCCGAGAGGCAGTAGCCCTGCACGGATCCTTCGGGATCATCAATCTGGGCGGCGTCCATGAGCCGATTGCGAGCGGCTTTTCCAAGCCCACCACGTGAATTTACACCACTAAATGCACGGGCGGCACCCATGAGTGTCGCCCGTATTTATTTATGCTAGAATCCAATGCGTATGAAGCTGGAACCGGTCATAGGCCTGGAGATACACATACAACTGAAGACCAAGTCAAAGATGTTCTGTCCGTGCGACAACACGGGCGAGGACAAGCCTGCCAATACCACCGTATGCCCCATTTGCATGGGCCACCCGGGTACTTTGCCTGTGCCGAACTCCCAGGCCATACACCTGGCGGGTAAGGCCGCGCTGGCGCTCAATTTGCGCATCAACGAGCGTTCCAAGTTCGACCGCAAGAACTACTTCTACCCCGACCTGCCCAAGGGGTATCAAATATCGCAGTATGACGAGCCGTTCTCGCAGGAGGGCTGGCTTGAGGTGGAAACGAAGGGCGGCGCGCACAGGGTAGGCATCGAGCGGCTACACCTGGAAGAGGATACGGCCAAGCTGTGGCACGTATCCGACGGCTCCTTAGTCGATTTCAACCGTTCCGGTACGCCCCTCATGGAGATAGTGACAAAGCCTGAAGTCCGCACGCCCGAGGAGGCTAAAATTTTTCTGCAGGAACTAAGGCTCATTATGCGTTACATCGGAGCTTCGGACGCGGACATGGAAAAGGGGCATCTGAGGTGCGACGCGAACATATCCTTGCGGCCGGAAGGCGAGGATAAGCTGTACCCTAAGACGGAGGTGAAGAATCTGAACAGCTTCCGTAGCGTGGAGCGGGCACTGGAGTACGAGATAGGCAGACAGACCAAGCTGTGGGAAGAAGGCGGAGCGCCTACTGTCACAGGCACACGCGGGTGGAATGACGCGAAAGGCGAAACAGTTGCCCAGCGCGAGAAAGAAGCGGTGCATGACTACCGGTATTTCCCCGAGCCGGACATCCCTCCGCTCGCAGTGCAGGCGGAAGAGATAGAGGTGTGGAGAAACGAGCTTCCCGAACTGCCGCAGGCCAGGAGAAAGCGCCTCGCGGAGCAGTACGGGCTGAAGCCGGCCGAAGCCAAGCGGCTTACGGACGACAGGGAATTGGGCGACTATGTGGAACAGGTCGGGGCCGTACTGGCGGCCGACCTTGACGGCGATAGCGTCGGAGCCATGAAGTTGGCGGCGAATTGGGCGGTGCACAAACTTTCTGAGGTGCTGGCGGAGAAGGGGGTGGAGCTTAGGGTTCTGCCGTTCAGCGCCGATACGTTCGTACAATTCCTACTGCTCGTGGCCAGGCGCCAGGTGAATTCCACCAACGCCCAGGTGCTTTTACGGCGCATGGTGGAAACAGGCAAGGACCCGAACCGCATTGTCCAGGAGGAGGATTTGGCCCAGTCGGCCGGGGGCGCAGGAGTTGCAGAAGCGGTGTCCCAGGTCATAACCACTAAAGCCGAGCAGGTCCTGGAGTACCGCGGCGGCAAAACTGCCCTGCTGAAGTTCTTCGTCGGGCTGGTGATGAAAGAAACCAAGGGTAAGAGCGACCCCGCGGAAATCGAAGCCGAGCTTAAGAAACAGCTGGACAGTTAGCGTTTTTTGGACAGGAAATTCTGCGTCAGTTTGCGCGCTTCGCCTACACTACGTATCCAGCGCACGTTGGGAATGCGCTTGAACCAGGTTATTTGCCGCTTGGCGTACTGCCAGGTACGCGTGGCTATTAGCCGTTCGGCCTCGCCAATGGTCAGTTTTTTGTCGAGAACATTCGAAGCTTCCCTGTAGCCGATGGAGTTTAGCAAAGCGGAGCGGGGGCAATGTTTTCGCAATGCGCGCGTTTCCGCCATAAGTCCGCGTCGGAGCATGGATTTGGTTCTGCGTGCTATGGCCCGGCGGAGCTTGGTCCTGTCAGTCGTTATCCCAAGGACCAATGTGTTGGGGCGCGCGTAGCGGCTCTGGGCAGTGGAAAGCGACCCGCCGGTAGCGTATAGGAACTCGAGCGCACGGATGACGCGGCGCCTGTTCTTCTTGTCTATCCGCGCGTAGCCTGCGGCGTCGAGTTCCTTCAATTCCCGCAAGAGTTCGGGCAAAGGTCTTTTCCCGAGCGTACGCCGGAGCGCCGCATCTTTCCTCGAAGGAGGGAACCGGTACCCCTCCACCACAGCAGATACGTAAAGTCCGGTGCCGCCGGCCAGAATAGGCACATGCCCGTTGTTCCAAAGCCATGCGGCCAGTTTTTGGCTTTCGCGCTGGAAGCGGACAGCGGAATATTGCCTAGCCGGAGTTTGCGTGCCAATAAGAAAATGAGGGACACCCTGAACCATGAGAGCAGGCTTGTTCAGGAAAAGCCGCCGGGTTCCTTTGGGCTGGTTAGTGCCTACGGCCGCGTTTTTATACACTTGCTGTGAATCAGCCGAAAGCACGGCGCCGTGGAAGCGCTTAGCGAGTTTCAGTGCAAGTTCGCTTTTCCCGCTGGCCGTGGGGCCGACAATGGCGATGAGCGGAGGGTTGACAAGAGGCATAGGTTCGGCTATAGTGTAGGGTCAAATAGAATTGCAATCAAATAAAACCGTCACATTTATAAGGAGTCTTTCATGGAGAGCAAGGGAATTGTCCTTGTGGTGGATGACGACGAGACCAATAGAATGCTCGTCGCCGAAATCCTTCAGGATGAAGGTTTTGAAGCCGTTGGCGCCGACGGTGGCGTTGAGGCTTCCAAGCTTCTCATGCGCAGAGCCAGGGAGTTTGCGCTGGTTCTGACCGATTTCGAAATGCCCGGAGGGTTTACCGGCATGGACGTGCTCAGGACGGCAAAGGAGCATGATCCGGAATTGCCGGTTGTAGTCATGTCCGCATTTTTCCTGGAGGATACTTCTGAGCAGGCCAGGTTCATGGCCGCCGGCGCGGCAGGCACGGTTGCCAAGCCTTTCAAAGGAGACGCGCTCATCAGCATCGTCGAACAGTGCGCCAGGAAATGAACACCGACAGCGAATACACGAACTGTTGCCAAAAGTGAGGAGGAATTCCAGATGATACTGGTCGTTGACAACGAAGGTGTTTTGAAGAACATGGCAGAGATTTACCTTGAAGCTGAAGGGTACGAACTGCGTCATGTTCAGAACGGCTACCAGGCCCAGGATGTTATCATGCAGGCCGCCGCCGCCGTCCAGCTGGTTGTCTCGGTTCTGCATATGAATCCTGGCGACGGCCGCGAGCTCTTGAAGTTCGTGCGTAACAACTTCCCAATGATTCCGGTGGTGATTTTCACCCCGGGTGAGCTCGAGGAGTCGGCCGATGATGAACTGCTCTCGTCCGGCGCCTATGGCGTCATCAACGACGCCCATGGCCGTGCTCATGAACAGCTCATGGGCGTAGTGAAAAGCCTTAGTCTCAGGCGAGCTTCGGTATAGCGTCGTATGCCTTAAAGTGCCGTTCCGTGAAACACGGAACGGCACTCTTTTTATACCTAGCTACTGCCAGGCGCGGCGCTCGCGAACCTCGGCTTGGACGTCGGCAATGAATTGTTCCCGCGAAACCTTAGCCGTGTCGCGCGAACCGCGGCGCCGTACGGCCAGCTCGCCGGAGGATACTTCCTGGTCGCCCACGACCAGCATGTAAGGGACTTTTTCCTTCTCGGTCTTGCGTATCTTATTGCCGATGGTTTCGTTGGCGTCGTCCACCTCTACGCGTATGCTGTGAGCGGCAAGCTCTTGAGCGAATTTCTGGCAGTGGTCGATATGGGACGCCCCCACCGGCAATAGCTTCACCTGTATTGGCGCGAGCCAGACAGGGAAAGCCCCGGCCAGGTGCTCTATCAGCACCATCATGAAGCGCTCGGAAGAGCCCAGGATGGCGCGGTGTATCATGGCCGGCCGCTTTTCCACGCCGGATTTATCCATGTACTTGAGCTTGAACCGTTCCGGTAGGAAGAAGTCTATCTGCACGGTGGACAATTGCCATTCTCGTCCCAAAGCATCCGTGGCCATGAGGTCCATCTTGGGCGCGTAGAACGCGGCTTCGCCCGGACCGGGGAAGTAGTCTATCTTATTGCGCTGCATAATGCGTTCGGCCCATTGTTCCAGCTTGTCCCAGGTAGCCGGGTCGCCGATGTATTTTTCCGGGTGCTCCGGATCGCGGGTTGACAGGCGGTAACGATAAGTGAAGCCGAATGTACGCATGACCTCCTTGGTCATGGCTAGCACCTGGTCTATTTCCTCGTCCACCTGGTCTTCGCGGCAGAAGATGTGGCAGTCATCCTGGGAAAAAGCGCGCACCCGCGCCAATCCGTTCAGCTCGCCAGGTTTCTCATCCCTATAGAGCATGGCGAAGTCGGACATGCGTATGGGCAGGTCGCGGTAGCTCCGGTGTTCGCTGGCGTAGATTTGCGTGTGTTGCGGACAGTTCATGGGCTTAAGGAACATCTCCTCCTGTGAGTAGTTGGAAACCACGCGGAACATGCTGTCCCGGTATTTGTCGTAGTGCCCCGAGGTTTTGAACAGCTCGGCCCTGGTCATTTGCGGCGTCCACACCTGTGCGTACCCGGCTTTGGTTTGAAGTTCTTCTATGTAGTCGTTCAACAGCCGGCGAATGAGAGCACCCTTGGGCGTGAAGAGCGGCAGGCCGCTTCCCACCAATTCCGAAAAAGTGAACAATCCGAGCTGTCTGCCCAGCTTGCGGTGGTCGCGCTTCTCTGCTTCTTCGCGCATCTTCAAGTGGACGTCAAGCTCTTTTTTAGTGCTGAAAGCCAAGCCGTAGATGCGGGTGAGCATTTTGTTATTCTCGTCCCCGCGCCAGTAGGCGCCGGCGATGCGGTCCAATTTCCACGATCCGCCTTGTATCTCCTTCATGGTGTCGGCGTGGCCTCCTCGGCAAAGGTCGGTGAACTTGCCAGAAGTGTATGTGGATAACTTCTGGCCTTCGCTTGAGAATTCCTCGATGAGCTCCAGCTTGTACGGGTTGTCTTTGAACATGTCCTTCACTTCCTTGACTGAATGCTCTTCGCGGTCGAACTTATCCCAAGTGGGGAGGATGGCAAGCATCTTTTCTTCGATGCGTTTTAGGTCTTCCTCGCCGACCTTAGCGGCGCCGAAATCGAAATCATAGTAGAACCCTTCATCTATGGACGGACCGATGGTCCGCTTGGCGTTCGGCCACAGCTCGAGTACGGCGGCGGCAAGGAGGTGCGCCAGCGAGTGACGCTTGGCTTCGATGGTTGATGACATAGGCGTATAAACAAATAACCCAAACGATTTAGAATCGCTTGGGCTCCGTTAGGCAACGGAGGGTTCCACCCAAATTGGTCCGACGGTCATCGGGCCCGCTTTCGAATTGTCCGTACGTTTAGGCCTGTTTCAGCGCCCGCTTGATGCGGGCCGGAAGCCGGTAACTTCCACAATCACGTACGCCCCCTAGCGTACTAGGGGTGCGTTCGTACGTCAAGCTACTCTTTTATGTGAAGTTCAATGTGACTTTCGACCGTGGGAACCGCCGTGACCCAGAACGGGGAGAGTTTGACCTCGGTGTTCTTCACGCCCTTGATGGAGGAAAAGTAGTTCTTTACCTCTTCCTCGGTGCGTCCCAGGAGGTCTGTTTTGCGGAATACCACTTCAGGGTCGGTGATGATGACCTGGGCCAGGAATTTGACGCGCAGTGTGGCGCTAGTGAGGTCTGAGGCGATGGATTCTATGCTGACCGCCAGGCTTTCCGGCTCCAGCGTTAGTATCTTGCGGCCGGTTGTGAGGTCGGCTTGGAGCTGTTGGAGTGCCCGTTCGCGCAGGCTCGAGGCTTCATAGAAGATGCCCGTAACCTTCTCCGTTACGGTATAAGTGAAGTCGCTGCGTTTCGTGCCGGCCGGCACGTCGGATTCAGCTTTCAGGTTCTGTGTCCGGTAAACCACGCTGAGATCCCTCTGCTCAGGCGGCAGCTGTTCCCTTAGTTTTGAAATAGCCTGTTGTCCCACAAGGTCGGTAAGTTCCTTTCGGGCCCGTTCCAAGTCCTGGAGCGTCACTTGGGCGCCGGCCTTTGGCTGCCGTTGCATAGGCTCGGAGGATTCGGCGTAGATTTTTTCCTGCAGGGCTTGCCGCAGTCCTGGAATGGTGAACTTGGTCGGGCCGATGGCGCTGGCCTCTCCGGGCTGATCCGCTGTGGCCGGAACCTCCACGCTGCCGTTGGCAGGCACCGTTACCGTCTGTGCGATGCGGAAAAGGACGCCGGCGGGGGACAGTAGTCTGGTGGTGGCGATGAGTGTTTGCGGTGCCGAGTGTGTGCTGACTATCTTCACCTTGCCGGAGGCTTTCTCTTCCAGCTCGCCGGAGGGGCTGGCGAGGTACTTCTGGTTTTGCGTCACTTCGGTTTCGATGATGGTGCCGGTTACGTCGTCCTCTTGGTTGTACTGGTTTACCGTGACCAAGGTTTCCATGACCTCGTTGTCGGGGCCAACCTCAAGTACGATGCGCGCCCGGGCCAGTGCGTAGTACAGTATGAGCGCCCCTATCGCCACGACCGCAATGCTAAAACTCACCACAATGCGGCGCATGGACCGGCCTGCACCGCGTGATTGGACATTGTGCGAAGAAACGGTTCTGGTCATAGTTTTTGCCCCCATGAGAGGGACCTCCTACTGATACTATACCAGAAGTGCGGCAATTAGGTCGAAGTCCGTACGCTGCCATGGCCCAGCAGTTCTTGACAGGCCGACAAAAGTTCGGGCGATGGGTTTACCCGGAACGGGGTGGCGACACGTCTTATGGCGCCGTTTTCCAGCATTTCAAAGTTCACCGGCGCTGTTCCGGCGTGAGCATTGAGCAGGTCTTTGAGCTCTTGGACGGCGGCCGGAGCGGTTCCGGCAGGCAGTGTAATGATGAGCTCGGTTCCCGTCCGCCGCTCGAACAAGGAGGTGCCGTTCAGCCAGCGTTTTATATCCGAGACGGCGGTGGAAGGATTGGTGAGCACTTGGATGGATTGGAGTATGACCTTGCGTTCGCCGTCACGCCGGGAGAGTCTGCCGCGCACCGCTACCACGCTGTCAGGCTGGAGCAGGCGCGCGAATTCCCGGTATGAAGACGGGAAACAGATGACTTCCGTTGACGAAGTGGTGTCCTCGATGGTTGCGAACAGCATTTGCTCGCCTTTTTTGGTTGTGACCTGTTTGGTGGCCGATATAAGCCCTCCGATGGTCACCGCGGGCTCGCCCGACAGTCCTTGGAGTTCGCCCAGGGGCAGTAGGGTGCCGTTGAGGACTTCGGCGTAGGTAGCGAACGGGTGGGCGGTGATGTACAGGCCCAAGAGTTCCCGTTCCCATGCCAGCTTGGTGGAATCTTCTGTCGGCGTAGGGGGCGGGAGTTTGAGCCTGAGTTCAGTTGAAGCCGCCCCGAACAAGCTTCCCTGTTGTGCGGCGCGGGCTTGGGCTGCCGACCGGGCGTACCCCAGGAGCGTGTCCATGGCGTCTAGGAGCTGCTGGCGTTCGTGCCCGAAGCTGTCGAGCGCGCCTGATTTTATAAGGCACTCCAGGGATTTCTTGGTCAGTTCACGCCCGGCTGTGCGGGCCAGGAAGTCTTCAAGTGAGCGGAAGTGGCCGCGGTTCTTCCGTTCGGCAATGACGGCTTCCGCCACCTGCTCGCCGAAGTTCTTGATGGCCGACAGTCCGAAGCGTATGCGCGTGTCGTCCGCCACCGTGAACGTGGACAGTGATTCGTTTATGTCCGGTGGCAGTACCGCTATGCCCAGGCGTCCGCACTCGGATACGGCTTGGGCCACCGTCGTGAGATCGGCCGACTCCGCGGTCATCAGGGCGGCCATGAATTCGGTCGGGTAGTTGGCTTTGAGGTAGGCGGTTTGGTAGGCCACGATGCCGTACGAGGCGGCGTGAGCCTTGTTGAATCCGTAGGCGGCGAAAGGCTCAATGAGCTCCCAGAGCTTCTTAGCCTTGGCCTCGGTGATGCCGCCGTGCGTTATGCATCCGGAGATGAACTTCTCCTTCTGTCTGGCCATTTCAGCCGGTATCTTCTTACCCATGGCCTTTCTCAGTTTGTCGGCTTCCTCCCAGGTGTAGCCAGCGATGTGGATGGCAATGAGCAGCACGTCATCCTGGTAGGTGATGATGCCGTAGGACGCATGAAGAATGTCCTTGAGTCTGGGGTCGAGGTAGGTGATAAGCTTAGGGTTGTGCTTGCGTTTGATGAAGTCCGGGATTGAGTCCATGGGTCCCGGCCGGAACAGCGCCACCATGGCCATGACGTCGGTGATAGTCGATGGTTTCAGCTCTTTCAGGTGCCTGGTCATGCCGCTGCCGCCGAGCTGGAACATGCCCATTGTTTCGCCCCGGGCCATGAGTTCGTAGGTTTTCTTGTCGTTCAGAGGGATGTTCTCCAGGTCCACCTCGATGCCTTTGGTCTTTTTCAAGATTTGGACTGCGCTGCCCATGATTGACAGGTTACGAATGCCCAGAAAGTCCATTTTCACAAGCCCGACATCCTCGCATGACCACATGTCGTACTGCGTGATGACGTGCTTGCCATCCACATCCCACTGCAGGGGGAGGTAGTCGGTGAGGGGAGAGGGGGCGATAACGACCCCGGCCGCGTGTACGGAAGCGTGCCGGGCGCAGCCCTCCACCTTGCGGGCCAGGTTTAGCAGGTTGTTGACCTGCGGATCGGAATCATCGAGCTCCTTGAGCTCAGGGGACTCCTTCAAGGCGCGTTCTATGGTCATGTGAAAGCCTTGGCTTCCGAAAGGGATGAGCTTGGCTACCCGGTCGCACAGGCCGTAGGGGTAACCGAGGGCGCGGCCTACGTCCCTAACGGCCGCCCGGGCGGCCATGGTGCCAAAGGTAACGATTTGGGCCACCTGGTCTGTACCGTACTTGGCCGTGACGTATGCGATGACGTCGTCCCGGCGGTTATCGGCGAAATCCATGTCGATATCGGGCGGCGATGGGCGATGGGGGTTCAAGAACCGCTCAAAGGGCAGGTTGTACAGCAGGGGATTCACAGTGGTTATCCCGATGAGGAACGATACGAGTGAACCGGCGGCCGAGCCGCGCGTAGTGGCGATAATGCGGTTCGAACGGGCCCAGTTCACGAAGTCCGCCACCACCAGGAAGTAGCTGGCGTAGCCCTTTTTCATGATGATGTCGAGTTCATACTCCACCCGTTCCCGCACTTCGTCCGGCACGCCGTTGGTGTAATGCTTGACCAGGCCTTGTTCCGTCAGGAGTCTGAGGTAGGCCTCGGGCGTTTCGCCTTCGGGGGTGGCAAAGGCGGGGAAGAACCGCTTTCCGAGCGGCAGTTTCATAGTGAAGCTCTTGGCAAGTTCCCCGGCGTTCACAATGGCGTCCTCGAATCCCGGCAGGTCGCGTCGCATATCCGCTTCGGTCTTCAGCGAGGTGTCCACGCCCCGCATGTCCAATCTGCCCTGGTCAGTGACTTTTTTGCCGGTCTGGATGCAAACCAGGATATCCTGGGCTTCGGCGTCTTCGGGTTCCAAGTAGTGGCTGTCGTTCGTGGCTATGAGGGGCAGGCCGTATTCGTTCCCCAGGCGCCGAACGGCTTCGTTCACGCGCGTTTGGTCTTCGAGTTCCGGGTGGGCTTGAACCTCGAGGAAGTAATTCCCATCGCCGAACGTCCTGCGGTGCCAGGCGATGGTTTCGCGTACGGCGGAATTGTCACCGCGGAGGATGGCCTGGGCCAGTTCACCCTTCAAGCATCCGGACAGGGCCACCAGTCCCTGGGCGTGGCGTTCGAGCGTGACATGATCAATGCGAGGCTTGTAGTAGAAGCCGTGGAGGTGTGCGATGGTGACCAGCTTCAGCAGGTTGTTATAGCCTTCAAGGTCACGCGCCAGCAAGACCAGATGTGCGGCCTGGTCATCGATGCGGGGCTGCTTGTCCGTGAGCAGGCGCGGAGCCACGTACGCCTCCACGCCGATGATAGGCGCAATGTTCTGAGAAGCGCACTCCTGGTAGAATTCGACCGCGCCATAAAGAGCGCCGTGGTCAGTGATGGCCATGGAGTCAAAACCACGGTGAACCGCGGCGGCGACCAGATCGGGGATTTTGGGTAGTCCGTCGAGGAGGGAATAGTGGGAGTGGACGTGGAGGTGTGCGAACGTTCCCATAGGCGACTTCAGTGTAGCATGAGGCCCCACCAGGGTACCTGGAGGGGCCTTCCAAGGCCAAGTCTCGGCTGCTGGTTAGCCTGTTTTAGAGCGCTTTTTGCCCTTGCCGTCCGCGTCTACGCGCCGCTCCAGAAGATAGGATATGAGGGCCTTAGCGCCGGCCGCCACCACGGAGAGGTAGGAGGTGGAGCTTTCAAGTTTCACCTTGGCCAGATCGACAAACGACCCGATCTTCGCCATGGCTTGCTCTAATCCGCTCAGGATTCTGACCACGCGCCGTACTATCAACAGGAAGTACACCAGCATCCATCCAAGCAGGAAGGCAAGTCCGAATACGGATATGGCAAGGGAGAGGTTTAGGATGTCAGCTGAACTCTGAAGATACATACGCGTGTCGGGTTAAGGCTATCTCATAAGATACCACGTTCGGGGCAGTATGAGGATAGGGGTGTTTTGGAAGCCAGGGACGGGGTGGTACAATGGGATGGTATGGATACCGTGAGCGAGCGCGACATCCGCCTGAGCTACTGGTTCTTGACCCACCGCGACCAGTTGCGGCGCGCCGTGGTCATTCT
Source organism: uncultured Gammaproteobacteria bacterium (assembly GCA_964566145.1). GTDB lineage: Bacteria > Patescibacteriota > Patescibacteriia > Veblenbacterales > UBA10138 > CAZMHN01. The sequence continues at coordinate 17,846 of CAZMHN010000005.1, forward strand.
GCTTTCCATTACGGCTGGCGCACTCATGGGATACTCGTTGTGGCAGTTCGCCGACATCCTGTCGAGCCGTAAGGCTGAAGAGGAGGCCATGAGACAGTTGGTATCGAGCACGTTCAATTCCGACATCTACCGTCAGGCTCTGAGTCCCATGCCCATAGAGATAGGCACGGTGACTGCCGTGCCGACGGACAAAGGAGTGTACGACTTGCTGGCGGAGATAAAGAATCCTAATTTCAAGTGGGCAGTGCGGGAGTTGTCATATACGTTCGTGGTGGGAGGAACCGAGGTGCGCGGGAGTACGTTCCTTTTGCCGCTGGAAGAGAAATATGCGGTGAGCCTGGCCGTACCGCTGTCGGCCAAACAGCCGCAAGTGGAGTTCAAGGTAGCCGACACGCGCTGGCTCCGCATCCGTGATCTGTCGTCTCTGCAGACGCCCAGCTTCGAAGTTTCCAATCAGAAGATAGAGACGCTTACCGCCGCGGACGGCAAACCGAGCGGTACGCAGGTTTATTTTGACCTTGAGAATACTAGCCCGTACAGCTTTTGGCAGACCACAGTGACGGTCGTGTTGAGTGCCGCAGGCAGTGTGCAGGCCGTCGGGCAGCAAGTACTCACGAACGTGGACGCACAGGGAACATATCCGGTTGAGTTCAGGTGGCCTGCGAGCGCGTTGCGGGTGGATAATCTGGCGGTAAAGCCGGAGGTGAACGTGCTCGATCCTCGGGTATTCAGGTAGCTATGTGGCGGAACGTGCGAGCGTTGTGGCAGAGCTGGGACGTTCCGCTCATGACGTTCACTGCATTGCTCATGGTGGTCGGCTTAGCCGAGCTGTATTCAAGTTCGCTGTCGCGTCCGGAACTCACGCCGCTCCTGTACCGTCAGCTGACGGGGGCGGGCATTGGGCTGGTGGCTTTGTTTTTGTCCGCTCGTACGGATTACCGCGTGTATCGCTCGTGGTCCAAGCTCATTTACTTCATGGCACTCGCTCTTCTGGCGCTTGTGCTCGTCATAGGCCAGACATTGCGCGGTACGACCGGTTGGCTGAGTCTGGGGTTCTTCAATTTCCAGCCGGTCGAGCTTGTGAAGTTCATGTGGGTGCTGGTGCTGGCCGGCTATTTGGCGTACGTCGGGCCTCCGCTCACCTGGACCAAGACGGTTGCGGCCTCATTCCTGCTTCTGCCGCTTTTGGGGCTGGTATTGGCGCAACCCGACTTTGGTTCCGGCTCCATGCTTATGGTGGTGTGGATGGTGCTTATGGCAGCCGTACCCAAAGGACGCAGCTGGTGGCTTGTCATGGGGGCATTGTTGATACTCGCCATGCTCATCGGTAGCGTTTTCCTGAAGGACTATCAGCGCGACCGTTTGCGTACTTTTTTGAATCCGCGTTCCGATCCGTTAGGGAGCGGCTATAACGTGACGCAATCCGTGATAGCGGTCGGCTCGGGCGGTCTGTGGGGCCGGGGTTTGGGCCTGGGCACTCAGAGCCAGCTTAAGTTCCTGCCCGAACAGCATACGGATTTCATTTTTGCTTCCATAGCCGAGGAATTGGGATTCGTAGGCGGAGCGCTGGTACTAGCCCTGTGGGTCGGGTTCATGAGCCGCGTAGTGTGGCTCATTCGCCGGTTGCGTGACGATTATGCCGTGTTAGTCGCCTTGGGTATAGGCAGTCTCATAGCTGCACAGGCGGTGCTGAACATAGGCATGAACCTGGGGTTGGCGCCGGTCGTGGGCGTACCACTGCCGTTCATGAGCTTCGGCAGTTCGTCGTTGGTCGCAAGCTTGCTGGCGGTGGGCATACTCCAAAATCTGGCCGTTCATTACGGCCGCCAAGCGCCGACCACGGTCGTTCGGGCGTGAGAAGCCTTGACATGGAAGCATCTGCGTGGTACGTTTGGGGCGCAGTTATTCTCAAATAAACCGTATGCAGGCGAAACGCAGTTCTGGGAGTTCTCGTGCCACCGGCGATACGCTGAGACTGGTATCGTACTGCCCGCTGTGCAACGCTTCGTACAGCCCGCTTCGTACCAGGGTGCTCGATGAGCGCGATGGCGCTCATCTCCTGTACATACAGTGTGCGAGTTGCGGCAGTTCCATTGTCGCCACGGTGCTAACCTCGACCATCGGGGTTACCTCAATCGGTCTGCTGACCGACCTGACCGGGGACGACGTACTTCGCTTCAAAGACGAAGGGGGCATTACGGCAGACGGGGTGCTGCAGGTGCACCAGCTTCTGTTCCCGGCTGGCACCTCTTGATCAAGGTAACCTAAGTTTCAGGTATGACAGTTTCACTCTCTGCGACAACCCGCAGTGTGTTAGGCAAGCGCGTCAAATCCTTGCGGAATGACGGCTCTGTTCCCGGCATTATTTATGGCCACGGGACCCAGCCTACGCCGGTGACCGTGGATGCTTCCGCGCTCGACAAGGCGTACCGTCAGGCGGGCGAAAGCACGCTGGTCGATTTGGCGATAGACGGTTCGGCGTCCACTAAGGTAATTATCCAGGAGGTTCAGCACGATCCGCTGTCGCACGTCATCCGCCACGTTGATTTCCACCAGGTGCGCATGGACGAGAAGCTTGAGGTGGACATACCCCTTAAGTTCGTGGGTGAATCGCCGGCCGTGAAGGAACTGGGCGGAATCCTGTCAAAGGCCGTGGGTGAGCTTAAGGTGAAATGTCTGCCGAACGATCTGGTGCACGAAATCGAGGTCGACATTTCTCCGTTGAAGGAGTTTGAACAGACGATCGCCGTAAGGGACATCATGCTTCCGTCGGGCATCGAGGTCATGTCTCCGCCCATGGAGGAGGTGGTTGCGACCGTGACCCCGCCGCGTAGCGAAGCCGAACTGGCCGAACTCAAGGCCGAGGTGAAGGAGGATGTGGGAACGGTCGAAGTTGCCGAGAAGGGCAAGGAAGAGCCGACCGAGGGCGCGGCCGAGCCTGCGGCCAAGGAAGAGAAGAAAGAGAAGAAGTAAGCGCATTGTACGATACACAGAAAAGAGCCCGGGAGACGAAAGTTGTCCCAGGCTCTTTGGTTTTGCGCGAGCGCAGTGTTGCGGCGGCATAAGCTGCTCCTCTCTGTAATCATTCGATGTCCTTGGTTAGGAGCCGACGGCCCTTGCTCGAGATGCCGCCTTTGATCCACCAGACGGAATCCTCGTTGATGGTCAGGGTGGTCTCCTCCTTCGATCCGTCAGGGATCAACGTGAGCTCCACGCACTGCCCGCGGGCGTCTTCTCCGATTTCGATTTTCAGGAGCGTACCCGATTGACGCGAGTTGCAGTTGTACACCAGGACCGTGAGCGGGAATTCGCCGCCGTAGTGGTCATATACGTAACGCCACTCACGCAGAACTTCTTGGAATGAACGAGTTTCCATAGCTTCCTCCTTCGGAGTATTTTTTGATGTTGGTTTGTGGAAATCAGTGTAGCATGCGCGAACGGCACCGCCGGGCGCATGCTCGTGGATATGGTGTGTATGGATTTCGGGGCTTTAGGCTAAAGTAAGCCGAAGCACCCTGGGTTTATGTGACAGGTCGGGAAGCGTCTCAATATTGCTCGGCTTCAGCATGGCGCAGGCAAGTTCGGAGACGCGTTCATTGGTGGCAGGATGGAGCTCAAGCAACAGATAGCCCGGCCGCGAGTGTTCCGGAATAAGTGCAATTTGCCGGTAAAGCTCGCGGTACGCGGACAGCCCGTCCGCGCCGCCATAAAGAGCCATTCTCGGCTCATGTACCAGGTCTCGCGATATCTCGGAAGGCAGTAGGTAGGGGGGATTGGATATTACCACCGTGTTCCGGTCAAGCAGGTGGAGAGCGGGTTCCAGCAGGTTGCCATGAAGGAAATCTATCCTGTCGGCGGCGCCGTGCCTGGCGGCGTTCCGGTACGCCACTCGGAGGGCCCTGCCTGACATGTCCGTGGCCGCGATTTTTACATGCGGCAGTTCGCATGCCAAGGTAACGGCAATACACCCTGACCCGGTGCCGACTTCCACTGCGGAACGGATGGAACTATTCGTACGAATAGTTCCTAGGGCATGTTCTACTAATATCTCGGTTTCGGGACGTGGAATGAGCACGCTTTGGTTCACGAAAAATCCGCGGCCGAAGAACTCCTTTTTGTGAGTGAGGTAGGCCACGGGCATGCCGCGCCGGCGCCGGGCGACGAGCCATTTGAATCGGAGCAACGAGACGGCAGTGACAGTGTCGCCGCCGTGAGCCAGGAGCCACGGCCGGTCTCGCTTAAGCGCGTATGCTAAGAGCACCTGCGCGTCCAGCTCAGGTGACGGGACGCGCCGGAGCGGTTCCGTGCCGGCTGTCAGGGCTTGGGCTACGGTCATGCCGGTTCTGCCGAACGCAACGATTGAATGATGGGTTCGAGGTTGCCGTCCAGGATGCCGGGCAAGTTGTGCCAGCTCTGCTTTATGCGGTGGTCTGTGAGCCTGTCCTGGGGGAAGTTGTAGGTTCGCACCTTTTCCGAACGCTCACCCGTGCCTATCTGGCCGCGCCTGGCGGAGTCGCGTTCCTGATGCCGCTTTTCCTGTTCCAGGGCGAACAGCCGTGCCCTGAGCACGGCCAGGGCTTTTTCCTTGTTCTGCTTTTGCGAGCGCTCGTCCTGGCAGATGACGGTAAGGCCGGTCGGGATGTGCACCACGCGGATGGCGGAGTAGGTGGTGTTCACGCTCTGTCCGCCGTGGCCCGATGACGTGGTGGCCTCTATTTTGATCTCATCCGGTTTGAGTTCTACGTCGACCTCATCCACCTCCGGCAGTACCGCCACCGTGGCGGTCGAGGTGTGAACGCGGCCGCTTTTCTCGGTTTCGGGGATGCGCTGTACCCGGTGGACGCCGGATTCGAACTTCAAAAGGGAATACACGCGCTTTCCCGCTATCTCGAATATGATTTCTTTGTAGCCCCCGAGGGTGTTTCGGCTCTCCGACATCACCTGTACGCGCCAGCCATGTTTTTCCGCGAACCGCGCATACATGCGGTAGAGGTCGGCAGCGAACAGCGCCGCCTCGTCGCCGCCCGTGCCGGCGCGTATTTCAACTATGGTGTCTTTGGCGTCGGATGGGTCGGCCGGCTCCAACAGCTCTTTGAGCTCGGCTTCCGCGGCCGCGAGCCTGCCTTGCACCAGCTCGCGCTCGTTCTCGGCCAAAGCCTTCAGTTCCGCGTCCGTTTCAGTGCGGAGAGAAACGTGCAGGTGTTCAAGCTGGTCGTGCAGGTGTTCAATGGCTTCGCCGAGCCCGCACACTTCCACGAGCTCGCTGTGGCGGCGGTTGAGGGCGGTGAAGCGCGCCAGGTCGGAGTGCACGGCAGGGTCCTGGAGCTTCCGTTCCAGTTCCTCGCGCTCGCTCCGAGCGGCTGTCATTTTTCCCTTGAGGTCCATTGCCGTATGGCCATGATAAAACCGCCCGCCGGGGGTGGCAGGGCGGTTCAAAGACATCTAACTCTTGGCCGAAGCTTTGGTCGAGCGCTTGGCGGCCGCAGTCTTGGTCCGTTCCGAGCGTTTCTTGAACCGGTCAACGCGCCCGGCCGAGTCCATGACTTTCTGCTTGCCCGTGAAGTACGGGTGGCAGGCAGAACAAATTTCCACGTGCATCTCTTCAACGGTCGAGCCGGTGGTGAAAGTGTTGCCGCAGGCGCAGATGACCTTGGCCTTGGGGTAGTAGTTGGGGTGGATATCGGCTTTCATACGTACTAGCGACTCTAACATAAGGGGTAATACTTGACAAGGGCCGGATTTAGGCTATGCTGTTCTGAAAACAGAAAACGCAATTTTCTCATATCAATCAACTAAAGCCGGAGGTGCCATGGGTCCGATTAGCAGGCTGGTACTCTTCATAGTGGGTGGCGCGATTGAGTTCGTATGTGCACTGATCGGGTGGACTGCCCTAACGAGTAGTCTTCAGTTGTTCAGTTCGTCGCACCAATGGCTGATACTATTAGCCATCCCGTCCATTGTTTTTTCAGGACTGTTCTGTTTGGCGGCGGCCTTCGCCATTGTGTTTTTGTTCGTCATAGTATTCGATTTTTCCGGCCAGCCATCCAAACACACACCTGTGGTGTGCATCTAAACTCAGAGCCAATCCCAAAAGAACGTTCAAGGCTACCTAATGTACCAAGGTAGCCTTTTTTGTTCAGGCCTTTACATATTCATAAGGTTCAGGTATCATAGCTACGCTTACTAATCATCATGCCGTTAGAGGGCCGGACTCCTTGCCCCTTGTCGGGGTTTGTCCGGCCGTACCACTCGAACGGCAGTAGCTCCGCCGAATACGGCGGGGGTAAAGGAAGGAGTTTTTTTATGCCTCAGATACCAAGCCTGGTAGACATGCTCAAGGCGGGCGTGCACTTCGGGCACCAGCGTGCCAAGTGGCACCCGAAGATGCGGCAGTTCATCTACGGAGTCAGGCACGGCATTCACATAGTGGACCTTGAGCAGACCACCAAGCAGCTCGAGCGCGCTTTGCTTTTTATACGCGAAGTGGCCGCTCGCGGCGGCTCCGTCATGTTCGTAAGCCTGAAGAAGCAGGCCAACGACGTGGTGCGTGAAACCGCCCAGCGCACCAACATGCCGTTCATAGTGGAACGGTGGCTTGGCGGCGTGTTCACGAACTGGGGAGTCATCTCCAAGCTCATCCAGCGTTTGGACCGTCTGGAAGCCGAGCGCGACAGCGGCGCGTGGTCGCACTACACCAAAAAAGAGCAGCTCGACCTGCAGAAGGACCTGCAGAAACTGCACGAGAGCGTGGGCGGAGTCAGGAATCTGACGCGCGTTCCCGATGTCGTGTTCATCATCGGCGTACGGGAGGGCAAGAACGCTCTTCGGGAAGCCAAGAAGGTGAACGTGCCGGTCGTGGCACTGACCGATACCGATACGAACCCGGCCATGGTGGACTATCTCATTCCCGGAAACGACGACGCTCTGCGGTCCATACAGCTTATGGTTGAGCTCGTGGGCGACGCCATAGAGGAAGGCAAGGAGCGATACCAGGAATCCCCGGCGCCGCAAGCCGTGCCCCACGAATCGGCTGGACAGGCGGTCGCGCAAGAGTAGCTAACCAAAGACACACTATGGCAAATGTACAAGACATCCAAAAGCTCCGCGAAACCACGGGCGCCGGCATGATGGACGCCAAGAAAGCGCTTGAGGAAGCGAAGGGCGATTTCGACAAAGCCGTGGAAGTGCTTCGGAAGCGCGGCGCCAAGGTGGCCGCGGCCAAGAACGAACGCTCGACCAATCAGGGTCTGGTGGAGCCTTACATTCACATGAACGGCAGTCTGGGCGTGCTCATTGAAGTGGCATGTGAAACCGATTTCGTGGCCCGCACTGATAAGTTCAAGGAACTGGCCCATGACCTGGCCATGCAGGTGGCCGCGGCCAATCCGGTGTACATCGCGCCCGAGGACGTTCCGGCCGATGTCATAGAGCATGAGAAGGACATTTACGCCGAGCAGCTCAAGGCCGAAGGTAAGACCGGTCCCATGGTGGAGAAGATAGTGCAGGGCAAGCTGGATAAGTACTACGCCGAAACCTGCCTACTGAAGCAGCCGTTCTTCAAGAACGACAAACAAACGGTGCAGGAAGTAATAACCGACGTGATAGCGACGCTGGGCGAGAACATAAAAGTAAGGCGTTTCGCCAGGTTCTCTCTGACGCAGGGCGGTACCGTCTGCGGAGCTTAGAAGGATTCTGCTGTCCCGCCCCGTAGAAATACGGGGCGGGTTTGGTTTTCGCGCTTCATGTGGTACTCTTGGCTGTGGCATATGCCACACACATCCTATCAGCGCATCATGGTGAAGCTATCCGGCGAAACGCTAGGTCGCACCGGTTGCGGCGTCGAACTCAAAAAGCTTGCTCTTGTCGTATCCGAGCTAAAAGCGCTCCGGGCGCGCGGAGTGCGCGCGGCCGTGGTGGTGGGCGGCGGCAACGTATGGCGCAAACGCGAGCAGGGCAGGGGATTAGACGGGGTTACAGCCGACTACCTGGGCATGGTGGCTACGGTCATGAACGCGCTGGCTTTGAGGCAGGCGTTGGCCAAAGCCAAGGTGCCGTGCGTGGTACAGAGCGCAGTGGCCTTTGATCTGCCGTACGTGGAGCGCGTTGACATACTGGCGGCCCGCGGCGCTTTGCGGCGGGGTGAAATCGTCATATTCGCCGGCGGAACGGGGCGGCCGTACGTGACCACGGACACCGCCGCGGCCAGGCACGCCGCCGCCATACAGGCGGAAGTCATCGTAAAAGTCGGTCCAGTAGACGGCGTGTATTCGGCCGACCCCAGAGTGAAGCGTTCGGCTAAGCGGTACTCCGTGCTTACGGCGCGCGAGGCCATAGCCAGGCGACTGAAGGTGATGGACAAGGAAGCGTTCGAGTTCGCGCGTTCGAAGCGCATTCCCATAATTGTGTGCCAATGGAAAAAAGGCGCGCTCCAAAGAGTGGCCCAAGGGAGAAAAGCAGGCACTTTAGTAAGGCCGGAATAGCGTTTTTGTAAGGGTTCAGGCCGGCGAACAGGGCATTGGCCCTGTTTTCTATTGACAGGCGCCAGGCTTAGGCCTAGTATCCAAGAATCCTGTGCGTAGTTGAATGTGGGAGCAGGCAACAAAGAAAGGAGGTTTTTGTTGCGCCCGCACCTAAAGCTACGCACCAGGACCGGCAAACCGTCGGTGTTCCATCTGCTCTTTTCCAACCTCTCCAATCAGCTGAAAGGTGGTGTGTATGAAGACCCTTTTCGGCATCACCCTGGTCCTGATCGTCGCGTTGCTCGCAGCATCTCCGCCGGCACTGGCGAACCTTGCGAACAGCGAAGATCAGGACAACAGGCCGGCCAGCGTGGCCATCATGAACGACGCCATCAGCCAGAATGCTGACATGACGGTCCAGGCCAGTACAGAGGAAGCGATCAATGCGACGACGGCGAACATGCAGACGGCAAACTCACAGGAGGTGGCGCTTGTCGCCGGCGAAATTGTCGCGGCGGGTTCGCTGGACAATATCGGTGAGTATATGATCTCGGCCAAGCGCGCGGAGACAATCGGCTCAAAGGAGGCGGCGCCCTATGCGCCCGATATTGTGGCAGGGTTCTCCTACGTCAATCAGGTCTGATCCGCGCGAACATGCGGTTGTTGCTGTAGCATCACCAGGAGCGATACCCGCTGTCCTGTTCTGTTATTGACTAGAGCTCTTTGCGCTTTGCGTGGTTCGGTTGGCTTGTGAGGAAGCGCAACTACATGCTTGTGCATGAACAGGATAGCGCCGCGGCTACCGTGGCCTGCAGACAGCTGAAATGGACCATCAGGGTCCAAATCTCCCGGGTCGCAGTACGTTGGCGGTAGACCCGTCGCTCGCACGGCCGCGGTACGCCGCTGTTGCATCACCGCATCATCCAGGTAAACATACTTCTCTCACCGAAGGAACGCTTTCATGCGATTCCGCAGTCCGCTGGCGTTCTACATGCCAGCCGAACAAGTCGGTGAGACACGCTCGGGATGGGCGAGTCCTCCCCACATTCATCGGCCACGCGAGGGTCAGTAAAACCCTCCACGCCGATCCGGTGTGGAACTTTCGTTGCGGGGGTCGCATTCATCTTTGAGGTGTCACGTGCCAAATACGTGAGCTCGTGAATTCTTGGCGCGGACTGGCAAGAGCAAGTCCCTTGGGACTAAGAGGGAATTCAGAGGCGTCGAGCTTCATCTCACGGATAACAAAAGGTCGCCAGACGGGCGGCACGAAATAACATGAAGAGGCACAAAGCGGACAAGGAAAACACCCCCTGTCCGCTTTTTTGTTTTGAGAAGGCCCAGCTTGACGGCGCTTGTCGCCGGGCCTAGTATCATTCTGTCCCGAGGCGAAATTCGGTGAACGCCCCTGGGACAAAAACCAATCATCCTTTATAGAAGGAGGCAATCATGATTCACGTTCCGCGTAGCCCGCTTGCGGGCTACATCAGCCCTGATGTTCTGAGGGGCAGGAAGGCGTGCCCGTCGTTCGGATTGAGTCTTGTCCATAGGGCCCGTTCCCTGGGCAAACATTCGAGCGGCTCGCCGCCCAATCCCGTTGAAGAACAGCTTGGCTAGGAACAAGGGTGATTGAACGGCCCGCAAGGCCGTAAGGCTACATCAGGGTAACCCAGAGCATCGGGTTACCCTGTTTTTCTTGATATTTAGGGTTTTTTCTGTCCACAATTTATTCACCTTGCCTGGCATTGACCAGCACGAGGCCTGGGTTTAGTATGGTCGTTACCGCTTCGGATGGGATTGGTCGGGCGGACCATAGGTACCAGGCAGCGATGCTTGGAACACCAGGACGCAAGTCCAACCCAACCGTCCCAGCGGTTCTTCACAACAAGCACTCACCCTTTCAGGAGAGCCTAATGACTCGACTGATCCACGCCCCGTTCAGGGGTTACGTTGGTCCGCCTAAAGCGGAAGGTGCTGAGGGGCCTGGTCCTCATATCAACAGCACGATGGCCAACCATCGTTCGGGCATACGGAAGGAGACCGTAGACTGCCGATCGCTGGAGATCATGTTGACTGGGAATGGTCGCTGCGGCCGGGTAGGCCACGCAATCGGGCCCTAAAAAGCCCGAGATACGTATAGCTGGATTAGATACCCAGCATTCTTACCCACATGCCGTAGTCGGACCGATAGCCTGCCCGGGCTAAAAACGGGAATTCGTTCTTTGTGCGGTGAGCACGCGACTTTCCAGATGAGGAAGTATCGGGCCGCAAGGCCAGAGATCCGGCCAAAAGGCCATCCTCGTTCGGTTGTCCCGAATGCCCATCCCACGAAGGGCGTACGCTCTTCAAAACCCACATGTCCTTCGCCATGACTGCTCCGAACGTAATGAGAGTAAGCACTTGAGCAATCAAGGGCACTCCGCGAGCGGAGATAGTACAAACGACTCCCCCCGGGGGAGTACGGACAGCTCACCTGAGCATTCGCACCGTAACGGTGCATTCATCCGGCGCGTTCTGTAACAGGGAGGAACGCAAAAGGTGAAGGGGCCCGGTAAGGCCCCATATGTCAGAGTGAGTTGTGAGCGCGGTCGGCGCCACAGGGATTTTGAGCGAATGGCCATCCAAAACACCGGATGGCCTATTTTTTATTTCTACCCTTTCGGCGGTATACTGTGTGTTGGTACTTGTAACCCACATACGCTTATGAAAAAGAAGCTTGTTTCGAGAGCCAAGCCAAAGGCCGCGCCTGCTGGACCGGTACGGGTCGCCATCAACGGGTTCGGCCGCATCGGCCGAGCCGCGTTCAAGGTAGCGCTCGAGCGGCCGGGCGTGAAGGTCGTGGCCATCAACGACCTGGTATCCACCGACGTGCTGGCGCACCTTCTGCAGTACGATACGGTGTACGGACAGTACCTGCGCAAAGCGTCGTCCGACAAGACCCACCTCATCGTGGCAGGACAGAAGTATCCGGTGTTCGCCGAACGCGAGCCCGGGAAGCTACCCTGGAAAAAGCTGGGCGTGGATGTCGTGCTGGAGTGCACCGGACGGTTCACGAAGCGGGCGGATGCCATGTTGCACGTGAAAGCCGGCGCCAGGAAGGTTATTTTGTCTGCACCGGCCAAAGGAGGCGGAGTACCCACCTATATACTAGGTGTGAACGCAGAGGGGAAGATGACGGACAACGTGGTTTCCAACGCCTCATGCACCACGAACTGCATTGCGCCCGTGGCACAGGTGATGCAATCCGCCTTTGGCGTGGAGAAAGCCATGATGACAACGGTGCACAGCTATACAGCCGATCAGAACCTGGTGGATGGGCCGCATAAGGATTTGCGGCGCGCCCGGGCCGCGGCCCAGAACATAGTGCCGACCACGACCGGAGCGGCTATTGCCACTACCGAGACGGTGCCGGAACTAAAGGGGCTGTTCGACGGCATGTCCGTACGCGTACCCACCGCGTGCGTGTCGCTGTCGGATTTCACATTCGTACTGAAGCGCAAGAAGGTGACGAAGGCGCAGGTGAACTCCGTGTTGCGGCGCGCGGCCGGGAGCAAGCGGTACAAAGGCATTTTGCAGGTTACTAACAAGCCTTTGGTCTCGAGCGATTTCATCGGCAATCCGGCCTCGTCTATAGTGGATCTGCCTTTGACCCAGGTAGTGGGCGGCAACATGGTGAAAGTGGTGGCGTGGTACGACAATGAGTGGGGGTACTCGAACCGTTTGGTCGAGATAGCCGAAGCCGCCTCGCGGTAGCAAAAGGAAACATTCTTCTGTCCGCGGCGTTGCATGTCATATGATGCGAGAGGGAACTGAACTGGCGATTGGTTTCGCTTTGTTTGCGGTAGTCGCCGCCTATGGCGGTTATGCCGTAGGCAGATACCAGAGCCAAGCGGTGAATTTTCAGCAGGTTACGGCTCCAGGGGCTAAGTCGGGTAGCCCAGCTGGTTCGGGCGGACAAGGAGCCGTCGCCCCGTTCACCATTGCCGCGGTAGCCCAACACGCCGGGCCGCAAGATTGCTGGATCATCATAAGCGGCGGGGTGTATGGGGTGACCGGTTACTTGAACGAACATCCTGGGGGAGCTGACTCCATAACTCCGTACTGCGGCCAGGACGCCACCCAGGCGTTCACGACCAAGGGCGGAGGGGGTGCTCATTCGGCTCTTGCGCAACAAGAATTGACCCGCCTGTACTTGGGAGCACTTGGTGAGACATCCTTGGTTGTACCGGATGCATCCAGTATGGTTCCGTCATCCGTACCCGCTACAGCCCAGGCCACTTCCGGCGCCACGGTTTCTCTGGCGCTGGCGAACATTGCTACGCACAGTACACCGCAGGACTGCTGGATAATCATAAGCAGTAAGGTGTACGATGTCACTAATTATCTGAATTTGCATCCCGGCGGCCGGAACCGAATTATCCCTTACTGCGGTCAGGATGCGACTCAGGCGTTCGCGACCAAGGGCGGCCAAGGTCAGCACTCGAGTCAGGCGCAACAGGACCTGGCCGCGCTGTACCTTGGGCCCGTGGGCGGTACGGCCACCGTCGACCCGGCCAGTCCGTCGCCGGCCCCGCCTCCCGTAGGGCGTGGAGATGGAGAATACGAAGACGAGCGGGAGGATGACGATTAACGCTATGCAAAAGCTATACATCTTCGCCAAACAAATCCATCGGCTTCTCGTGATTGCGATAACGGGGCTGGGCGCGGTCATGGCTCTGACCGGTTTCATACTAAAGTACCCGGGCTTACTCGGCGTGGGCAATCTCGGGCTGGTGCGCTTTGTGCACAGTACCATGAGCACGGCGTTTGGCATCGTGCTCGTGTTTATGGTGTTGACCGGCCTGGTTATGTACCTTGTGCCGTGGGTCCAGAAGCGCCGCGCCCGCAGGCTGGCAGAGAAGACTGTGTCGGTGCCGCCCGTATAAACGTAAGCAAGCGTAATTTAGCCTCACGACCATTGGGCCGGTTGGGAACGGCTCGTCATTTTCGCTAAACAACGGTATACTGATTGCCGTATGGGAATGAAGACTGTTTCGGAGGCCAAGAATCTGTCGGGGAAGTTCGCGTTGGTACGCATCGACACCAACGTGCCCTTGGAGGGCAAGAAAGTGGCGGACGACAGCCGTTTGCGGCAGGTTGTGCCTACCCTGCGCTTTCTGGAACGCAAGGGTGCGCACATTATATTAGTTGGCCACCTGGGCCGGCCGAAGTCAGCCAAGGAGATTTCACTGAGCTTGAAGCCCATTGGGTATCACCTGGGCAAGCTTTTGAAAAAGCCGGTGAAGGTGGTGGAATTATCCCGCGGAGTAAAGGACATACGCCGTATGGCGCTCGACGGGCCGGTACTGCTGGAGAACATACGTTTCGAGAAAGGCGAGGAAGAGAACAGCTTGAGCTTGTCCAAACAGCTGGCCGCCCTGGCACACCTGTTCGTGAATGAGGCATTTTCGGTGTCGCACCGCAAGGCGGCTTCGCTCGTAGGCGTGGCGAAGCTCCTGCCGGCGTACGCCGGGTTCCAGCTAGTGACCGAGGTGGATGCCTTGACCGTCGTGCAGAAACGCGGCAAGAAGCCGGTGGTGGCCGTGGTCGGCGGGGCCAAGGTGGGCGACAAGCTTCCGGTCATTGCCAGGCTCTTGTCCAGACTTTCGGCTGTGCTGGTCGGAGGAGCGGTAGCGAACACGTTCCTGGCGGCCAAGGGCTATCCACTCGCCAAGTCCCTGGTGGACAGAGCCGAGGTGGCCGAAGCTAAGCGCATACTGAAGAAAGCGAAGCAGAAGCTGGTATTGCCCGTGGATGTCATAGCCGATCGTACGACCACCAAGCGCGCGGAGGCCACCTGGCGGCGAGTGGATGAGGTGAAGGCCAAGGACCGAGTGGTCGACTTGGGCACCGAAACGACCAGGCTGTACGCCACTTATATAAAGCAGGCCCAAACCGTTTTTTGGAGCGGTCCTCTGGGCTTGGTGGAGAATCCCATGTGGAGCCATGCGACGCTGGCCTTGGGCAGGCTTACCGCCGCCCGGGCGCGCGGGAGAGCCTACGTTATTGTCGGAGGCGGCGACACCGTGAGCTTTTTCCATAAGCACGATTTGCAGGTGGACTACGTGTCGCTGGCCGGCAGTGCCATGCTTGATTTTTTGGCGGGCGACAAGCTGCCTGGCCTGACAGCGCTAGGGTATCGCGGGTAATATGGCGGTACTCGGCATACATGACATACGGGCGCGGGAAGTGCTTGATTCGCGCGGGGATCCGACCATTGAAGTTACCGTGATGACGGAAGGCGAGGTGGTTGGCGTAGCGGCCGTTCCTTCCGGGGCTTCCACCGGCGTACACGAGGCGCATGAGCTCAGGGACGGCGATAAGGAGAGGTACGACGGCAAGGGCGTACTAAAGGCGGTGGAGCATGTGAATACGGAGATTCGCGACAGACTCCGGGGCATGTCGGTGGAGGATCAGCGGGCCCTGGACGCAAGCCTCACCGAACTGGACGGCACTTCAAACAAGCACCGTTTGGGCGCGAACGCCCTTTTGGGGGTTTCGCTTGCCTGCGCTCGCGCCGCCGCCGCCGCTTCCAATCAGCCGCTCTACCGCTACCTTAGGTCCGCGTTCGGTTTGGAGCACAGGGAATTTCCCATGCCGCTTCCCATGATGAATGTGCTGAACGGCGGCGTGCACGCTGACAACAATCTGGACATTCAGGAATTCATGGTCGTACCCAAGATGGAGATTGCGGGCCGGGTTGATATACGGGAATCCGTGCGCGTAGGCTCGGAGGTTTTTCACGCCCTGGGGCGCGTATTAAAATCCAAAAAGCTAGACACTGATGTGGGCAATGAGGGCGGCTACGCCCCCACGCTCGATTCGAACGAACAGGGAATGGAGCTCTTAATGAAGGCCGTCATAGAGCAGGGTTTCACGCCGGGCCAGGAAGTATCCCTCGCGCTTGATGTGGCCGCGTCCGAGTTCTACCGTCAGGGTGCGTACCATTTTGGCGGCAAGAAGATGACATCCGGGCAATTGATTGATCTGTATGAGGCGTGGGGCGGCAAGTACCCATTAGTCTCGATAGAGGACGGGTTGGCGCAGGACGACTGGCATGGATGGACAGCGCTTACGGAGCGCCTGGGAGAGCGCACCATACTGGTAGGCGACGACCTGTTCGTTACTCACGTTGACCGGCTTGAGCTGGGGTTCCAATTCAAAGCCGCGAACGCCGTGATTATAAAGCCGAACCAAGTGGGGACCCTGTCCGAAACCATGGACGCCGTTCGTTTGGCCCAGGAACACAAATACACCATAGTCGTTTCGCACCGCTCGGGCGAAACCAACGATACGTTCGTAGCCGACCTGGCGGTCGCGGTCAGTGCCTCATACCTGAAAGCCGGCTCGACCTCCCGGGGCGAGCGCGTGGCAAAATACAACCGGCTCATGGAGATAGCTGATGAAACGGGTGCGTAGCCGCCGTGCGGCGGCTACGCTATACTGGTAATCAGAGAGGGGTTTGAGGGGCCTCCTTCGGATTTGTTGCGTAATCTACAGCTACCCATGCCGAAATCCAAGCGAGTTCTCCCGATGGTTCTGGCCATCCTTGACGGGTGGGGAGTGGCGTCAAGGCGCAGTCAGTCGGATGACGCCACCGCCATAGCCAAGACGCCGTTCATTGCGGAGGTGAAGCGCCACTATCCCATGGCCACACTGCAGGCTTCGGGCCGGTCGGTCGGATTGCCTGCGGGACAGGACGGCAATTCCGAAGCCGGGCACCTGAACCTCGGGGCGGGGCGCATCGTGGACCAGGACGCGGTGCTCATATCAAAGGCTGTGCGGAGCGGGAGTTTTTTCAAGAATCCGGCTTTCCGAAGCGCCTTGGAGCACGTGAAGAAACATCGTTCGGCTCTGCACCTAATGGGCCTCATGTCCAATTACAACAGCGGACATTCCTCGCCTGATCACTTCATGGCGCTTTTGAAGCTTGTACAGAGCGCCAAACTGAAGCGCGTGTATCTGCACTTGTTCACGGACGGGCGTGATTCGCCCAAGTACGACGCCATCAAGTTCGTCGAGGAGGTGAGAAAGCGCTTGAATGGCGAGGTCATCGCCACGCTGTGCGGCAGGTTCTACGCCATGGATAGGAAAAAGGAGTGGTCCCGAACCGGTCAGACCTACGATCTTTTGACTCGGGGCAAGGGCCTGACGGCGCCTTCGGCCGAAGTGGCCATACGCCACGCCTACAACCGGGGCGAGAGCGATGAGTTCTTGAGCCCGACTGTCATCGTAGACAGCGCCGGGAAACCCAGGGGGTCTATCAGCAGCAAGGATGCAGTCATCTTTTTCAACCTGCGCAGCGACCGCGCCAGGCAGATGGCCAAGCCTTTTGTGCAGGATAGGTTCGAGAGCCTGAATCCGGGCGCGTTCAAACGCTGGAGGACGCTGAAAGACCTGTGCTTCGTGGCTTTGACGGATTTCGGGCCTGACCTAGGGAATATTCTGACTGCTTTTCCAAGTCGTGATGTGCAGGGCAGTCTGCCTATGGTGCTGTCCAGCTTGAAACAGCTGTACATCGCCGAAAGCGAGAAGTTCGCCCATATTACCTACTTCTTCAACGGCGGCTATGACCACGCCGTGGGCGGGGAGGATCGCATCATGATACCATCGCCTGACGTGCCTTCATACGATGTCACGCCTGCCATGTCGGCCCTGAAAATAACTTCACAGGTCGTGCGCGCCATAGATCGCCGGCATTACGAGTTCGTGGCGCTCAATTTCGCCAATCCCGACATGGTCGGACACACCGGCAATCTGCGCGCCGGCGTTCTGGCCATGGAAGTGGTCGACCGCTGTTTGGCCGATATCGGGAAAGTAGTCCGTAAGCGTCGCGGCGCACTTCTCTTGGTGGGTGACCACGGCAACGTTGAGGAGTTCATCAACCGTACGACCGGAGAGGTTGATACTGAGCACTCGACGAACCCGGTTCCGTTCCTGCTGTATCACCAAGGCTTCCGCGGCCGGAGTTTCGCCCGCCGGCAGGGAGTTCTAGGTGACGTGGCGCCGACCATTTTGGATCTCATTGGCTTGCCCAAACCAAAGGAGATGACGCGGCGGAGCCTGCTCCGTCATTAATCGTATGTCCCAAGCCACCAAGTTCGTCGTACTCCTGGTGCTTGACGGGTGGGGAGTGGCGCCGCCTTCTCGGGGTAACGCCATAACCCTGGCTCAGACGCCGGTCTTTAGGCGTCTCATTGGCACTTACCCTACGTTCACGCTTCAGGCGTCAGGCGAAGCTGTTGGGTTGCCTTGGGGCGAAATGGGCAACAGCGAAGTAGGTCACCTTACCTTGGGCGCCGGCCGCATCGTGTACCAGTACCTGCCGCGCATCACGCATTCCATAATCGACCGTTCGTTTTTCCAGAACGACGCGTTCTTGAATGCCATCAGGCTGGCGCGTGAGCGCGGGAGCAAACTGCACCTCATGGGTTTGGTGAGTCCTGGCGGGGTGCACAGCTCGCAAGACCATCTGTACGCCCTGCTGGAGTTGGCCGCGGAGCAGGGACTCCAGCAGGTGTTCGTCCATGCCTTTTTGGACGGACGCGATACGCCGTTTGATTCCGGCAAGAGCCACCTTGATGAGCTTGTTCTAAAGCTCAAGAAGATCAAGGTTGGCAAGCTAGCCACGCTCTGCGGCAGGTTCTACGCCATGGACCGCGATAACCACTGGGACCGCATTCAGGCCGCTTATGACTGCATGGTCCAGGGCAAGGGAAAACCGGCCGCGTCCGCGGCCAAGGCCGTGGCCGATTCATATGCCGCCAAAGTGTTCGACGAACAGGTGGTTCCTACTGTCATACAGGAGGGAGGCGCGCCCGTGGCCACGATCGGAGACAACGACGTTGTCATATTCTTCAACTTCCGTCCCGACCGCGCCCGGCAGCTGACGCACGCTTTCGTTCTGCCGGGGTTTTCCAAGTTCGAGCGCCGTCCCCTTGAGCATCTGCATTTTGTATGCATGACCGAATACGACAAAGATCTGCCGGTTGAGGTGGCGTTCATGCCCGACGCCGTCAATTATCCGCTCGCCCGTGTTATTGCCGATGCCAAGCAGAAGCAGCTACACTTGGCCGAGACGGAGAAGTACGCTCACGTAACTTACTTCTTCAACGGCGGACGAGAACAGGTATACGAAGGCGAGGAGCACATGCTTGTGCCTTCGCCGGTAGTGCCGTCATACGACGCCAAGCCTGAAATGTCGGCCCGCGGCATTACCGATCGGTTCCTGCAGGAGGTGCGCACGGGCAAGTACCAGTTTTTCGTCATAAATTACGCCAACGCCGACATGGTCGCGCATACAGGCAATCTGCCCGCCACCATAAGGGCCGTGGAGGTGTTGGATGAATGTATAGGCGAAGTGGTGGCGGCCACGCTGGAATACGGTGGCACTGCCATTATCACGGCCGACCACGGGAACGCCGAGGGTCTTGTGAACCTGCAGACCGGCGATATAGACAAGGAACATGCGAGTACTCCCGTACCCTGCATTATTGTGGGCAGGGAGTTGGAGAACAAGGCCGGCGCCGGCCAGCTGGTGACGGACGACCTGTCCCAGCTTACACCCGCCGGCGTACTCGCGGACGTGGCTCCCACGGTACTGAGACTCATGGGGCTTACGCCACATCCGGAAATGACCGGCCATAGCCTTATTTAGTCCGTATGCCAGAACTTCCGGAGGTTGAGACCATACGGCGCGACTTATCGGGCCGCTTGAAAGGCAAGCGCATCGCCAAACTCGAGGTGCGCCGCCCCAAGCTCCTGAAAAGCCCACGGCCTTTGTTTGAGCGCGAGGCGGTGGGCGCGCGCATCAAGTCTTTGAAGCGGCGCGCCAAGGTGCTGGCTATAGAATTAAGTACAGGCCACACCATACTCATACACCTTAAGATGACGGGGCAACTCGTGTACTGTTCGGCTTCGGGCAGGCTCAACACCGGCGGACATCCGATAGCCGGGGTTTCGAGCGTGCCGAACAAATACACCTACGTTACGTTCAGGTTTTCCGACGGTTCGGCCTTGTACTTCAACGATGTGCGCATGTTCGGATATGTACGGTTGCTTCCGACCAAGGACTTGTCGCAAGCTTTCTCGCACATCGGACCTGAGCCGTTGTCGCTGTCATTCACTCCTGCGGTATTGGCCGCGCGCCTGTCGCGCCGTCCGCGCACGAGCATAAAGGCCGCGCTCCTGGACCAGTCGGTCGTAGCCGGCATAGGCAATATCTACGCCGATGAAAGCTTGTTTGCGGGGCGTATAAAGCCCCAGCGTCGCGCGGCCTCGCTCACCGGCCCGGACATCATACGGCTCCATTCAAGCATACGGCGCGTGCTGTACTTGGCCGTTCGTTCGCGCGGCACCAGCATGAACAGCTACGTTGACGGGCTGGGCAGGCAGGGGAGCTACTGGAACAGACGCAAAGCGTACGGCAGGGCGGGGGAGAAGTGCCGAAGGTGCGGTACGATAATGAGGCGCGCCGTAGTCGCTCAGCGCGGGACCACCTATTGTCCGGAGTGCCAGAGGTAGCGCCGGTCTGCTATTATCTCAGTATATGAGCAATGAAGCCAAGGATGTCGCCGTCATCATAGGGGGTGATTCCGGGCTTGGTCTCGGGGCCGCTCGTCGGTTTATCGAGAACGGCTGTCAGGTAGTTATCGGCGGTCGTAGCGAGGATAAGGTTTCGCGGAGCGCGGGAATCCTTGGGCCGAAGGCTAGGGGATTGATTGTGGATGTTACCGACCAGGCATCCGTTGAATCATTTTTCAAGGAGGCGGGGAAATTCGACCACTTGGTCGTTACCGCGTCGGCGGGCGGAGCGGACAAGCCGCTTCGTGACACGACCATTGAAGAGCTGAAAGTATTTGCCGATACAAAGCTGTGGGGAACGGTACGGTGCGTCAAGGCGGCTCAGCAGTATATTTCAAAAGCCGGTTCGGTAACGTTCATTACCGGAGTGCTTTCCAAGAAAGGCAGAGCCGGAGCGCACGCCAAGGCCATAGCCAATGGCGCCCTGGAAGGGCTGTTGCACTCGCTGGTCGCCGAGTTTGGCCCGCGTATCCGTGTGAATTGCATCTCGCCTTCTTACGTGGACAGCAACGGGACTATGAACCCCGCAAAGAAAGAGGAGTTTCGCCGTCTGTATCCGGTGGGGTACGTGGGGGATGCGGACGATGTAGCGTCGATAATCTACGCCGTGGCGACAAATCGCTTCATGACGGGTTCGGTGGTCGGCATTGATGGCGGATGGGCGTCAGTATAGCGGCGTCGCGTGACGGGTAGCAGTAGCATCGCCTCCGGGGCGATTCTTTTGTATACTTTGGGTTGTATGTGGTTTGATGTTGAACTGGCCCGCTGGCTCAACGAATGGGCCCAGGCCGGAGCCGCGGTCAAGGCATTGGCGGTGTTTTGCGCCGAACCGTTGGTGTGGCTTATGTTCGCGTGGTATGCGTTCGCGTTCGTTGTATATAAACGCGGGTGGGTACGCGAATTCCTGGCGGTAGCTTTGGGCGCCAGCATGGTGTATTTGACGAATGCGGCCGTGAGTTTGTGGTGGTATCGGCCCCGTCCGTTCCTGTTCGGCATCACCGAGGAATTCGCCCGCGTTAGCGCCGGCTCAAAATCGTTCCCGTCCGATCATGCCAGCATCGCCTTTTTCTTCGCCTATTTGTTGGTGGCGCATAAGCGGAGCTGGTGGCCTGCGTATATTCTGGCCCTGCTCGTAGCCGTTTCGCGCGTGGCGGTCGGGGTGCACTACCCGTCGGACGTACTGGCTGGGGCGGCTGTGGGCATGGCTTTCGGATATCTGACCTACGGCGTCGAGCGTTTGTTCGGACCAGTGCCGGAGCGCACCTAACGGTAATAGCCAGCTACATATGTTGCGAGCGCGCACCAATGACGCGCTGGTGGATGAAATCGCGGCGACGGGCGTACTGCATACCCCTGCCATCATTCAGGCGTTCCGCAAGGTGGACCGGGCGTGCTTCGTGCCGGCCGAGCTTGTGGGCGAGGCTTACGGCGACTACCCGTTGCCCATAGGTTTCGGACAGACGATATCCCAGCCGTCCACGGTCGCGTTCATGCTTGAGCTTGCCTGTCCCAAATCAGGGGAGCGCGTGCTTGAGGTGGGTTCAGGTTCCGGTTATGTCATTGCGCTCCTGAGGCACATTGTAGGCATGACTGGCGACGCTCAAGGCATAGAACGTATATCCGAGCTTGTACAGATGTCCAAGAGGAACTTCGTGTGTGCCGGCGTAGCTGGAGTCCACGTGGAAGCCGGTGACGGCACCGCCGTTGCCGGCGGTCCGTACGACGTCGTCATAGTTTCTGCCGCAGCGGCTGTACTGCCGCCACTGCTTCAGGCGCAGTTGACTGAAGGCGGTAGGCTTGTAGCGCCGGTCGGTGCGGGCTGTCAGGACATGGTACGCATTGAACGCACGGAAGACGGGTTCAAGGAAACGCGCTATCCCGGCTTTCAGTTCGTTCCCCTCATCACTGATTGAAAACGTTTAGAAGCCAAGCTACACTCTAGTCATGCTGTTTTTTCATCACAGGCGCAATTTAGGGTTCGGCAATTGGTTGCGTTACGGTGTTCTCGTGGCTCTGTTTGGCATGTGTGCGGCCGGTTATGCCGCGTGGCAGTTCGCCCGCCCGGCCAGTTCGGCGCGAGAGCTTAGGCAGTTCAGCGTCAGAACAGGGGAGGGAGTAAAGACCATAGGCGCTCGTTTGCACGATCAAGGCCTTTTGCACAGCCGTTATTGGTTTGAGGTGTGGGTATGGCTATCGCGTACTGAGCGTTCTTTTGTGGCGGGGGAATATCAGCTGCCCGCGAATGTGAATATCATCAATGCGACGCGGCTTCTAACCGGCGCGATATCGCCGTCGAATGAAGTCACGGTGAAGATCATAGAAGGTTGGACCGCAAAACAGATGGGGGAATACCTAGAGCGCAATGAATTTATGTCGGCCGGCGCTTTTTTGAACTTCGTGGCTGGCGACGGCGGTTCGCGTACGTTGATAGGGGACTACGGCAATTTCTTGCAGAGCAAGCCTAAAAGTCTTTCACTTGAGGGGTACTTGTTCCCGGATACCTACCGCCTGTTCGCTGATTCCGGTCCGGAAGAACTCGTGCGACGAATGCTTGACAGGTTGTCGGAAAAATTTCCCAACGAGTGGAGGGAGAACATGGCGCAACGAGGTTATACGGTACACCAAACGCTCACCCTGGCGAGCATAGTGGAACGCGAGGTCCGCTCTGAAGAAGACCGCGCCATGGTGGCCGATATATTCCTGCGTCGTCTGGAAGCGGGCCAGGGACTGCAGGCAGACTCCACCGTGAATTACATTACCGGGAAGTCCGACCCTTCGGTCAGCGTCCAGGACACAAATGTGGATTCCCCGTATAACACCTACAGGTATAAGGGGCTTCCGCCGGGGCCGATATCGAATCCAGGACAAAGTTCCATTCAGGCTGTGGTTTTCCCGAGTCCGAACCGGTACTGGTACTTTCTTACGACTCAGGAAGGAGAGGTTGTTTATTCCACCACGTTTAGCGAACATATTCAAGCGAAAAATAAATACCTTCGGTAGGGAGGGGAATTTATTTTTTATGGCAAAAAGCCGGCAAGCGTATATGGTTTTTGTGTCAACGTAGCTAAAATAAAATCATCCCATTTTTACTTCAACAGGTTGTATCACTGCCCCCGGCCTGAATTAGGTCGGGGATTTTGGTTTGGGTTCCGTTGTAGTGGTAAATCCTGGACCGGGAGCGTGGCGGTGCTTATGTAAATAATCCCGAGAACAGAATTGTGGTTCCCGGCACTTCAAAAACAGTTCGAAATGTGGTGATTTGAAAAAGTCCGCCTTCTGCCAAAATCTTTTACGGGCAAGGGTGCATTTTTTAGGGTCAATCCGGGCCCATTTTTTATTTACGTTCAAGTGCTATTGAACAGAGGGCGCGTATATGCTATAATGTATATGTAATTTCGCTGTACAAAGCGAAAAAATAAAACAAAAAATAAACATACTACGATGGCTTCCTTGAACGGAAAGCCAAAGAATTCGGAGCTATTGTCGCTCCAGCAAGCCGCAGCCGGTACCAGGTACTCGGCCGCGTATTTGCGTTTGCGGGTAAACCAGGGAAAACTTCGCGCAATCAAGCTGGGGAACGCCTGGTACACGACCAAAGCCTGGGTGAACGAGTATATAGCCAAGCACGCTGACAATGCCAATGAAGCAAGGGAGGAAGTAAAGCAGATCAGTGCGGTTCCGGCGGCGCAGAGCGTTCCGCTGGTCATCCCCAGGCCTGCGCCGATGGATAAGCCCAGGCGCGTCCGCCCGACTTTGCCGCCAGTTGAACCGTTGGAGGCGTCACTGTCTCGGGTGGAGAAGTCAGGTTTGGCCAGTCTCATGGACGCTTGGCTCTACGGCAGGACGCTGCCTGCCTGGGCCCAGGAGTTTGCTCGCGCCGGAGCGGTAGGTGCCGTTGGCTTAGTGATGGCCTTCGGTTTCACGTACCTGAGCTTTTCGGGAACCATCGATTCCTCGGTTCGGCTTGTCGCCAACGCCAGTCAGACCGTCGGCAGGGTGCTGGCCCGGGAGACGCGAAACATTGCCACTGCCTCGCTCACGGTTTCAAGTAGGGTATCCGATGTCATAGGGCTTGCGACCGAAACTAAGGGCGGCGCGCACCTCAAGCTCGCGCAGAGCGTCGGAAGTTACGTCGGAGAGCGTACGCAAGTCTTGAATGTGTTAGTGCCGGCTGAGTTGTCGTACGGCAGGGCGCTCAGCCGTTCATTGACGAACTTGGGCGTTGCCCTGACGGACGAAGGGCAAACCGTTCACGGTTCGTACTACGCCTATCCGACAGGACGAGTAGAAGGCGCCAGCTCCAGCAGTTTGTACGGTAAGTACGTTGCATGGCTCGACAGGATGCGCAGGCGTCTCCTGGCGCTGTTCGACAATCCCGATGCAGTTCATTATACGCAGTACGTTCAAATTCAAGACCGTCCGGATTCCGGTGCGGTCGCGGTTCAAGACGGCACCGGGTCAGCTCCTCCAATTTTGCGTGGCGACGACGCAGAAATTCCTGTAGCTGAACAGCAGCCGCAGGAGCCGTCAGAAGGGCAAGTAGTTATGCCGCCAGTGACCGAGCCGTCAGATGGGGGCGCTGTTGCTGAACCCGGGTCGGACGGAAGCGTTACGGAGCCGGCGGGAGATGGCGGCGAAGCAACGAACGTACCAGAAGAGACAGCGCCTGAAGTCCCGGCGGCCGAAGATGACGAGGTGGCTCAGCAGACGCCGGCATACCATTTCCCCTCGACAGTTTCCAATTTCAAAGTCACAGGGACGCTTGATGCCGGCACGGTAAAAGCAGGCTCCTTATCCGCTAACTCCGGCAATATTTCAAAACTGGTCGCTGAGGAGCTTTCAAGCGGTACAGTAAGCGTGAGCGGACCCTTGAGCGCCGCGGGCGACGTAACTTTCGGATCCGGACCGCTGGCCATGACGTACGCTTCCGGCACCGGCCTCTTGGACGTGCCGACGCTGCAAGTTCGCGGTTCGTCGGTCTTCCAGGGTGATCTTACCTTGCGGGGCCAGTTGAACCTTGAGGGAGGGCTCGGGCTTACGCGCATGAGCGAGCTTCAGGTTACCGGGCCGACAATTCTGGACACCCTCGACGCTTCGACCATCGAGGCCACGCGCATAACCGTAAACACCATTGAAAACACCGGCCACATCTTTACGCATTCTTTGGGCGTTTCCGGTCAGGCAGGCATACAAAACCTTTCAGTCGAACTCCTGAACGTGGGGGGCAACAGCATAATCGGCAGTAACAGCTCCGACCGTCTGACAGTGAACGCGAGCACTACGTTTGCTGGTCCGGTGAGCTTCTCCGGTCCTTTGACTGTTGGCGGCTCTATTACCCCGGGCGCAGACAATACGTACGACCTTGGATCAAGCGGGAGTCGCTGGCGCAATGCGTACCTCGGGCCGACCGGTCTCCAAATTTCCTCCACCGCCGGAACGAGCGGCGCGGGCGACGACTACACGCTCGGGGCTCTATCTTTCTCAGGCGCGAACCTGGTGTTGAAGAGCGAGGTGCAGGGCGCGGGCACAGCGGGCGACATCATACTGACGCCGTCGAGCGGTAACACTATTTTGAACGACGGCACGAATACGCTACTGTCGGTGGTGGATCAGGGAACCTATGCTTTCCTCAGGCTGTCGGATAAAGGGACGGGCGGCGACCCCGCGACCTGTTCTCCCGGGGACATTTACTTCAATTCAGTGGATGCGACCGTGAAGGGCTGTACCGCCACGAACTCCTGGGAGGCGCTGGACGGCGGAGGCGGAGGTTCCAGCGTGCTGTCGGACATCACGGCGGCCGTTGCGAACAACACCATAGCCAACGGCAACTTCGCCCAAACCTGGAACTGGTCCCTGACGTCAGCGGGCCAGATTGGCTTTACGTTCGGGGAGAACTCCGCTTCGACCGCCGCCGGTACGCCAGCCATTCTGCGCACTCAGACTTTGGCCGCTTCGACCGCCATTCCGTTCTACGTTCAAAATTACGGCAACGCCGCCAGCTTCCGAGTTGATGACGTATCCGGCGACGCCACGCCGTTCATCATCGACGCCTCCGGCAATGTGGGCGTAGGTGACACGATTCCCGATGCGCTTTTCACCGTAGGCTCCACGTCCCAGTTCCAAGTGAACTCCAGCGGGGCAGTGGCCGCGGCCACCGGCCTGGCCTCTTCAGGCACCATCCAGTTCTCCTCCCTTTCCGCCAACG
>CAZMHN010000006.1:0-37815 GCA_964566145.1 uncultured Gammaproteobacteria bacterium
CGATCCCCCAACGGCGCATGCATGATACGGATACGGGCCCTGCGGGTCAAGCCTTCATGAGGCCGGGGTTCTCGTCCAGGAGTTTGTTCACCTTGGCGGCCAGAATGAAGTCGTTCTCGGAAAGTCCGCCGATGGCGTGCGTCCAGAGTTCCACCCGCACCTTGTTCCACGAATGCAGTTGGAAGTTGGGATGGTGTCCTTCGGTCTCGGCTACTTCCGCCATCTTGTTTATGAATTCAACGGCGGAAAGGAAATCCCTGAACACAATCTCGCGCCACAGCCTGTTGTCCTGGTACATCCAGCCGGTCGTGCCTTCCAGGAACCTGCCTGCCTCGACGTTGGTCAAAGGCGCCGTACCGCCTTCGCACGGCACGCATTTTTTGCCTATGAGGTCCAGATAGCACTGGTTCTGGGCCATGGGCGTGTTACGTCCTCAGGTAGCGCCGCATGGCTATGGAAGAAGCCACGATGCCCAGGAGCGAAGCGCCTATGAATTGGGCGCCGAAGAACACCAAAGCTTCCCGGGTGAAGTACTGGGTCAGGTTCAGGGTGCTCCCGCTGAACAGCTGGTCTATGTAAGGCTGAATGAACGACAGGCTGGGCATGAAAACCGCCGCCGTAACTGCCGTCGCCACAGCCGCATACAGCACGCCCTCGATCCAGAACGGCGCCCGGATGAAGGAACTGCTGGCTCCCACCAGCCGCATGATGGATATCTCCTCCCGGTGAGTGTAAATGTTCATGCGTATGGCATTGAACACCATGAGGAGAGCCATAATGACGAACACCAAGCTGACCCCCTGCCCCACCGCAGTGAACTTGGCCGACAGGTCGTTTACGCCCTCTATGACCCGGCGGTAATCGTCGTACCTGGCTTCCTGAACGTACGGCTCGAAACGGGACGACTCAAGCTCGGTGAGTATCGTACCGTAGGCATCCTCGCTCAAAGCCTTCACGACCACGGTCGGACCAAGCGGGTTCTCTCCCAGCTCCAAAAGCGACTCGCTGATAAGCGCATTGTCGCCGTGGCGCTCCTTGAATCTCGCCAGGGCCTCTTCGGCCGATATGACCGCAACCTCGCGCACGCCAGAGATGTCCTGCATGTCCTTGCGTATCACCTCGACGTCCGCATCCTTTAGCTCCGGCTTCAAGTACACGGAAATGTCTATGCGCTGTTCAAGCTGGGACAGCGCCTCGTTCGACAATACCTGCACGAGTCCCAGGGTCGAAACTGAAATCATGCCCAGAGAAACTATGGTGATGGTGGCTATGGTCAGCCACACGTTGCGCCAGAAATTCTGGAGCGCGAAGGTGAATATGCGTTTGACGGCGTGGAAGAACATAGGCTAGGTAAGCACGTAGCGGCCGTGCTTTTGGTCGGATACGACCCTCCCCTGGTCCAGCACCACCACCCGGCGCTTCAGGTCGTTCACAACGTCGCGGTTATGCGTGACGAGGAGCACGGTCGTTCCAAACTCGTTTATATGCTTCAGGAGTTCGATGATCTCTTTCGTGTTTATGGAATCCAGATTTCCAGTGGGCTCGTCGGCCACGAGTATCTTGGGCCGGTGCGCCAGCGCCCGGGCTATGACCACGCGCTGCTGCTCGCCGCCTGACATTTGCCTTGGGAACCTGTCCGTCTTATGTTCGAGCCCCACTATCTTCAGAAGCTGAGGCACCACGCTCTTGATGAGCGAAGGAGCGGCTCCGGCCACCTCCAGGGCGAAGGCCACGTTCTCGAACACGGTTTTCCTGGGCAGAAGCTTGAAATCCTGGAACACCACGCCTATCTGCCGCCTCAAGACCGGAACTTCCCGCGGCTTGATGCCGGTGATGTCCCAGCCTCCCACCAGAATGCGCCCCTCCGACGGCCTTTCTTCGGCTATGAGGAGCTTGACCAGCGTGGTCTTGCCTGTGCCGCTCTGACCCACAATGGAAACAAACTCGCCGTCCTCGATGGTGAGCGTAATGCGCTCAAGCGCCGCCGAGTCGCCCGGGTAGTGTTTAGAAATGTTTCGGAACTCTATCAATGACATGGTACCTACATACTATACCACACTCCCAAGGGCTTTGCGCCCCGGGGAGTATACGATTACCTGGAGCCAGAGGTGGGGATCCTCCTCACCCGTCGCGCTCAAGGCCTCGCGCTCCTCCTTCGGAGCCCGGCACCCGCTGCGACTGCCACAACGGCAGTCGGTCGGGTTGCCTTCGATCCCCCGTCACGCCCCGGCAACCGAGACTGTTGAAGGCTGTCGACTTGCTGATTATTCTGGAGCCAGAGGTGGGGATCGAACCCACGACCTGCGCGTTACGAGTGCGCTGCTCTACCAACTGAGCTACTCTGGCGTACCAAGGAGTGGAGCGGGATACGGGAATCGAACCCGCGTCTCAAGCTTGGGAAGCTTGCATACTGCCATTGTACTAATCCCGCGCACGGAGCAGTATAGCTACGCTGAAAGCGCAAATCAAGCCTCTTGCCCCAAAGGCCCGCGAGCGCCAGTCCCTGCCGCCTTAGGGCGCCTGCAAACGGACTAGCTCCTGATGGGCAACAGCCTGACCACCGTGGCGTCTTTGCGCGCTCGCGCCAGCCAATCGGGGAAATCCGCCACCTGGAACAAAATATGCGACGCTTGCACCGTTCCCTCTTCGTCCCCGGTTCCGCTGTCGTCCAATCCGTCCAGCCGTATGAGATGCACTCCGAAATCGGTCTGAACCGGTCCGCTTATCTCCCCTACCTGGAGGGAGCGCAGGGCCGACTCAAACGCCGGCACCATGGTGCCCCAGGTAAACCACCCCAGGCTCCCGCCCTGCTCAGCGGTGCTGACGTCGGCGCTGTACTCTCGCGCGGCTTCCTCGAAGCTTATCTGCCGGCTATCCAGCTTGTCTTTGACGTCCTGGGCCAGCGTCTTTGCCGCAACCGTCGCCGCCGGGTCTTGATTCAGGTATTCAAGTATCTTGAAGCGCTCCAGATAAGGGCGCACCATGCGCTGTCTAAAGTCTGCCAGGTCCCAACCGTATGTTTCCTTGAGGTACTCCTCCAGCGCTTCGGCGGTGCCGAACTGCGCCTGCATCGTCTGCACTTGGGTTTCAACGGCCTCATCTTCCACGCCCAGGCCGTTATCCTGCAGTGCCTTGCGCACCAGGCTGATTTCCACCAGCCTCTCCAGCGCCGCCGACTCAAACGTAGCGCCCGCAGCAGTAGGGTCGCCCTCGGCAACGCGCCGGAACGTATCCAGCTCGTCCTGGAACTCTCCGTACCATACCACCGTGCCGTCCACGACAGCCACCGGCCAAGGCAGACGCGAGGCCACGCCGGGAGCGTACCTGTCCAGCCTGGCCACGAATAATACGGCGTAGAGCGCCGCCAGCGCGATCGGCACAACGACCATGGCCTGTATGCGGCGCTTGTGCCTATGCAGGCGCTGGCGAAGTCCGGGGTCCACCGCGGGTGCGGACGGCTCCGAGGGTGCGGGCTGGACAGGTTCGGGGTGGCTTATCTCCTCCAACACCTCTTTTCGCACCTCCTCGGGCGGCCGCGCGGCCGTTTGTGAACGCGGTTTGGGCATAACGGTTGGTTACTGCTTATAAAATACGCGCAGCCACCTCTGCCAGTTCGATAGTGCGGCGTCCGCAGGTTCAGATTGTCCGGTTTCCGCCCCTCCCAAGCCCGGAATGACGACCACTTGCTCTCCGGGTAGCTTCAGGCCCAGGCGCAGTCTGGCCTCCCGCTCCTGATATTCCTCCGTACCCAGGTACCTTAGGAGCTCGGACAGCTCCTGCGACTGGCTCTCGTACGAATCGATGTCGGCCTGAAGCCGTTCGACTTCGCGATTGACCTCGGCGCGGCGGATAAGGCTTTGGCCTATGCCAAAAGCCACGACCCCCAGGGCCAAGAGCGCTACCAGCAGGAACAGACGCGAAACGGCTCTACCTTCTGCCATATGGCGCTAGTATACCACGCGAGCCGCCCTTTGCGTTCACGCCCCGCCTGCTTCCGTGCTAAACTTGGCGCATGAAACGAAAGAGCTGGATACAAATCACCTGGCTGGTGCTCACCATCATGGTCACTGTCACCATGGTGCTCTTGAGCTTCTCCGGGGCGTTCTAGCGTTCCGTATCCCTGGTCACGAGCGCCAGGTAGGCCTCGGACGGTATATCAACCTTGCCCCTCAGGCGCATGCGCTTCTTGCCGGCTTTCTGTTTTTCCAGCAGTTTGCGCTTCCTGGTAACGTCGCCGCCCGACGAAGCGCGCTTCAGAACGTCCTTGCGCATGGCCGGCAGCCGCTCGGCGGCGATGATTTTGCCTCCCAGGGCGGCTTGTATCTTTACTTCGAACATCTGCCTGGGAAGCACCTGGCGCAGACGTTCCACAATGGAGCGGCCCCGCCTATAAGCTTCATCCTCGTACACGATCGTGGCCAGGGGTTCCACCGGCTCGTCCGCCACGAGAATGTCCAGCCGCCGGACCGAGCAGTCCTGATACCCGTCAAACTCGTAGCTTAGCGAGGCGTACCCGCTGCTGACGCTCTTCACCTGGTCGTAGAAATCCACCAGGATGGCGTTCAGCGGTACGCGGTACCTTAGAATGGCGCGCCCGCCCGAACCGGCTTCTCCCAGGTAGTCGGTGGACCGGTACTCGCCTCTGAACTCCTGCACCGTCTGCATGAGCACGCCCAGGTGCTCGACGGGCGTAACTATATCCACCCGCACGACCGGCTCGCGCACGGCGCGTATGCGGTCGGGCGTCGGCAGGTCCTGCGCTCCGTGCACGGTTGCCGTGAAGCCGTCGGTCCGGTCGACTTGGTACGCGACCGAGGGTGCAGTGATGACCACGTTCAGTCCGTACTCGCGCTTCAGGCGCTCGCGTACGATGTCGAGGTGCAACAGCCCCAGGAACCCGGAGCGGAAGCCGTAACCCAAAGCCTGGGTGTGCTCGCCTTCGAAGGACAAGCTGGCGTCGTTGAGCTTCAGCTTCTGGAGCGCGTCCCTCAGTTTCTCGGCCGATTCGCCGGCGCCCGGATACAAGCCGGCGTACACCATCGGCACCGGCTCTTTGTACGTATCCAGAGGCGCAGCCGACAAATCCCTGGCGATAGTGTCCCCCACCCGCGCCAGGCGTATCTCTTTCAGGCCGGTCACCAGGTAGCCGATGCTCCCCGGTCCCAAGCTCTCAGCAGGCTTCATTTGCGGCGTGTACGTGCCAAGCTCCAGCACTTCGCCCTTGGCCCTGCTCCCCAAAAGGGCGTAGGCTTCATTCTGCTTCAGGGTGCCGTCGAACACGCGGATGGAAACCACCACGCCGCGGTAGTCGTCGTATTTCGAATCGAATATGAGCGCACTACACGCCGATCCGGTGGTCAGGCTCCTGGGCGGCGGCACGTTCTCCAGCACGGCGTCAAGCACGCGCTCTACGCCGCTGCCGTCCTTGGCCGAAACCTTCAGGACGGATTTCGGATCCACATTCAAAAGCTGGGCCAGTTCCTGCGCCACCCGCTCCGGGTCGGCGGCCGGCAGGTCTATCTTATTGACCACCGGAACGATGGTGAGCCCCTGGAGCACCGCCAGCTCATAGTTGGCGATGGTCTGGGCCTGTATGCCTTGCGTGGCGTCGACCAGCAGTACCGCGCCCTCGACGCACGCCAAACTGCGCGACACCTCATAAGCGAAATCAACGTGGCCGGGCGTGTCTATGAGGTTCAAGGTGGTGCCGCGCCACTGCATGGTGACGGGCTGAAGCTTTATCGTGATGCCGCGCTCGCGCTCCAGGTCCATGCTGTCCAACAACTGCGCCTGCATGTCGCGCTTGGCCACCGTGCCGGTCAGCTCCAAGAATCTGTCAGCCAGGGTGGACTTCCCGTGGTCTATGTGGGCGATGATGCAGAAATTCCTTATGGCAAGAGCAGGCGGCATGCTAGATCAGGCTCCGTAAAGATTTAAGCCAGCGGGAAACCACCGCCACCTCGGGCAGTTTGAACACCATGGCCAGCACCAGATAGCAGGCCGCACCCGCGGCGCCCGCCGCGGTACCCTGCAGGAAAATGCCCACGAAGGTCTGCATGTCGACAACCTCGGCCATCAGCCTCAGCGTGCCGTAAGCGCACGCCCCGGCCATGAACGCCGCAGTAATGACGGGCGCCAGAAAGCTTGTAATACTGGCCACGGCGCTCTCCTCAAGGGTCTTGCCCAGGAGCGCCAAGAGCAGGGTGAGCTGAAGCACGCTGGCCGCCACGTAGGCCATGCCTACGCCCGCCAGACCGAAGGGCCGGAAGACCATAAGCAGGCCTACATTCAATAGAATGCTGCAAATGCTCGCCACTACCGGGGTGGTGGTGTCGCGAGCCGCGTAAAACCCCCTGGCGGCCAAAGGAATAAGGCTGTCGGCCACCATGGCGAGCGCCAGGAACCCCAGGACCTGAGCGGTACGGATGGTATCGCCCCAATCGAACGCTCCGCTGCCCAGCACCACGCGCACTATCTGCGCGCGTTCGACCAGGAACAGCACTGCCAAAGGCACCACAAAGAACAGCACCTTGCGTACGCTTGAACTGAACTCGGCGCTGAATGACGCCTTATCTTCGTTGCTCAAGGCCAGCGAAAAGACCGGAAAGGCCGCTACGGCCAATGACACGCCGAACACGCTGATGGGAAAGCTGTGCAGGTTTACGGCAAAGGAATAGGCCGCCAGGCTTCCGACCGAGAGATGCGAAACGAAACTCACCGTTACGATCTGGTTCACCTGCTGTGCCGCCAGACCCAGTGTGCGCGGCAACATGAGCCTGCCCACCTCGCGCACGCTTGCCCACTCGCGGAACCTTTGCCAGGCGAATCCGAGACGTGCCAGGGAAGGCCCCTGAACAAGCAGATGCAGGGCGCTGCCCAGCACCACGCCCCAGGCCAGCCCAATCGGCCCTACCTGCGGCACGAGGGCGTAGATGCCTGCAATAATGCCAAGATTGTACGCCACCGGCGCCACAGCGTACGCCAGGAACCTGCGCTCGGCTTGGAGTACGCTGCCTATGACGCTTGAGGCTCCGAAGAATACTAGCGTCACGAGCATGATGCGAGACAGCCTGACAGAGAGGTCGAACGTCGCCGCATCGAATCCCGGTACCACGAACTTCAGGATATGCGAGGCGAACACCGCCGCCAGCAGGCTTGAAAACGCCAAGAAGACGGTCAAAAGCACCAGCACCCTCTGCGCCAGCCCGCGGGCCGCTTCAGGGCCCTGGTTCTCCCGCAGGCGTACGAACACCGGGATCAGGGCGCTGGCCAAAGCTCCCAGCACGAAAGTATTGAATATGAAATCGGGCACCTTGAAAGCGGCGTAGTACGCGTCCAGCGTTTCGGAGGCGCCGAACGTGGATGCCAGCACCCTGTCGCGCAACACGCCTATCAAGCGCGACACCACGGAAAAAACCGCCAGAAGCAAAGCGTGGCGGGGTACCGAACTGCCGTTCCCGATACCGAAGAGGTTCATGCGCTGTTACGACAACAACCCCGCGTGGCTGGAGGCGAGAAGGCTTGAAGGGACCAAAATGTTGGTATCCAAGCGCAGAGAGTGCACAAGCCAGTATCCCATACAGGACTGGTCGTGCAGTTCCCCGCGTGCATTCTCCACAACCTCCAACCGCTCGGGGTTGTTCATGATTGTCAACGTAATGATGATAGCATAGACTGGCCGTTTTGTCAATACCTACGGCGTCTTTTCCAACACCACGCCGTAATACTGATCAGACGTCCAATCGCTCCTCATCTCAAGCCGCCGCTCGTAGCTCGCAAGCTGGCTGGATGACTCCTGCCAGCGCAAGCGGAACCCCTCGGGCAGGGTCAGCTGTGACACGAAGTCGGCCGAAGCCACGCCGGCCTGCCGCTGGAACAGGACCGAGTAGCGCCTGAGGTCCTGCCAGGTGCCGCTTGAGCGCAGAGAGAACGGCAGGCGGTAAGTAACCGTAACCGTCCTCCGCTCGCCGGGAGCCAAGGACAGCCAGTTGCCGAACACCGTCTTGCCGAACTCCTGGGTCACGCGGGTGCCTGAAGCGCTGTGCCAGCCAACCTCGCGTTCGAGCGCCGACAGGTCCTGGTCAGATTCCGCCTCGGCCGGCACCGGCTTGAGGTAGGCCGATGGAGGCGGCGTGAAGCCGTCCGTGCCCAGAAGCGTTGAGCCATCGGGCACGTAGAATCTTAGGTAGGACACGTTGCGGCGGCTGGTGAAGATGTCAGAAGGATCGCCCAGGTGTTCGCGCGTCAGGCTGACCTGCACGGTGATGTCGCCGCTCGTGGCCACGTTGACGTCGTGACGGATGCGCTCGCGCATGGCGGCATCGGTCTTGCCGCCGCCTATGTTCGTGCGTACGATGGCCAAATAATCTGCCGTGCTGTCCTTCACCTCGCCGGCCCAGCCTAAGGTCCTGGTCTGGGATTCGAGGTTGCGATCCCTCAGGTACAGCTGGATGCCGCGCGAGGTCAGGGACCCGTTCAGTATCGCGGCCAGAGAGCCGTAGTCATCCGGGGGCATTTGCATGAGCTTGGTAAGCAGCGCCGGCGCCAGGTCGGCAATGAACTGCTTGGGGCGGTTCTGTGAACGGTCATAGTCCAGCTCCACGGCTTCCTGAGTCTCCCGCAGGAAGTTGTCCGCGGTTATCACCTTTCCGTATGCAGGCATTTCCAACGGTCCGGACAATCGGAGTATCTGCTGTACCACGTCCGCGGTCAGGGCCAGCACGCCGTCCGCTTCCGGGCCGCCGGATTCGCGGATGAACCACAGAACTTTCTCGGCCGAGCTCGGGAAGTCAAAGAACCAGTTAGCATCCTGCAGCTGCCAAGTGCCCCGCACGAGCCTAAGCGGCTCGGGAGGGCGGATGGTCCGCTTCAGGGAACCCTGGAAATCGTAAGGGCCGCCGCCGGGTATTTCAACGCTTTTCACCTGGCCGTCCTTGAGCTCTATCAGCGCCAAACTGCCGGCGAATCCGCCGGTCGGCCTAAGCTCGCTGTTGTTCTGGAACAGCACCACGTAGGTGCGCGGCGAATCTGCCACCAGCATCTCCTGTAAAAACAGCGGAACCGAGAACAGGTCGGCGAACGCCCGCTCCAGGCGCTCCAGCCTGTCCTGTATGGCGGTGAGCGAGGCCCGGACGCTGTCCGGCAGGCGCTCGGGGCGAACCAACCCCAGTTCCTGCATGGCCGTCCTCAGGTGCGGCTGTATCTCGTCCGACGCCTGCAGGAGCTCAGCTATCTCCTGCTTGAGATCGGCTGGTTCTATGTCGCGTATCAGCCTGGTCCAGTGTTGTGCGGCCGCTCCGGCGGCGCTGGAAACAGCTTCGCTGGCCTGAAGGAGATGTGCGGCATCCTGAGCGCTGCGCTGGGGGCCGGGCACGGCCCCGATGACTTCCAGAAGTTGCCGCGGCACCACCTCCAGTTCGGCCCGGGCGCTGGCAAAGCCCTGGCGCGCGCTCTCAAGCCGCACCGCCGCCGCCTCAGGCTCTCCGCTCATAAGCAACCCTCCGCCGGTCGCCAGATCAGACGCGGCCACCTGGGCCATCGAATAGGCTTGCGAACCGCGGGCGCTGAAGTACTGCAGAGTGGCAATCCCCTTCAGCGGAAGAACGATTATGAAAGCCAGCACCGTGAACGCGGCCGCCTGCCGCCACATGCCGCTTACGCGGTGCGGTGCGTACCGGGGAAGCTTCACGGCGCGCCAAGGCGCTCCTACGACCAGCCAGACGAGCCGCCGAAATTCGCGCACGTCAGCCGCCACCTCCCGTCCGATAGCCGTAGCCTCCCCGAACAGCTTCAAAAAGAACCAAAGCCCGAAACGCCAAACCACATCGGCCGGCACGACCAGAGCTTCAAGCACGGTCACAAGCGAAAGCTCGGCCGCTCTTGGATGGCGGGCCAGCAACCGGTCAAGGGAATTCGTCAGTGAGTACCTGTCGAACAGCGAAGAAATGAAATTCACGTTCAAGCCTGTCTCGGACGGGCGAACGCGTTCCGGCTCATCCAGATGGATCTCCCGCGGCCGCAAATTCAGCACGTGCCGCGACAAGCGGACCGTGGAGCGCCCCTCAAGCGTCTGGTTGGAACCGCAAATTATCAGCCGCCACCAAGGCCAGTTTTGTCCGCGCGGCAGCTGCTTACGTGTCGTGTGTGAACCCGGCATACACGACGGTAAGTATAAGGCAGGAACTAGCCTTCAGCAATTCCCGCGCGGTACGCTTCAAGCGTAGCGCGCGCCGTCTTCGTCCATGAGTATCGCGCCAGCACCCCCGCCGCCGCGGCCCGCAATTCCCCGCGGACACGCCCGTCGCTTTCCAGGCGGACAAGCTGGCGCGCAAAAGCCCGGCTGTCGCCGGGATCGGCGTAAAGCGCCGCTTCGCCCAACACTTCGTGCAATACCGGAATGTCTGAAGCCACGACTGGACACCCCTGCGACAGCGCCTCCAGACCGCCCAGTCCGAACCCTTCGCCCAAGGACGGCAGAAGGTAGGCCTTGGCGCCGCGGTACATGGCCGCCAGCGTCTCATCATCCACTTCCCCCGCGTAGCGCACGAACGGCGGCGCTCCCCTCTTCTCCGCCCACTTCAGGAATCGGTCCATGAAAAAATCCGACTTTCCCGCCACCACAAGCTCATAGCCTGCCAATGTCTGACGCAGGCCGGCCACGGCCTCGACCGCGCACTCTAAATTTTTGTGCGGATAAGCGGCCCCGACCACGAGCACGTACGGAACGGGCGGAACATCTCCGGGCCGCGCCGCGGAACCTGGCAGGGACACGGGGGCGATGGGTACGACCCGCACTTTTGACAGCGCACTAGGGTACCATTGCCCGATGGTCCGAGCCACAGACTGGCTGACGGTGAGCACGACGCGCGCGCCGCGCACCGCCCGAGCGACCGTCGCACGATAGGCAAGCAGTTTCACCAGGTAAAACAAACCGTTCCTGGTAGTCGCGCGTTCGTCCGGGAACTCATGCACAAGCAGATCGTGAATGGTCACCACATAGGGAACCGACAGAGGCAGCAGCGGCACGTTGAAGTGCGGAAAGTGCACCAGGTCCGGCTTCAAGCGCCGCAGAAGGCGCGGAAGGTGGAATTGTTCTGCCAGGCTGTACACTCGCCACGGCGCCGGCACGAGCCGCACCTTGTGCTTCAGGGGCGCAAGCTCCGGGTCGTCAGGCCGCGACACCAAAAGCGTGAACTCAACGTCACCCGGCTCCCGCGCCATGGCGTAAGCGAGTTCGCGCAAATACCTGCCTATGCCACGGTGCGCCGTGCCGAAAAGCCTGGCGTCAATAACTACCTGCATACGTCCCCTGGGAGAGTTCCCGGAACACCCGGCGATACACACCTGCAGTGCCGTTCCAACTGTAATCGCGGGCCCTGGCCCGTCCCGCTTCCGCGTACCGCTGGCGCGAAGCGCCGTCGGACATAAGCCAGGCAATGGCCTGCGCCCACTGCTCCGCCCTCAGGGGCGAAACCAGCACGCCCGCCTCGCCCACCACTTCCGGCAGGGACGAACTCAGGCTGGCTACGACTGCCGTTCCGCTGGCCATGGCCTCCGCGACCGGCATGCCGAACCCTTCATACTGGGACGGGTACAAAAACAGCCTGGCTCCGGCGTAGAGCGCCGGCTTGTCTTTGGGGTCAACGTAGCCGACTACAAAAACACGGTCGCGGGCCGGGGAGCCGGCCAGGGCGCGCCGGAAAGACTCCGTCCGCCACCCCCACGCTCCGGCGATGACCAGTCCGGTCTCGCGGTCTCCGCCGGAAACGTACGACTCAAAGGCCCTAAGCAGCATGTCGTAGTTCTTGCGCGGTTCAACGGTGCCCAATGACAACAGGTACGCATCCGGCAAGCGGTATTTCCGACGCACTCTCGCAACCTCGTCCGCGGTGCTGTCGGCAAAGAAGCGCTCCTCAACTCCCGGATAGGCCACTGTTATCCTTCCCTGCCAGCGCGGGTAGAGCTCCAGCAGGTCCTGGGCCGTGTGCCGTGATACGGCCACGATGGCGGAGCTGTCCGGCAGGTTGCGCCTAAGCAGGTTCCTTACCATTGGCACGTACCACAAGCGTCCGCGCCGCGGGAAAAATCCGGGATAGCGCAAGAGCGCCAGGTCGTGCACGGTCTGCACGGTGGGCGTAGCGTCGAACGAAGCGAACAGCGGATTAGGAAACCACATTACGTCAGGAGCGCCCCGAAGCCCCAGAGACCTAGCGGGCGCAGGGCCTGCCCCCAGCCAGAGGCGGAGGTTGTTCAATTTGTTGGGCAGCCGGTTGCGCTGGACCGCGACTTCGGCCGGCAGTTCCCCGGGCAACTCATGCTTGCCGAAGGAATTGGAATATCCGGAGAATCTCCAATCCGGCTCTGACCGCACCAAGTGACGCAGGGTCTGCAGGGCATACTCGCCAACTCCGGTACGCCAGGCGTCCTGCAGGCAGCGTATGTCCACTCCGACGCGCATCACGACGCTCCGGTTATCCGTCCTATGAAACCCTGCCACTCGTCTATGAATCGCTCTTGCGAGAACTTCTGGGCGTATTTTTGGATGCTCTCCGGATCGAACGCCTGATAGCGGAAACGAATGACCGCGTCGGCCAAGGCTTCCCAGCTCTGCTCGCGGAAAAACGACCCCGTGACGCCTTCCCTGACCGTTTCCAGGGCGCCTCCGGCCTGATACGCGATCACGGGCCTGCCGGCGGCCATGGCTTCAACGGCCGAGATGCCGAAATCCTCTTCCTGCGGATAGATGAACGCGCGGCACCGCGCCATAAGCTGGCGCTTTTCAGCTTCAGAGACCTGGCCCAGAAACTCCACGTTCGGCTTGGCCAAACGCCTGAGCTCTGGTTCCTGCTCCCCGCTCCCCGCCACTATCAGCCTCATGCCCAGTTTGTTGAATGCCCTGATGGCCAAATCCACCCGCTTGTACGGCCTCAGGCGCGACACGATGAGGAAATAATCACCGGGGTCCTGCGGACGGCCGAAGCCTGACACCTGAACCGGCGGGTAGATAACGGTAGCGTCGCGCCGGTAATACTTGTGGATGCGCCGCTTCACAAACTCGGAATTGGCCACGAATTGATCTACGCGCTGCGCCGCGGCGTAGTCCCACAGCCTGAGGTAAGTCAGAACGAGCGGCACCACCTTCTTCACGATGCGCGGTTGCGGCAGCTCCTCGGTGTATTGGTGCGTGTCGCTCCACAAGTAGCGCGTCGGACTGTGGCAGTAGCACACGTGCGTGGTCGAGGGCTTCACTACCAGCCCCTTGATCAGGGCGGATGACGAACTCACGACCAGATCGTATTCGGTCAGGTTGAACCGCTCCACCGCTGTCGGCATGAGCCACAGGTACCACTTGAAGAACCGCTCCCCTCCCGGCAGGCCGCGAATGAGCGATTCCCGTATGTCCCAATCCTTGAACGCGGCGCCGGTCGCAACCCGGTCGTGAAGCAGGGTGTACACCGGGGCTTTGGGGTACAGCCTGTGCATCTCGCCGAGCACGGCTTCAGCTCCGCCTATCTGATTCAAATGGTCATGCGCTAATGCCACTTTCATAGGATCAGACCGCTACCCCCCGCTGAAACACCACCACGACGGTTTTGAGCATGATGACGAGGTCCTGGCCCAAAGACCAATTCTCCACATAGAACGTATCCAGCTTGGCCTCGTCTTCGAACGGCAGGTCCGACCTGCCTGACACCTGCGCCAAGCCCGTCATGCCGGGCTTCAGATTCAACAGCTTGTGGTGAACAAGGCTGTACTGTTCCACCTCCCCTGGTTCATGCGGCCGCGGACCAACCAAGGACATGTTCCCCCGCACTACGTTCCAAAGCTGGGGCAGTTCATCAATGGACGTGCGCCGCAGGAAGCGGCCCCAGCGGGTTATGCGCGGATCCGCCTTCATTTTGAACAAGGGTCCGTCGGCGCGTTCGTTGAACGGCATGAGTTCGCGCTTCAGCTCGTGGGCGTTCACTACCATGGACCTGAATTTGTACAGCTTGAACACCCTGCCCTCCTCGCCCACCCGCTCCAATCCCACGAACACGGGCCGGCCCTGCCGTGCCAGGCTCACCAGTCCAACTACAGCCATAAGGGGCGAAAGTCCCGCCAGCAAAAAACCTCCGGCCGCAATATCGAACAAGCGCTTCACGATCCTGCCCCAGCCGTCCAGGGGCGTGCGTTTTATCTCTATGAGAGGCACACCGGCCAGCGTCTGAATGCTCACATTCCTGACGTTGGCATCGAACAGGTCGGCCGCGTACCGGAAGCCCAGATGGTGCGTCTGGCAGTATTCAAGCGCCGAGTAGGCGAACTGCCGGGAAATCGTCGGATCGCCGATTATTATTTCGTCCAGGCCGCTCAACGCGCCGGACAGCAAACTAAGGTCGCCGGCGTGCGATCTCTGCACCACCCTCACCCCCAGCGCCTGGTGGGCGCTGAACAAGCGTTCCAGCTGGTTGGTGGTCTCCCCCGCCCCGATGAGCAAAGCCTGGCTCACTGCATAGCCTCGCTTGTGCAGATAGCTTCTGAGCAGGCGCAGGGCCAGCCGGCCTAGGCTTACCAGGAAGAACGCGCCCACCCAGCCGGCCAGCACGATGAAACGGGAGCCGAACAAATTGGGATTGAAGAAGAACAGCACTATGATGATGGCCAGTCCCGAGGTACACCCTACGAACACTCTGGCGATCTCGGCCGAGAGCTTCAACTGCGACTGCATGGCGTACAAACCCACCAGAGCGAACAGGCCGACCCATACCGCTCCCGCTACCAGCAAGGTGGGCAGGAACTCCGCGAGAGGCAATTCGAACCGTATCGGGCGGATATCGGTGACGAAAGTCTCAAACCTCAAGAAGTACGCCCCCACGCCGGCCAGCACCACCATAAGGTAGTCGAGTGGCAAAGCTGCTGCTGCTAACCCGAGTTGCGACCGCTTCATAACCGTGAGCTTAGTATAGCCTACAATCTTGACCGTACGCGAGATTCGTGGTAGCATGTGTGCGCCTGAATATCAAGGGTTGGCGGTTGCCCCGTCCCAAAAGGGCGGGGAGGAAAGTCCGAACACCACAGCGCTCCCGACGTTTCGGGAGGGGTAGCTCCTAACCGGAGCCGTTGGCCGCCGAAAGGCGAGCCGCAGGACAAGTGCAACAGAGAGAAGTCCCGCCTCGAGCAATCGAGGTAAGGGGTGAAAGGGTGGGGCAAGAGCCCACCAGCTCCGCGTGCGACCGCGGAGGCTAGGCAAACTCTACCCGGTGCAATACCAAGTAGGTCCGCCGAAAAGCGGACGGGTTGGTAGCTTGAGTCCAGCGGCGACGTTGGACCTAGAGAGATAACCGTCGTTCCGGCAAAACCGGAATACAGAATTCGGCTTATCGCCCCTGATGGTTCAGGCTAGACAGCGTGGAGACCCCCGCCGCATGAGGCGGGGGTCTTGTTTTGTCATAAGCCTTGACCTGACAGCCGAAACGTAGTACTACGAGGAGCAAAGACTCCAGCCGGACTTTTACACAACTCATAATTCACAACGCGAGGCACCGTATGTCGCCTAGTTCAATTTCACCGGCGGCCCTGAAGGCCGCCACTGACCATGCTGAAACTCCAAGGCTCACGCGTTTCGCATGGATGACATTGTACCGGGACACAAACAGCGCCAAGACCGTATGCAGTATCTACGGGATTAGCCGGAAAACTTTTTACAAGTGGCTTGGGCGCTATATGGCGGCCAAAGGAGACCCCGCCTCACTTCAAGATCAAAGCCGCCGGCCCAAAAGCCACCCCAGGGCCACCCCCCAGGAAACAGTCATATTCATACTCCAGATACGCGAACGGACCGGCTTTGGCCCGCGCAGGCTGAAAGCCTACCTGTCCAACAACCACGGGATAAAAATTTCCGAGCGTACCATCTGGAAAATCCTCAAGCGTAACAGCAAGCCCGCCGCCTGACGCGGACGGATGCGCCTACCAGCGGACGAGAAACCTCTCGTTCGCTTTTTTTATGAGGCGGAACCGGCTTCCTTGTCCAGCGCCTCGTTCACCAATCCGTCCGCTCGCCGATTTTTTTCCCGGGGTATGTGCGCGAACGTGATGTGCTTGAACTCATGCTTCAGGTTCCAGACCTTAACGAACAGCGGCGCCAACCCCCTGTCCTTCACCCGGTATTCCTGATTCATCTGCTTCACAACCAATTCGCTGTCCAGATGGCAAGCCAGCCTTTTCACGCCGTGACGCTTGGCAAGCTCCAAACCGGCCAGGAGCGCCTGGTACTCGGCTTGGTTGTTCGTCGTGCTGCCTATAGCCTTGCCGAACGCTTCCGTCTCCTGGCCGCGCTCGTCCAACAGCACTGCGCCGATGGCCGCCGGCCCGGGATTGCCGCGCGCGCCGCCGTCCGTATACAGGCTGTACGTTCGTTCAGTCATGTCGCGTTACGTCTATAACCTTCAACTCAAGCTCCCTGTTGCCGTTCCACTCATTCACTCCCACCTCGTACACTATATCAACTGTACTGCCTAAGGGCACGCCCGTCAGGATGTCCGGGCGGCTGAAGGCTATGAACTTCCTGGTTGCGCCGCCGCCCTCTGCCACCAGCCGCACATGCTGGGCCGCGGCGCCTACCGGCTGTACTCCCGAAACCGTGAGCCCGCGGGAAACGAAGCGCGCCGGCGGATTGGCCTGTCCCACCGGCTCAAGTTTGTCCACGGTCTCGACCGCGCCCCAACCAGTACTCGCCAGGGGCAGTTCCGCGTCAACCTGAACCACCGGCGAAAGATCGGCCCCGGCCATCTGTTTGGAGGCGTACTTCTCCATGGCGCGCAGAAACGGCTCAAGATTCTCCTTCTCCAGGGCAAAGCCGGCCGCTTCAGCGTGCCCTCCGTAGTTCGCAAGGTACTTCCGGCAGTGGTTCAGGGCCAGCATAAGGTCGAATCCGCCCACTCCGCTCCTGCCCGATCCCGCCACCCGGCCCTTGTTCTCGCACATGACCAGCGCAGGGCGGTTGTACTGCTTCACGAGCTTGCCGGCCACCAGCCCTACCATGCCGAGCGGCCACAAAGGCTCGAACGCATGCACTAGGTACTGTCCCGGACTCAGCTCGCCTATGTGCTGTTCGGCCAGAAGGAACATTTCATCCGTCACGCGCTGGCGCTCGCTATTCGTCAGGTTCAGCGCGCGCGCCAGTTCCCTGGCCTCGCCTTCGTCCTGCGCCATAAGGAGCGAAAAAGCGGAGTTGGCATGATCCATGCGTCCGGCCGCGTTGATGCGCGGGGCGATGTGGAACCCGATGGTGTAGGTGTCTATAGCCTCGGGCGCAAGGCCGGCCGCTTCCAGCAGGGCCTTCAAGCCCAGGCGCTTGTTCTTGCGAAGTACGGTCAGGCCGTACGAAACGAGCGTACGGTTCTCGCCCTTCAACGGCACCATGTCCGCCACGGTGGAAACCGCCACCAGGTCCAACAGCCACTTCTCATGCATCTCCCGCTCGCGCGCCGGCAATTGGCACCCTTCGTACCTGAGCAGACCCTGCACGAACTTGAAAGCCACTCCCCCGCCCGACAGCGATTTCCACGGATAGGTTTCCCCTTCCAGTCCGCAATGGAGCACGGCGTAGGCGGGCGGGAGTTCATCTTTGGGGCGGTGATGGTCGGTGACGATAACGTTCAGGCCCAGCTCGTTCGCCAGGCTCACCTCGGCCACGTTGGCTATTCCGCAATCGCAGGTGATGGCCAACTTACAGCCTTTCTCATTCAAGTACCTCAAAGCGCCTTCATTCAGTCCGTACCCCTCGCGCTCGCGGTGGGGCAGGTAGGGAACGACTTCGGCGCCCAGCTTCCTGAGGGTGGAGACGACTGTCGCGGCCGCACATACGCCGTCGGCATCATAATCGCCGAACACCCCAATGCTCTCCTTTT
This sequence comes from uncultured Gammaproteobacteria bacterium, assembly GCA_964566145.1. Taxonomy (GTDB): domain Bacteria; phylum Patescibacteriota; class Patescibacteriia; order Veblenbacterales; family UBA10138; genus CAZMHN01. The sequence continues at coordinate 17,892 of CAZMHN010000006.1, forward strand.
TTCCTATGGCTTCATACACCCGTTCCACCGCCTTGCGCATGTCGCGGAACAAGTAGGGATCGTGCACGTCCTGGCCCCAGTCCGGGTTCAGATATTCGTCGATCTCGCCCTGGGTCCGCAAACCGCGGTTCCACAGCAACTGCAATAAGAGCGGGTCGAGTTCGGGGAACTCGCCTTTGGTATCCTCGGTCACTGGTTCGGCAACCTGCCAGCGTTTCTTGTCCACGGACTCATTCTAGCCGCAGACCGTGGCTTCTGACAAACTTACGTAAGCTTATCCATCAAGGGGCCGACTTCAATGCCGTCCAAAGACTGCTCAGCCAAAGGCTCCTTCGCAAGTTGCGGCAGTTCGTCTCCGTAGGTAAGACGTTGTTCCTGGTAAAAGAGCCCGGTCGGTATTTTATCCATTCGGTTCTCGTCCACCATGAGTTGCGTAGGCCATTCCATGGCCTTGGTCCAAGCCGCCAGCTTGTCACGAACGTCGTGCCCTTCCGCTTCAAGTTCGTACGCGCGCTGGTAGAACCAGTGGAACGTATTGTGGTGGTTGAAGGTAACGCAGGGCTGCAACACGTCTATGAGCGCGAACCCCTTATGCTTCAATCCGCCCTGAATCAAAGCTGTAAGCTGTTTTACGTTGCCTGAAAAACTGCGCGCCACGTATGTACACCCGGCGTCAATGGCCAGCGGTAGCGGGTCTATGGGCACTTCGATGGAGCCGTGGGGCGTGGATTTCGTGACCATGCCCTTTTCGCTCGTCGGACTGCCTTGGCCCTTGGTCAGGCCGTATATCTGATTGTTGTGCACGACGTACGTAATGTCCACGTTCCTGCGTATGGAGTGAAGCAGGTGCGAGAGTCCCATGCCGTAGCCGTCGCCGTCGCCGCCTACCACCACCACCTTCAAAGCCTGGTTCGCCAGCTTGATGCCCGTGGCCACAGGCAGGGCGCGGCCGTGCAAACCGTGGAACCCGTACACATTCAGGAACGAAGCCATGTTCCCGCTGCAGCCTATGCCGAACACCACCGCCACCTGGTGCGGCGCCAGGCCTTCGGCCACGAACGCGTTCTTTAGCGCGGTCCAAATGCCGAAGTCTCCGCACCCAGGGCACCAGGTGGGAGATTGGCTGGTTTCGAAATCCTTAGCGGTTGGCATACGCGAGTATCTCTTCGATATGGATCGGACGGCCGTCGTACTTCAGCAGACGCTCGGAAATGTCTATGCCGGTCTTCTCCCGGATAAGTCCGCCGAGCTGGCCGCTCAAGTTGTTCTCCACCAGCACCCTGCGCTTGGCCTGCCGCAAAATGGCATCCACCTCTTTCACTGGGAACGGCTCAAGCAACCGCACCTGCATGAAATTCACGGACTTGCCTGCGCGTTCCAGCTCTTTCATGGCTTCCAAAATCGGCCCCTTGGTGCTTCCCCACCCGACAAGCGTTACGTCTGCATCTTTAGGTCCGTACAGCTTGACCGGCTCGGGTACCGCGGCGCGCATGCCGGCCACTTTCCCGAATCTGCGTTCCTGCATGCGGTTCCTCACGTCAGCATCCTCGTTGGCCAGTCCCGTGTCGTCATGCTCGTCCGAATTCGCCGTATACACGCCGCCAGGCTGGCCTGGACGCGTGCGCGGACTCACCCCGTCCGGCGAATCAGCGTAGCGCGCGAACCTGGCATCAGCCGGCAAGGCAGACGTGTCCGCCCACTTGCCGCGGTCTATGCTGAATCCGTCAGCTTTGAACAGCGGCATGGTCTGCCTGGCTTCGCCCAGATACTTGTCGGTCAGGATAATGGCCGGAACCTGGAATTGCTCGGCTAGGTTATGGGCTGCAAAGCCGAGCTCAAAGCATTCCCCTGGGTCGCCCGGCGCCAGCACGAAGCGCGGGAACTCGCCCTGGGCCGCATGGAGTGCGAACCTCAGGTCGCCCTGGTCGCTCCAGGTTGGGAGTCCGGTGGCCGGCCCGGGCCTTTGCGCCAGCACGATAACGACCGGACACTCGGTAATGGCGGCCAAACCCAGCGCTTCCACCATGAGCGAAAACCCTCCGCCGGAAGTGGCGGTCATGCTCCGCACGCCGGCGAACGAAGCCCCCACTATCATGTTCATGGCCGCAATCTCATCCTCGGTATGCTTCACCACCAGGCCGTACTGTCTGTCCAGCGGCGCCAGAAAGTGCAGAATGGACGAGGCAGGCGTCATTGGATAGGCCGCAAATAATTTCATGCCGGCCTTCAAAGCCCCCATGGCAACGGCTTCATTGCCGTTCACCAGCATGCGCTTTTCCCCTGCCTCGCGCACCTCAAGCCGATACCCAAAATCCTTTTGATAGTGCTCAGCCGCATATACATACCCTGCTTTGGCCGCGGCCTGGTTCAGCTCGATGACCTTCTGGCCCTTTTTCCCGAATGCTCTAGCAATAAGCTCCAGCAGAAGTTCGAACGGAAACCCGGTAAGTCCGAAACTGGCGCCCACTGCCACCATATTGCGCATCACTTTTTCCCCGCCAGCCTGCTTGGACAGGGTTTCAAGCGGGACCGGAAAGCAACCTGCGTCCTGGCGGGTACAGGCATATGATTTCAAATCCTTGTCGTCGCTGTCGTACACCAGTGCGCCGCCCGGAACAAGTTCACCCACATGCTTATCTATGGTTTCCTTATTCAAGGCCACCAGCAGGTCAACCTTCGTGCTGTGCGACTGGACGTTGTCTTCCCGTGCCCACACCTGGTACGTATTGTGCCCGCCGCGTATCAAGGACGGATACTCCAGGTACGCAAAAGTCTCCAGTCCGCCATGCGCGCAGGCATACGCAAAAACCTCACCGGCCGAGGCAATGCCATAGCCAGCCTCCCCGCCTATTTTCCAGTTCAAATTATTGACCTTCGGTTCCACTGTCGCTTCCCTGCTTTAGTTTGTTTATTATGCTACCAAGCTTCAATGTGATGAACACGACAATGCCGGTCACCACCAGAGCGTAAGCGAACTTGGCCCAAATCTCCGATTGTTCCGGGAAAAGCATCTTGAACAGCGCCTGAATGGCGTCGTTCCATGCCAGAGCCGCCACCAATCCGAACGCCGCCGTGGCCAGCTGAGAAATCTTCTCAAGTATCTCGAGTTTCAATGAGGTCTGGCTCATAGTCGCTATGCGTTACGAAGTAAGGCCTTACTACCCTGGCTTCCAGTATACACTACAACGTCCCGCGCCGTTGAATCGCCTTGAATCGAGCCCGCATCGCCCGGTTCTTTTGCCAATGCCACGGATCGTTGGTTTGCGCCAGCATCACTTCGTACGTGTCCGGGTGCATCAGATTGTGTTTCAGCATGTAGTTCATCACCTCCAACTTTGTCACAAGGCTGCGCACCGCCACGTGGCGCTTGTTTAGGCCTGTTTTGAATCGGGCCGGATAACTTGCGTCCCAAATAGCCAGCACCGCCGTAACTTTGAGTTCACCCTGCAACCGTTTGATGAAATCCATCTTTTGAACGCCTAAAGTCATGGCGTCATCCACCAATGCCGCCGTACTGCCGCGGCGGTACGAGCCGGCGACTACCGTACTGCCGACCTTGCTCCACCCCCGCTTAGCGGTTTTCCTTAGGTACACCATGGGTATGCCGGAATGCAGCGAAGCCACTGCCGCCAACGGGATTCCGGCCGTTTCCATGCCGGCCAGAACCTTCACCTTTAGTGCTTTGGCCTCGCGGGCGACCATCTGGCTGAGTAATTTAAGAATCTTCGGATGTGAATAAAGGACGCGCAAATTCGGCCCTATAGGCACCACGGTTCCGCTTGAAGCGTATATGGGCCCGATGCGCATGGCACCTGGCGTGGTGGCCAAGAAACGGATAAGCTGTTTCTTACTCACCATACAATTTCCTTTGCTTGCGCAAATAAGGCAACAGCTCCTTGGCACGCTTGGCCTTTATCCAGCCGAACGGATCAGCCATGTACATGTTGTTCAGCTCCATAAGCTCCGGCGTCAACACGCCCCTGGCGGTAAAAGCGCGGCTTAGCTCTATCTTATTCGTCAGCATGTGTAGCGACGAACCGCGAGCCTTAAGCCAGCGGTTTGTATCGCGGCGCTGGCGGAAACTTGGGTTGGTGCCGTAGATTATCAGCACTTTGGTTATTTGCAAACCGTCACGAGACGCTCCGGCTATCATTTTACGTTTGGTGTCGCCCCGCAAAATGGTGTCGTCTATCAGCACGGCTTTTGCGCCCTTTCTGAACCGACCCTCGACCACTCGCCGGCCAAGCGCCTTTTTCCGCTCCTTACGAATGTACACAAACGGCTTATGCAGCCTGTCAGCCGCCAGGGCGGCCCAGAACATGCCTGAAGATTCGGCGCCGGCTATAACATCAGTTTTGAACTTGCGAACGTGTCGCACCAGTTCGCCCACAATGACCTGGCGAAGTTTGGGTACGGAAGCGGCCTGCCGCGTGTCAAAGTAGTACGGCACGGGATAGCCCTGGCTGTGTTTTACCACGCCCCACGCGATTATTTGCGGGTAGCGCGCCACCCGCGCGGCAAACCTAGCCGAAGTTGATGTCATGGCTTTCAGAAAAAAAGCGAATACCCTGCCATACGTTCTCCTGAAGGGCGCCTTTGGCGTGTAAAAGCTCAGCCACGTCCCGCCAGTAATCATGCACCCATAAGACAGCCGCGCCAAGACCCTGCTTTTGTAATGATTTGAGCCAGCCGATTGAGGTGACCAATTCGTCAAAGGTGCCGACCTGCCCGGGGAAAACCACTACCACCGGCGCGGCGCAAATGATCATTTTTCTGGTGTGATATGAAGCCACTACAGCCTTGGGTCCGTAGGCGTGCAGTTCGTGATAAGGACAGGCTACGCCGAAACAGTTCTCCGGCGCCGCCTGGCTGCTGGCCAGCATGAGCCCGCCGTTCTCCCCGCCGTTCACTACAATGCCTCCGCGCTCGGCCACGGAACGCGCCAGCTCAACGGCTTCATTCCAAACAGGATCTTCCGGCAAAACGTTCCCGCCTCCGCACAATGCCACCACCAGCCCGCCGCATTCTACCGCGACCTCGCCCTCCCCTGCCTGCCTCACGGCCACGCTCCCCTGCGCGGTCGCAAGACTTAAGGCGGCAACCACCTTTCCAGGCACAATCACGGTACGCGTGTTCATACGAACCTGCCTCCTTGTGCGTCCCTTACGCGCTCGAACCAGGCCCACTTTTTCTTAGCCGCCTCGCCGTCGCCTTGCCAGCTGGCTAAATCCGCCACTGCGTCCAGGGCCACTTTTGCCATCTCATCCGACAAATAACCGTACTCATGCAAAGCTTCGTACGCATTCGCCCAGGTACACAGCGAATGTATCTTGATGCCCTTATTTCCTACCAGGCTCCTGCCCTCTTCATAGCTGGGCTGATACGCGTCAAGAATCACGACTATGTCCGTCACCCGTGCGCCCATGGCTTCAATGTTGGCAATGAATTTCATTTTGCCGCCGCCCATCACGTAAGAATCATCCACCAGAACAACGCTTTCGCCTGGACGCAGAATGCCCTCCACTCCGTAGCGCGGAGGCTCGCGTTTTTCTTTCCTGGCATAGCACATCGGGATGCCTGCTTCCATGGAAATGGCGGCGGCCAGCACAATGCCCGCGGTCTCTCCGCCCACCACCTTCGCGCCTCCGATCGATTTCACAATAGCGCCCATCTCTTGCCCGAAAATGTGCAGGCTTTCCGGATAGCTGAACATCCGCTTGTTCACGAAATGGATAGGTAGCTTCTGGCCGGTCGAAGGTGCTATTACCGGCCCCATGATAAGGGCTTCCGGCCTGGCTACGGCTCTTTTTACGATATCCTTCATAAATCCGCTATCTCACGCGCCAGGTACCGGACTCGCGCTTCTTAGATTCGTAAACTTTCCACAAACGCTTATTCTTGTGCCAGCCGTACGGGTCTTTACAAAAGGCCAGACTCAGCTTCGCCAGCCAGCCGTCAATATGGCCTCGCGCTTCAAAGTGCCTGACTATTTCGTCCAAATCGACAAGCGAGTACAGCTTGATGCGGTTGCGTTTCGACCAAGCGCGGCCAAGCTTGCGGCATGTCTGTTCCACCACCACTGCGGCCGGTACGTATAATCCCATGCGTCTCAGCTTCGATACGAAATCCTTCATGGTAGCGCCGCTCAAAAAAGCATCATCGACCAGCACAACCTTTTGCCCTTTCCTAAAATCACCTTGCACGAACTCACCTTTGCCCACGCTGCGGCCGCGCGCCTGCTTCCGCACCAAGATAAAAGGCTTCCCAAGCTCATACGCCACCAAGGCTCCCCAAATCGCACCGCCCGTCAATCCGCCGGCCACGGCGTCCGGAGCCAGCTTTCTAACTGCGGCAGTCAACTGTTTTACCACTATGGCTGTGGCTTTGGCGTTGCCTTGTATCGGTCTCAGCTGTATAGCCAGCGGTACGTACGAACCGTCGCCGCGGTCAACCGGTCCCTGGTAGTGCTTTCGCACCAAACTGAAAGCCCGCAACAGTTCAATCTTGTTGGTCATAGGACTTCAATCCTTCGGCTTGCTTAATGGTTTCAAACCACTGCCACTTGGCTTTGGCCGTTTCGCCATCCCCTTGCCACGGCAGTATGTCGTTGGCCGAATCCATGGCCACCTTCGCCATCTCGTCCGATAAGTAGCCGTACTCGTGGAGTGCGTCGAACCACTCCGGCCACGTGCCAAGCGAGTGACAGCGTATGCCCTTTTCAGCTATCATCTTGCGCTCAGGCGAACCGGCGAACAGCGGCACGTCCAAAAAAGTGACTATATCCGTAACTTTCGCCCCCATCGCTTCAATGTTGGCTATGAATTTCAGCTTGTCGGCGCCTTTCACCAATGAATCGTCTATCAGCACAACCTCCTCGCCAGAAGCCAGCACGCCTTCCACGCCATAGCGAGGCGGTACGCGCTGCTCTTTGCGCACATAACACATGGGAATGTCCGTGGCCATGGAAATGGCCGTGACCAATATTATGCCCACGGTCTCGCCGCCGACTATTTTTTTCGCACCCAGCCGCTTCACGACCTCACCCATCTCTTTGGCAAGCACCTGTATGGTGTCCGGATAGGTGTACATTCTTTTGGCGGCGACGTAAACGGGATAGGTAACGCCGCTCACAGGCGAGCGCACCGGACCGATGAGCAACGCCTCGGGCCGGGCTAATACTTTTCTAACCTCACGACTGAACGACATAGTTGTCACTTTTGATTATCCGTGGTTCATACCTTGACAAATCGAGCTACATGAGCTATACTAAACCGTTCGTAACAAAATCACAAATCAAAGGAGTGAACGTTGAAAACTGAAGAAGTAAAGACCGTAGCGGCCATGGGCAGTGGCGAAGGAAAACCAGGAGAATTGATGTACGACCAAATGGTTGAGGTCGGCAGACTCCTTGCTAAGAAGGGCATTACCGTCGCTACTGGCGCCTTTGGTGGCGCTGGAATGGAGGCGGCGCCCCGCGGAGCCAAAGAATCCGGCGGCACTTCCGTCGGATACACACTCAAGGGAAAGCCCGGCAACTCCTTCCTTACATCAGAAATCGATTGCCAGAAACTCGCCAGCGGCATTCCGTTCTTTGCCGACTTTGGTATTCGCTTTTCCGGGCTCATGGATGCCGATGGCTTCATCATAGCCGCGGGCGGCGGTGCTGGAACCGCCCTGGAGCTCCTCGGGATTATCCAGTTCAATCGAAAAATCTGGAAAGACAGGAAGAGACTTGCAATTCTGCACCCCGCATCATTTGACGCCAAAGGGTGGAACTGGAAGATGATCGACCACTTCGACTCGTGGGGCTTTCTGGGAGACCCAGGCGAGAACGTCCGCGATCTGATAAAAATCACGGCTACGCCTGAACAGGCAGTGCAATGGGTTACGTGGCAAACGTAACCTGGATAACATGCGTCTATGGCGCGATAACGAACTTTTTAGTTCGAAGTCGCGCCTGTTTTTTTATCATCTTTTCAACCAGCTTTCCTATTTCTTCATAACTTAGCGCAAATAGGTCATTGATACTCCTGAACAAACCAATTTCCACAGCCGTTTCCGCAATCGGTCGGAAAAAGCGAAGCGGTACGGCACTTATAATCTGCCTGGGTACGTAGCACATCTCATCATTCAACTCGCTCATTATCGGCATAACTTCTAGGTATCGAAAGTAAAGTTTTCTAAATTCTAACGACTGCCGATTCAATTTATATTCTATGTGTGACGGCAATTTCACTTCTCTCACAACATCAGGGGTTGCGGACACCAAGTTGAAAGGTTGGTACGAAAACATGGCACCCTTAGCCGGCCTTGGTTCACGTATATTCATCTTTTTGATGACTTTTGCGTAAGCTGAACGACCTATGAGCGAATACACCTGCGCCGCCTCAGTTGGACCGAGAAATTTCTCTGACAAAGATATAAAGTCACGTTGCAATACCTCAACAGCATCCGCAAACAAATAAATATATGGCCGAATTGCAGTAAACCATCTCCTACACCGTAACGTGTGCATAAAACACTCGCGCAACGTGCAACTGTAACCGCCACTCAACCTCTGTTTCATTTGGCGCTCCCATTTTTTAAGTTGCTCGAATATACGCCGTTCAGCCCTAACGTGACGCCTAAACCATGCATCATCAAAGAGTACTTTCTTGGCCAATTCGTCTGGTAAGGGATGATTCTTCACCCAGACGCCTTTCTTTGTATACTTAACCGCTGATTTCATCTTCTTACCCAAAAGCACTCTTCCGGTGGCTATGAACCCCGGCGTGGCCATGCTCATTGTATTGACGCTGAAAACATCCTCCGGACGGCGCGGTTTTACCATGGTCCATTGCCCAACCCTACGTAATACCGCGCGCCTACGCGGCTGAGCCGAAGTTTTAGCGGCACGTTGTACCTGAAGAATGCCTTGATTTGTAAGCTCCACAACAGTGCCTGATTTCAATAATGAAAGGGCATTCGGCACCACCATGCCCGGCAATTTGAATTCGCGAAGTAAAAGCGCCCCATGCGCAGTAATGCCACCCACTTCAGATATCACCCCTAGCGGCTTGGATAATTTGATAATGATCTCAGAAGAATCCAAATCACGTAGTACCACAACCTTACCGCGGTACCTCGAAAAGGGTATGCCTTTTTCATACTTCACAGCCAGCCCCCTGAAACTTCCCGGGCTAACCAATAAACCGCGAATTGACTTCATGTCTGATTGGCCACCTCTCTCGCGATCGCCAGTTCCTCGTTGGTTGGAATAGCCAGCACTGGCACATGCTTCAGTGTCGGCAACCCGCGCATGACAAGGTTGCGCACCACTTCGTTCCGCTCTCCGATGCCGCCGGTGAATACGACGGCATCCACCTTGCCCAAAATTCCGGCGTAGGCCGCTATGTACTTTTGCGCGCGGTACAGGAATACCTCCAGTGCCAATTTTGACCGCTCGCGCTCGATTTTGCTCACGCGGCCGACCTCCCTGAACCCCAAAACCTCATAGCCGGCGCGTACCAGCACCTCGCGCATGTCGGAAACGCCGGACATGCCCCTAAGGCCCGACTCATGCTGAAGCATCTGCTCCAGTTTCGCCAGGCTCATGCCTGACCGCTTGAGCAAATACGTAAGCACGCCTGGATCCAAATCACCCGGCCTCGTCCCCATCATCAGTCCTTCCAAGGGAGTAAAGCCCATGGAAGTATCAATGGGCACGCCGGCGCGCACCGCCGCCACACTGCATCCCGAGCCCAGGTGGCACGTAATCAGGTTCACGCTATGCTCCGGCCTGCCGATGGATTGTACGGCCAAGGCGGCCACGTACGAATGGGAAATGCCGTGGAATCCAAAACGCTTCAGTCCGTACTTTTGAGCAACGCCGTACGGCAGGGCATAATGCTGTGCCCGGCTGGGAAGCTCGGCGAACCAGGCCGTATCGAACACGCCCAGATGCCTGGCCTTGGGCAACAGTTTTTGTGCGGCTCTCACCGTAGCCAGCTCAAGAGGTACGTGCAGCGGCGCCAGGTCCGCGTATGCCTCCAACCGCTTCAGCACCCCTCGCGTCAACAGCGTCGGCTTCACATATTCGCTTCCGCCGTGCACCAGGCGATAGCCAACGCGCCGAACCTGCTCCAGCTTCACTTTATTCCACGCCAGAAGCTTTATGAGATGTATCAGTGCATCGGCATGGCCCTTCAGCTTCAACTGCTTCACGGCCACTGCCCCGTGCAGTCTCCACTCGGCGAAGCTGCCTTTCAGACCGATGCGTTCATACACGCCGCGGCCGACCTCTTGGAGATCATCGTGCTCCAGAAGAGCCCACTTCAAAGTGGCACTACCGGCATTCAGCACCAGTATATAGGTGGTGGCCGTACCCTTGGTGGTCACCGGCAGATTCTTGGGTGCGGACATAAGCTACACGATCTCTCCTTTCTCCCCTCCCCTAAGACCGGCGGCATTGGCTTCGTCCGTGTCCAGCATGAACGAAAGCTTGTCCGTGCCCTCACGCGAGCGTACGGCCACACCGTGAAACGTCACGGGCCTTGTACCGAAGGTCTTTACGGAAATGACGTCGCCATGCGTCACCCCCAGCGCCTTGGCTTCTTTGGGGCTGACATGCAAGTGCCTCTGCGCCACTATAACGCCCTGCTTCAGCGTTACTTGTCCCTTGGGTCCCAGGAGCATGCCTCCGGCCGTGCCCTTCAAATTCCCGGAAACGCGCATGGCTACGGGCAAGCCGAGCTTTTTGCACTCGGTAACGGCAAGCTCTACCTGGGTTTCGCTGCGCTCCGGCCCGACCACGCGGCACGTCAGCTGCCCCTTGGGGCCCACTACCGTAACACTTTCCTTGGCGGCAAACTGTCCGGGCTGAGATATGCCATTCGCCGCCTTCAATTCATAGCCCTTGCCAAACAGCGCATCCGCGTGTTGGCGTGAAAGGTGCACGTGTCTGGCTGAAACCTCTATGAGGACTTTACGGACGGATGCCATAACGCTTTGCCATCTGCTTAAGCTCCGGAAGCGTCAACACGCCGTGCTGTGCGCCGTTGCCGGCCACGACCGAACTGGAATTCAACAGGCCCCAGCCTATGGACTTCTGCATGTCGCTGGTCGCAAGGTAGCCTGCCAGAAATGCGCTACCAAAGGCGTCGCCGGCCCCTGTCGTGTTCACGAGCTTCACCGGGAGCGCCGCGTGGTACGCCAGCTGGTGCCCATCGTAAGCGTAGGCCCCGTTGGCGCCGTCAGTTATAACCACGCAACTTACGCCCAGCTGGTACAGGGCACGGAGCAATCCGCGCACGCCGTGGTAGTGCATTCGCAAAGACAAAGCCAGACGTTCCGCCTCCTCTTTGTTCACGTCCAATACTGACACGAACGGGAGAAGTACTTTAATTTTCTTCGGTTCCAGTATCTGACGCATGCCTGGATTCCAGAACACGTGCTGATCGGCGGTACGCAAGTTCCGGAACAGCGCCCGCGTCCGCCGGAACCAGTCGTCCGTAGCCAGCGCGGTGACATACGCCCAGGAGTACGCGCGCGAAAGCTTGGTTGGTACGATAAGTTTTTTCGTGGCCGCCCTGGCCACGAAAGCCACATGATCCCTGGCTCCACCGGTCGTCACAATGAACGCCAGGGCAGTGGTCTCGCGCGGGTCGCGCTGTACCTGCCGGACATCCACGCCGAAACTGCGCAAATTCTTGATCACTTCCTTGCCCCGCCAGTCCTTGCCCACCCGCGTTATAACGCTCACGGGCACGCCCAGGCTGGCCAAGCTCGCACTGACGTTTGCGCCGCCGCCGCCGAAGGCGTAGGAAATGTTCTCCGCGTCGACTTTGCCGCCGTAAGGGAACGCTAAAACGCGGCCGGCGCCGTTGCCATTGCCGTTCTTTTTCAGGTCCGCTTTGGGCGTCGTGAACAGCACGTCCCAGGTCGAACCTCCTATGGCGCATACATGGTGTCGCATACCACGTATGGTAGCACGAAGCCAGGGATAAATGGTATGCTTGGCGCATGTACCGAGCGGCCTCCATTATATTCGGCGCCATACTCCTGACCGTGGGCATCGTAAGTCTGCTCCGGCCGAACTGGGCTTACTACGTACAGTTCGACCTGTTCCAGAGCTTTATTTACGCCTTAGCTGGCGCCGTGGGACTGAAGCTTGGCTTGGGGCGCCACAGTGTTGGATCGCAGTGGTACTACGTGCGCGGACTTGGCATAGCCGGCCTATGTTTGCTCCTCCTGGGACTAACGTTCCCGAACTTCAGGGACATAGTGCACCTCGAAGTTCCGGAACACGTGTTCCACGGCATACTGGGCGTTGCTGCGCTCTTCGCCTCCGACCGCCGCTTGAGTGTTTCATAGAATGGCAACAAAATTCTCCATCAACTCCATCATCCGAACCTTGTCAGTGTCGGATATCGTGGTGTTCGCGTCTTTGAGCATGTTGGGACCCATACTCCCAGTCTTTATTGTAGGCGAATTGCCGGACGGAAGCCTGCCCGCGGCCGGCATTGCCATTGGATTACAGTGGGTTGTACGCGGATTATGCGAACTTCCGGTGGCTTATTTTTTGGACAAACACGAGGGAGAATACGATGACTTCATATCACTTATAGTTGGGTCTGCCATCGTCAGCCTAGTACCTTTCCTTTTCCTATTTGCTAGTAACATCAGTCATGTCTATTTCATACAAATGGTCTACGGTCTGGGTTTCGCGCTAAACCACCCTGCCTGGGCGGCGATCATGAGCCGACACGTTGATGCTGGGCACGTAGCCTGGGAGTGGGGCTTATACGGCGTATGCTACTCGCTGGGTATAGGTTTAGCCGGCATAGCCAGCGGCTACTTAGCTGGCACTTATGGCTATCACGCGGTGTTCTGGCTTGTTGGCGCGATTTCAGTCATAGGTTCGGTCTACCTTATCACACTACGCGGCCAGATGCTGAAACTACCTAGAGTTCAACCAAACCCCTAAGACAGCTTTTGCTATTAAAAAGCACTATTCTTGAATTCTCAAGAATTCAAGAATAGTGCTTTTGTAACTAACGGCTACTCGGTGGTGTGGCCGTCGAAATGCTCCTCGCTTTCAATGGCTTCCTGCTTGGTCGCCCGCACCACGCCATCCTTATGTTCCGGCGGGCTGTAAACCGTGTACAGCTTCAAGTGCTCGGTCACAGAAGTGTTCAATATATTGTGCAGTACCCCGGCCGGAACCACCACGGCACTGCCGTCCTCCAAAGCGTGTTCCTCGCCGTTCAGCACGGCTTTGCCCGCACCCGCCTCCACGCGTATGAACTGGTCCAGCTCGTGCACTTCCTCGCCTATGTCATCGCCCGGGGCAATGCTCATAAGCACAAGCTGGCTGTGCTTGGCGGTGTAGAGAACCTTGCGGAAATTATCATTGGCAAGCGTCGCTTGCTCTAGCTTTGTCACGTATCCCTTCATAAGCTTTCAGTTATCACTTAGTTAGATAGTGCGGGCTTCAGTGCCTCCAGCACAAGCAGCGCGCACTTGAGCCTCGACGGGCTCGGTTCAATTCCCAAAAGATTGCGTATAGTCTGCTCATTGGCATGTTTCGCGAGTTCGATTGGCTTGCCGATAAGCTCTTCTAACAGCATATCAGCCGCGGACAAAGAAAGCACGCACCCCTCGCCCGACCAGGCGGCCTCAGCCACCTTGTCCCCCTCCAAACGCAAGCTCACTTCCAGCCTATCCCCGCACAAAGGATTGGCCGCCACGCCCTTCACGCCTCCTTCTACGGCACCCTTGTGGCGCGGCTTTTTGTAATGCTCAAGAACATTCTGCTGATACAAGTCCATAGATTACCCCAACAGCTTATTGGCTTCATGCAAACCTCGGACCAAGCGGTCTATTTCTTCAGTGGTGTTATACAAAGCCAAGCTGGCGCGCGTGGTGGCCGGCAGGCCGAACTTCCTATGCAGAGGCATGGTGCAGTGATGGCCCACGCGTACGCACACATCGTACTTGTCCAGCACGCTTCCCGCGTCGTGCGGATGTACGCCCGGCAAGGTGAAAGCGAACACCGGGCCTCTGCGTTCGTGGCTTGCCGGCCCCAGTAATTTGAGCCCCGGAACTGCCTTCAGGGCCTCAAGACCGTAGATCGTCAACTCACGCTCGTGCGCCTCAATGGCGTCCCAGCCCAGCTCTTGCAAGTAAGCCAAAGCCGCGGCCAATCCGACGGTCTCCGCAATGGGGGGCGTACCCGCTTCGAATAATTCAGGGATGCCCGCATAGGTAGCTGATTGGTACGTTACCTCCCGTATCATCGCACCTCCGTATTCGAACGCCGGCAGGCGCTCCAGCGCCTCCCTACTGCCGTACAGCACGCCGATGCCGGAAGGGCCGAACGCCTTGTGGCCGGAGAACACCAGAAAATCGCACCCCAGGGCCTGCACATCCACGCGCTGATGCGGCACCAACTGCGCCGCATCTATGACCGTGAGCGCGCCGACCTGCTTGGCCGCACTGATTATGGAGTCCAAATCAGGAATATCGCCGGTCACGTTGGACATGCCTGTCACGCTGACCACTTTCGTCCGTTCGCTCAACACGTTGGGCAATGCGGCTATGTCGACCCTGCCGTCAGGCGTAACCGGAATGAAGCGAAGGCCGAATCCGTACCGCTTGACCGATTCCTGCCAGGGTATCAGGTTGGCGTGATGCTCAAGCTCGGTAAGCAAGACTTCGTCCCCCGGCTTCAGTCTTTGCCCCAGGCCGAACGCCAAGGCGTTCAGGGCCGAAGTCGTGCCTTTGGCAAAAACCACTTCCGCTGATTCGCGGGCGTTAAGAAAGCCGGCTACCGCGCTCCGGGACCGTTCGTAAGCTTCATTGGCCCGCTCCGCCAGCTTGTACACGCCGCGATGCACGTTCGCGTACGACGAACGGTAGAACTCGTCCATGGCCTTCAAAACCGCTTCCGGCTTCTGAGCCGAGGCGGCGTTATCCAAGTACGCGATGGTCTTGTTGTCCGCGTGCTGGAATATCGGGAACTGGGAACGCACTAAGCCGATATCCATAGTTTACAAAAGCCACACTACCAAGCGCGGCTGTATTACGCAAGTGTCTGCAAGTTCCCGCGTAGCTCGCCCGGCACGCCTATGAGTGCCGGCGCCAGAAACGCCTGCATGAGCAGGGCTTGGACCGAGGCCAAGGATAGTCCGCGCGAGCGAAGGTAGAACAGCTCTTCCTCATCGGGCCTGCCTATGGTCGCTCCGTGCGAAGCCCGCACATCGTCGGCCAGTATCTCAAGCTCTGGGTCTGAAACGGCCTGCGCCTTATCGCCCATGAGCAAGACCTTATCCGACAGGTACGTATCGGTTCCGTTGGCGCCTGCGGCTATGCTCAGCATGCCTTTCAGCTGGCTTATGGAACTGTCGCGCTGTACGCGCCTGGCCACGATGCGTCCCGTGGTCTTGGGGGCCGCGTGTTCGAGCACACAGTCGAATCGGGCGCTACCTGAACCGCTGCCTAGAGCGGCTACCTGCATATGGACCGCGGCGCTCTCGCCTACGAGTTTCACCCTCAGCCGCGCGATGCACTCCTGCTCCGCCTTACCCGCGAGCGACACCGTAAACTGGGCTCCGGCCGCCACCTCGGCCTCCAGCTCAAGGTACGGGAACAGCTTCGGTACGATGAGGTGCACGCCTGAACCTACTCCGACCGCGAGCCGCACCGGCGTTTCCTGCGGGTCGCCACGGGCCACAAGCGTGGCTACGCACCGAGGCTGTATAGCCACTGTGCCTTCATGCGGCAGGTTCAGGTCCAACGTACCAAGATTGCCTGTAAGAACTTTCATACTGGTCAGCCAACGCTTCCGTCCATCTCCAGCCGTATCAGGCGGTTCAGCTCCACGGCGTACTCGAGCGGAAGCTCTTTTGCAATTGGCTCAATGAACCCGGCCACTATCAGGCTCGTGGCCTCATTCTCAGCGAGTCCGCGCGAGCGGAGATAGAACAGCTGTTCTTCCCCGACCTTTGAAACCACCGCCTCGTGCTCCACTTGCACATCGGCGCAACGTACGTCGTTCGTGGGGTACGTATCCGACCTCGACTGCGGATCCATGAGCAGAGCGTCGCACTTCACTTTGGCCTTGCTGTTTTTTGCATGTGCGGCCACATGCAGGAGTCCGCGGTAGCTCGTCCGCCCGCCGCCGTGCGAGATCGATTTGGAAACTATGTTGCTGGAAGTGTCCGGAGCCAAATGCACGGCTTTGGCGCCAGCGTCCTGGTGCTGTCCCGGCCCGGCATAGGCCAGGGAGAGGATGTCCGCGCGCGAACCCCTGCCCTTCATATAAACGCTTGGGTACTTCATGGTCACCTTGCTTCCGAAATTCCCGTCCACCCACTCCACTACAGCACCCTCGTAGGCCATGGCGCGCTTTGTGACCAGGTTGTACACGTCGTTGCTCCAGTTCTGCATGGTGGTGTAACGCACGCGACTAAAGGGCTTAGCGATTATCTCCACCACGGCGCAGTGCAGTGAGTCCACGGCGTACACAGGCGCAGTGCACCCTTCCACGTAATTCACGAGACTCCCTTCCTCGGCAATGATGAGCGTGCGTTCGAACTGACCCATGTTCTGCGCGTTCAGCCTGAAGTAAGCCTGCAACGGCACTTTCACCTGCACGCCCCTGGGCACGTACACGAACGAGCCGCCGCTCCACACGGCGGTGTTCAGGGCGGCGAACTTGTTGTCGTTCAAGGGCACCACGCTACCGAAGTACTGCTTCAGGATATCGGGGTGCTCGCGTAAGGCCGTATCCGTATCCATGAAAATAACCCCCTGCTTCTTCCACTCCTCTTTTAAATTGTGGTAGATGGCCTCGGAATCGTACTGCGCTCCCACTCCGCTCAAGAACTTGGCTTCGGCCTGGGGTATGCCCAGCTTGTCGAACGTCTGCTTTATCTTGGGCGGCACCTTGTCCCAGGAGGCCGCCTGCCGCTCCGAAGGCTTCAGGTAGTACCGGATGGATTGGAAATCTATGTGGGACAGGTCGGCACCCCACATAGGTACGGTGCGCTTCTCGAACGCTTCCATGGCCCGCAAGCGCCGCTCAAGCATCCAGCCGGGCTCGTTCTTGATATGTGAAATCTCCTCAACCACGCGCTTGGAAAGCCCGGGCGGAATCGAATACACCGGCTCTATGTCGTCATAGAATCCGTACTGGTACGAACCGACGGCGCGTCCTACTGGCTCGTTATCCGCCATGCGGCGCTTCCCTCAGGAACGGCTGGTAACCTGCATGTTCGACCTGCTGTATGAGCTCCGGCCCGCCGGAGTGCAGGATGCGGCCGTTCGTAATGATGTGTACATGCGTAGGCTCAAGCAAGTGCAGCAGCCGCTGATAGTGGGTAATGACCAGGCATGCGAACTCGGGGCCTCTAAGCTTGTTCACGCTCCTGGCCACGAGCCTCAACGCATCCACGTCCAAGCCTGAATCAGTTTCGTCCAGCACTGCCAATCGGGGCCGCAACAGCATGAGCTGCAGCACCTCCAGTCGTTTTCGTTCGCCTCCGGAAAACCCTTCGTGGACATCGCGCTCCAACAGGCCCGGCTTCAGCCCCAGCTCCCATACGGCCGGCTCAAGCACCTCTTGAAATCCTTTTGGTGTGTAAGGCTTTTCCCCACGGGCTTCCCGGTGCGCATTCACGGCCGCACGCAAGAACTGGTCGGCTTGAAGCCCGCTGATGGCAGGCTGCGTCTGGAACGCCAGGAACACGCCTGCTCGCGAACGCTCTTCCGGCTTCATGGCCATGAGGTCCGCGCCCCGGAACAGCACGCTGCCGGACGTCACCGCGTACGCCGGATGGCCCATGAGCACGGAGGCCAAGGTACTCTTGCCTGAACCGTTCGGGCCCATGAGCGCATGAACCTCTCCCTGGTCCACCTGCAAGCTGACTCCGCGCAGTATCTCCTTGCCCCCAACGACCGCGTGAAGGTCGTGTACGTCCAAAAGCGGCGACATGCGGTGCTAGCCTAACCTTTCGGCTACCGTTTCCCAGTTCACCACGTTCCACCACGCTTCAACGTACTCGGGGCGACGATTTTGATACTTCAGGTAATACGCGTGCTCCCACACATCCAGACACAAAAGCGGATTCATGCCTTGCGACAAGGGGTTGTCTTGGTTAGGCGTGCCAAGGATGACCAGTTTTCCGCTCGCGTCACGGGCCAGCCATGCCCAGCCGCTACCGAACAGCCCCAGGGCGGTTTTGGTGAACGCTTCCTTGAATTTACCGAAATCGCCGAAGCTATTGGCTACCGCCTCGCCCAACGCCCCCTGCGGTTCACCGCCGCCCTGCGGGCGCATGGAAGTCCAGAACATGGAATGGTTCAGGTGTCCGCCGCCGTGGTTCCTCAAGGCC
Organism: uncultured Gammaproteobacteria bacterium; assembly: GCA_964566145.1. Lineage (GTDB taxonomy): Bacteria > Patescibacteriota > Patescibacteriia > Veblenbacterales > UBA10138 > CAZMHN01. Next base: position 36,266 of record CAZMHN010000006.1, read on the forward strand.
ATCTGCACGGCTTCCGGCGCTTGCGCGTAGTTCTTCACTATGTCTTCCAGGGGCTTACCTTCCCACTCAGGGGCCTGTTGCAAAGCCTCGTTCAGCTTGCTGACGTAGGTCGCGTGGTGCTTATCGTGGTGCACCTCCATGGTCTTGGCGTCAAGGTACGGCTCGAGCGCGTTGAAGGCGTATGGGAGCTTAGGCAGTTCGAACATATGGTATGTGGTTAGGATTTAGCGGCCGCTTTCACAACGTCGGCCAACGTTTTAGATTTCAACGTGTCGAACAATTGACGGTGCAATTCCCGCCAGCCCGTCTTCCGCTCGCAGGCCGCCGCACGTTCGCAACAACTGCTACAGTGCGTACACACGACAGGCTCGAGCGTTCCTTCCAGCGCCGAGAGCACGTCTATAAGCTTGATGGTTCCCGCATCCCTGCTCAGCCGATAGCCGCCGCCCCGGCCTTCGCGGCTTTCCACGATGCCGGCCCGAACCAGCGTAACCGCGACCTGTTCCAAGTACTTGCGCGGCAGGTGCTGTCCCGCCGCCAATCCCGCCAGGCTCACGTAAGTCCCTTTGGGCACCCGCGCAAGCTCCCTGAGCAGAAACAGCCCGTAGTCCCCATTGGCTGATAAGCTAAGCATGTTCCCAGTATAACAAAACTCCTACCTTCTGGGTAGGAGTTAGAAACAGTCACTATAAGGTGGTAATGGGCCTGGATTGAGTTACGTAGAACTTGCCTTTCTGGAATGCCCACTCGATGTCGCACGGGAAACCGTAGTGCTTTTCTATCCCCAGGCATATCCTGGCTAACTCCATTATTTGCCTGCCTGTTAACTTCTGCTTACCGCCTTGGGTCTTGCCAAGATTCTTCCAAACGTTGCCACCTCCTGGCTTACCGTAGAGTGCACGGGGCTGTTCCGACACGTTGATATCCAAAAGCTCGAATTTTTTCTTGCCCACCACGTACGAATCAGGAGTTATCTGTCCGGATACTATAGCTTCACCCAGTCCCAACCCGGCTTCGATTATCATTTGATTCTTATCCTTGGTCACAGGGTGCACTGTGAAAGCTATGCCGGAAATTTCAGATTGCACCATATGCTGTACCACCACGGCCACCGACACTTTGGCCCTGTGCAGTTTTTTCTCGTGCCGGTAAAAAATGGCGCGCGGTGTGAACAGCGAACTCCAGCACTGCTTCACCCTACCCAGGAGCGTTTTCTCCGTAGTGTTCAAATAGCTTTCCAGCTCCCCTGCCCAGCTCGCCTGGCTTGAGTCTTCGGCTGTGGCGCTGGACCGCACGGCCACGAACTTGGCTTTCATCTTTTTGAACTCACCTAGTATCTCTATTTGCAGGTCCTTGGGCATCCGGGCGTCGTGGATAAGGTCGCGGATGACGACCGAGTACCGCTCGACCGAGTTCACGTCCTTATGGTTCACTTTTTTGAGCTGTGCCTCGATATCAACCTCCAGATCAGTTTCATGCAAGAATCTGTCGAAGGCGCCAGCCAGCACCACAAACCCGGGCGGCACTGGGATGCCGGCCTGAGTCATCTC
>CAZMHN010000007.1:0-37381 GCA_964566145.1 uncultured Gammaproteobacteria bacterium
GCCGCGTGGCTGTCGGAACGGAAGGATAGGGCGTTTGATTTCCGTTCCGGCCTGGTTCCGTATACCCTGGTCGTGGCCGTGGTCGCCGGACTGGTGTTTCTTGAGCCGGATTTGGGCACAACCTCGGTCATTATCGTGAGTGCTTTCATCATGTACTTCGTGGCCGGGGCCAAGTTGCGCCATTTGGCCGGACTGACTGCAGTGGGGTTCGGGCTGGTGTGGCTGGCGGTAAAACTAGCGCCGTACCGCCTCGATCGCCTGAAGGTTTTTTTGAATCCCGAATTGGACCCCCAGGGCATCGGCTACCACCTGTCGCAGTCTTTGCTGGCAGTGGGCTCCGGCGGCTGGTTCGGCCTGGGCCTGGGCTACTCGCGGCAAAAGCACCTGTACCTGCCCGAAGTCACCGGCGATTCCGTTTTTGCCATCATCGCCGAGGAGCTGGGATTCGTTTTTACCGTGTTGTTCCTGGTGCTCATCGCCGCGTTCCTGGTGCGGGGCTTTCGCATCGTGCGCTACGCTTCGGATGATTTCGGGAAGTACCTGGGGGCCGGCATTATGGCCTGGCTGGCCTGGCAGACGTGCATCAACATAGCTTCCATGCTCGCTATCGTCCCTTTGACCGGAGTGCCCCTGCCTTTCGTATCGTCCGGGGGCACGGCGCTCACCACGGCGCTCATGGCCGTGGGCATCTTGGTGAGCATCTCGCGTTCTGCTAAGCTCCCTAAACGCTTATGAAGATATTGTGCGTCGGCGGAGGCACTTTAGGTTCGGTCACGCCGCTCTTAGCCCTGGTGGAAGAACTGCGCGCCCGGCATGCGGGCTGGCAGTTCGAGTGGTGGGGCACTTATGACGGACCGGAAGGGGAGCTGGTGCGGGCTTCCGGCGTGCCGTTCAGGAGCGTGTCCGCCGGCAAGCTGAGGCGCTACGCCGACATGCGCATCGTAGCCGATACCGTGAAGGTCGCCGGCGGGTTGGCGCAGGCGCTCTGGAGATTCGGTCTGGGCCGCCGGCCGGATGTCGTACTGACCGCCGGATCGTACGTGGCCGTGCCGGTCGCTTACGCCGCGGCGGCGTACGGCGTGCCCGTGTTCATACACCAGCAGGACGTTCGCATTGGGCTCGCGAACAGGCTTATGGCGCCCGTAGCTAAGCAGGCCACGGTGACGTTCGAACGCTCGAAGGAGTATTTTCGCACCGCCGTGCTTACCGGCAATCCGGTGCGCCGGGCTTTCCTCAGTCCGCCGGATACAGCCCAGGCCAGGCTGGCATTCGGGCTCGACCCGGCCGCGCCTACCGTTACCGTGATAGGCGGCGGTACCGGCGCCGCCGCCCTGAACGAGCTCGCTCGGCATCTGCCGGATCTGGTGCCTTCTGTGCAGGTATTGCACATCGCCGGCCGCGGCAAAACCGTGCCGCCGGCGGGCGGACGTTATCGCCAATTGGAGTTCACGACTGATTCCGTAGGCGCCCTCGCGGCGGCGGACGTGGTGGTGACGCGGGCCGGCATGGGCGTCTTGACCGAGCTGGCCGCCCTGAAAAAGCCATGCATCGTGGTGCCGATCAGGGAGTCTCACCAGGAGGAGAACGCTTCGGCGGTCCGGGAGGCGGATGCCGGCGTCGTACTGCCGGAAACCGGCTTGACCGCTTTGAAGCTGGCTGGTACCGTTAGCGAGCTCATGAACGACGCGACGCGTCGAATCGGTCTGGGGGAGCGCCTGGCGCGGCTGTTGCACACGGAGGCGGCGGCAGGCCGGATTGCCGGGCTCGTAGAGGAGGTTTTGGGAGCAACCAAGTAAGCTTATGTCGAAATTGAGCGAAGCGCGCAACGTGTACTGCATCGGCATAAAAGGCGTGGGCATGACGGCCCTGGCCCAGCTTTTGTCTGCTCAAGGCAAGAACGTGTCGGGAAGCGATACGGCGGAGCGATTTTTTACCGACGACGTCCTGCGCCACGCCGGCATAAAATTTCACGAGGGATTTGAGTCCAGGCATCTGGAAGGCGGCGCCGATGTGGTGATCCGTTCCACTGCCTACGGTAACGAGCATCCGGAAGTGGCCGCCGCCCTGAAACGCGGCCTGCCGGTGCTAACGTACCCCGAGGCCCTGGGCGAGCTTACGGCCGAACGGAAGAGCGTTGCGGTGGCGGGCAGTCACGGCAAAACTACCATCACGGCCATGTTGGCTTACGTTCTGAAAGCGGCCAACCTGTCGCCATCGGCCATCGTCGGCTCGTCCGTGCCGCAGTTCGGCGGCAACGCATTGGTGGGCTCCGGGGATCTGTTCGTATTCGAGGCCGACGAGTACCAGAATAAGTTCCAGTACTACCGGCCGCAGGGAGTGGTGCTGACCAGCATAGAGTGGGACCATCCGGATTTTTTTCCGGACCCCTCCTCGTACGAGCAGGCGTTCGTGGAATTCCTGAAGCGGATTCCGGCGGACGGCTTCGCGGTGGCTTGCTACGATTCCGAAAGCGTGAAGCGCGCCGTGGCCGCGGCGGAACTAAAGCCGGAACAGATTATTACCTATGGATTGACCCAGGGTCGCTGGCAAATGGTGCGCATGTGGCTGGACGAAGGCAGGTGGTATTTCGGCGTCAAGGAAGGCGATGAGTACAAGGGGGCCTTCTCCCTTAGGCTGGTGGGTTCGCACAACGTGGCCAACGCTTTGGCTGTCATTGCGTGTGCTACGCGCTTAGGTGCGGACATTGAGGTGGTGCGCAACGCCTTGGCTTCGTTTGAGGGCACGGCCCGGAGGTTCGAGTTCAAAGCCAGGCTCGTAAACGCCGTAACGGTGGTGGATGATTACGGCCATCACCCCGGCGAGATAGCCGCCACCCTCAAGGCCGCGGCCGCGTTCTATCCGTACAAGCAGTTGCGAGTCGTGTTCCAGCCGCATACGTTTTCCCGCACCAAAGCTCTCTTGAAGGATTTTGGCGCGTGTTTTTCCGACGCCAGCGAGGTTATCATCGTGGAAACGTACGCCTCGGCCCGCGAGCAGGCCGGAGAGGTGGACGGAAAAAAGCTGGCCGAGGAAGTGGCTAAGCACCACAAGCACGTGACGTACCAGCCAACATTGGAAGCCGCGGCGCAGTACTTGGGCGATACGGCGAACCGGAGCGACCTGGTGCTTACCATGGGCGCCGGCGACGTGTGGCGCGTGGGAGAGGAGCTCATCAAGCGCTTCGGCGTGATGAGCGGTCCGGAGTTCTAGCGTAAAAAAAGAAACCGGTCACATACGTCGTTGACGTACATGACCGGTTGAAGGGGACCGGAGGATTATTCCTATCGGCGCTTCTTGGTGTGAGGATTTTCGGAGGGAGTTGGACGAGCGATGTTGTACCGCTCGAAAACGAGTGAGTTGTTTCTTGCAGACGTGAGTTTGATCTCACCGTTCTGGTTTTCCGATCTCGGGTAAACCATGACTCGTGTTGCGTCGGGCAGCGAGCCGATTGCGTACACGTTGGCGTATATGGCGATTTCGCTGTACCCGCCGCCGGTATTCGCCCGGCCGCGGACATCCTGGGCTGAGTTCTGCCACAGGCCGTAGCCGATCTGGAACGAGTACTTCTCGCCCCAGTTGAGCGGTTCGTCGTCGCCGATGGCGACGCCGACGTTCACGTCGTTGATATACACGGCTTCGAGCGTCAACTGCGGGTCCGTCTTATTGACGACATCGCAGTAGATCTTGGTGCCGGGCGCGCTGCGCGGAACGATTTCCTCCTTCTGGAACCAGGCCGGCATTGTGGATGCACAGCCCATGAGCGCCACCGAAGCGACAATGAGCGTAATAACGAGTAATGATTTCATGGCAACCTCCCCATGTGAAGTTTGACGTTGTTTGTTTTTTACTTCCCTAAGAGCATGAGTGCCTCACGCGCTTGGGGAAGGGCCGTATCTCGTTGGATACGGCCTGGGCTATGTAGGCAGTCAGCGGTGCCCATGTCGCTGACTGCAAGTTTATCGGGGCATGGTTTGGGCGATGTCCTTCGTTGTGGTTGGATCGATCAGTACGCGAGGGACCGGAAGACGTTTTCCAGCACCCTGGGCGTAAGAACGTAGGTGGTCATGAAGATGACCGCGACGATCAGAAGTGCTATGCCTGTTGGACGGATCCTGCCCTGCCGCTTCCACCTGATAATCCAGAATGTCGACCACCCATACATCATGGCGTATGAAGTTACGACCAAGAAAGAGTGGTCGTTGATTGTCGGCGGAAGAGGCCAAATGACATTAGTCACAAGTTCGAGAACGAATAGTGCGGTGAGCACGATGAGGAACAGGAATAGCGCCTGTCGACAGTTGAAGGAGACCATGATATGCCTCGTAATGTTTTTATTCGTTATTTGTTCGCAGCGATCTGGCGAGAACGTGATACGCCTTGTGCCCGAAGGCGGCGTATCGACGGATCGCGCACAGCCAGTTGTCAGTTCATGACCGACTGCTGGCTGCTGCAAGCCGCCTGTTCTCCCTCCAGGTCGCTGCGAACAAATGTTTTTCAAAGATCTTTCCTTATCTGAACCTGCGTGACTTGCACTCAGGCTCGGATAATGGGGCAACGCTGAATTGTTGCCCTCTGTGGCAGTGTGGTGAGGAAGTAGGGACCCACCGTCCGGTACCTCCACATACCACCGCGAATCTGTTAGCTAAAAAGGTGCTTGCCTTGATACCAGGTGCTGCATCCGTCACAACCGATTACTGCGTTGCTGTTATCGTGGGAATTGCATCAATACACCTGGTGACCAAGGTAAACACCCTTGTTCAATCCATTAGGCTTGGCTCGCGCACCACGAGTTAGCTACTGTTTTTCATTATCAAAGAACAGGCAAATATAGCGCAGTTTGTGGTTTTTGTCAAGGGGTGTGGAACAGTCCTTGGCTAAGCTAAGCAAAAATACCGTTCCACGGGAGCAAAAAGGGTTGCCTGGAAAGCATGCAATGGGCTAGTCTTAGGTCTGCTTGTATAGACAGAAAGCCATGCCGACAACCGTTAAGGAGTTACGCCACAATATTTCACCGGAGGTAAAATTCCGCGAACCGACAGCGCCTTTCACGAATTTCAAGATAGGCGGACCGGCGCGTTTTTTCTTTGAGGCTAAAACCACGCAAGAGGTGATTCGTGCCGTGCAGGTGGCGCACGAGCTCCATGTGTCTTTGCTGGTGCTGGGCGGCGGATCCAACGTTCTGGTTTCGGATAAGGGGTGGCCGGGATTGATGGTGGTGGTGCGGTCCAGCCAGCTCAATATCGAAGGTACGCGCGTTACCGCCGAGGCCGGGGTCAGGCTGGCCTACATGGTTCAGCAGAGCGTGGCCGCCGGACTCACGGGACTGGAACCTTTGGTGGCAGTGCCAGGCACCGTGGGCGGGGCGGTGGTGGGGAATGCTGGCGTGCCTCAAACAGAGCGAGGTTGCATTGGTGATTGGGTGAAAGAGGTGAGCGTGCTGAGAGGTGATTCCATACTGGCAGTGCCCAGAAGCGAGTGCGGCTTTGGTTACCGTGAATCCGCGTTCAAACAGAACGGAGACGTCGTGCTGAGCGCGGTGTTGGAACTTGAGCGGGGAGAAGCGGGGAAAAGTCAGGAGCTCATCAGGAAATTCATAGACGCGCGCAAAAGCCAGCCCTACGACCAGCCGTCTTCAGGGTGCGTGTTCAAGAACGCGCCCGTCACTAACCCGGATGAGTTGCGCGATAAGTTCAAAGGTGAGGAAAAATTAGAAGGGTTCATAGCCAAAGGGCAGCTGCCGGCCAGCTGGCTCATAGACCGCGCCGGCCTCAAAGGCAAGACCATGGGCAAGATACAGGTTTCGGAGCGGCATGCGAACTATATGGTGAACCTGGGCGGCGGCACGGCCGAACAGGTGGTACAGCTGGTTTCATTCGTCAAACAGCAGGTGCGGGACAAGTACGGCATTCAGTTGCAGGAAGAGGTGCGGTACGTAGGGTTTTAAAAAACACCCGAGTGGTTGGCCCGGGTGTTTTGCTGTTGCGTTAGATTTCAGCCCGCTACGATTTGTTGTCGACCTCTTCAAATAGTGAAGAAACCGACTTGTCGCGGGCCGCTCTGTCTACGGCTTCGGCGAGCAATTTGGATACACTCACTACCTCCAGCTTACTGCATAGGCCGTCCTGAATTGGTATTGTATCGGTCACGGTCACCATCTTTATGGGTGACTTTTCTATGAGTTCGTAAGCCTTTCCCGAGAGTACTGGGTGTACAGCTGTCGCGAAGATATCGAGCGCTCCCTTTTCCTTCAGGGCAACCGCCCCATTTACTAGGGTGCCGGCCGTGTCTATCAAATCGTCAACCATGAGGATGTTTTTGCCGTCCACATCGCCGATGATATTGACAACCTCGGATTCATTTTGTCGTGGTCGCCGTTTATCCACTACAACTAGCTCCGCCCCGAGCTTTTTGGACCAAGCGCGCGCCATTTTGATACCACCGAGATCGCAAGCTACGACCGCTAGGTTTCTGATGTCTTTTTTCAGCAAGTGCGGGCGCAGAGCGTACGAACCGTAAAGATGGTCCACTGGAATATCGAAGAATCCTTGAATCGCCGGCGAGTGCAGGTCAATGGTAATTACCCTGTCTGCTCCAGCCTCGGTAAGGAGGTTGGCTACAAGTTTGGCGGTAATGGAAACGCGCGGCTGATCTTTGCGTTCCTGCCTGGCATAGCCGAAGTATGGTATGACAGCAATCACCTTACGGGCTGATGCTCGCTTGGCCGCATCGATCATGATAAGTAGCTCCATGAAATTTTCGGCCGGCGGCGGGGTCGTCTGCAAAATCGCGACATTTTTGCCACGAATGTTGTCAACGAAGTGCACCCAGATTTCACCGTCACTATGGTTTTTGCACTCAACGTTGCCGAGCGGCATCTCCAGATATTTCGCCATAGCCTCGGCTAAGGCCACATTTGAGCGGCCCGCAAAAATAATGAGGTCGTTCATCGTCTTTCCCTTTTATGTTAAGGAATATTGTTTATATTCGGTTTCAAGTTTGGTTGTTTACCTTATGCCCAATGGTATAGGCCGTCAAGTGGTCTTGCGTCGTGCCGCGAGTACCGTACAATGGAACGGTATGGACATAATCGTAAGCGCCAAGAACTTCGAGCTCACCCCGTCCCTTACGGCCTATGCCGAAGAAAAGGTGGGCAAGTTACAGCACTTCTGGGGCGAGATAATCCGGGCCCGGGTGGAACTTACCGTGGAAGAGAGCCTGAAGACCGGGGCCAGGCACGTAGCCACGGTTACTTTGGAAGTACCCGGACCGGACATACGCGCCAGCGAGGAAGCGGGCGAGATGCACGCCGCCATAGACGAAGTCGTGCCGGTCATGGAGCGCCTGATACAAAAAGCCAAAGGCAAGTCCGGCCGGGGCGACGTACGCTTGCTTCGCCGCACCAAGCGGAGGCTGACGGACTGGTACGACCGGTTCCGCGGCGGTACCCACTAAATAGATGCATCGCATACGGGAACGCTGGAAGCTCGGCCGAGCCGAGCTGGCAACGGATTGCTTCGACGTCAACCGAGACGGCGAGTTGGTTGTGCATGAAGGCAACTATCAGTACAACCTTTACGACATGTTGCGTAAGTTCGGGAGTCCGCTGGAGGTGGCATTCCCATTCGTCGTGGAGCAGAGGCTGTCGGACCTTATTGGAACTTTCAACCGGCTCATCAAGAGCTACCGCTATCGCGGCAAATTCTTTTACCACTATCCGATGAAGGCCAGCCAGAACAAGGAGTTCGTCCTGCCGGTGATTTCTGAGGGCGGGAATCTGGAGGTGACTAGTGCGAACGAACTGTGGCTGGTGAAACGCATGTGGGAGCAGGAGCAGTTTTCAAGCCGCATCCGCGTCATTTGCAACGGCCCCAAGACCAACCAATATCTCTCTCTCATCTTCGAGCTCAGGGACAAGGGGTTGTCCATCACGCCCATCATTGAGGACCGGTTCGAGCTGGCCGCGCTGTCCACGTTCAAGGGCGACGTGGGCATTCGGCTGGATCCGGGGGTTAAGGTGCATGCGCGCTGGGACAAGAAGGTGAACCGGTTCGGATTGACGAGCGAGGAGATACTTTCTTTCGGACGCGTACGCAATCTGAAGCTTCTGCACTACCACACATCGAAGCAGCTTGAACGGCAAGAAGACGTGGTAGCGCCCCTGAAGAAGGCGATGGAGCTGTACGTGAAGCTGAGGCGCACCAATCCGGCGCTCGACATGGTTGACCTGGGCGGCGGCATGCCGGTGCCGTTCGAGAAAAAACCGTTGTTCGCAATGGAGGGGGTGGCCAAGCGCATCTTGAAGACCATTCAGAGTGCGTGCGACCGGGCCGACATCCCGCATCCGGATGTGCTGGTGGAATGGGGGAGCTACCTGGTGGCGCCCGCACAGGTGACTCTGTACCGCGTGCAGTCGGAAAAACCCATTACGAACGGCGCCACGGCCAAAAAGTGGTACGTAATCGACGGCAGTTTTATGAACGACCTGAAGGACACCTGGGCCATACACCAGAAGTGGCATGTGGTGCCGGTGAACCGTATGGCGGCCAAGAAGCTTTCCCGCGTATGGCTGGCCGGATTGTCGTGCGACAGCGACGATAAGTATACGGCCGGCGGCAACTACGTGGCCCTGCCGCCGTTGGACGACTTGGAGCGCGGGGAGGCGCAGTACGTGGCCGTGTTCGACACCGGCGCGTATCAGGACGCCTTGGCTTCTCACCACTGCCTGCTGTCATCGCCCATGAAACTAATTGTGCAGAACGGCGTAATTACCGTGGCCCGGAAGCGCGAAACGCCGGAGGAAATCGGCCGGCAATTCGGCTGGTAAGGCAATCCGTAGGCTTGTCAGAACGGACGGAACCTAGTAGAGTAGGTTCTGCTTTTATGTCGTTTCTCACCAAGCTTTTTGGCGATCCGAACGAGCGGGCGGTGGCCGACCTCCGGACGCTGGTAGACCGCATCAACGCGCTGGAACCGGAAGTGCAAGCGCTTTCGGACGAGGCTTTGCGCGGCAAGACTTCAGAGCTTCGCGAGCGCCTGGCCAAAGGTGAAACGCTGGACGACCTGCTGCCGGACGCGTTCGCGGCCGTGCGCGAGGCGTCGCGGCGGAGCTTAGGCCAGCGGCATTTCGACGTACAGCTAATCGGCGGCATCGTACTGCACAAAGGGCAGATAGCCGAAATGAGGACAGGCGAGGGCAAAACGCTGACCGCCACGGCACCGGTCTATTTGAACGCGCTTACCGGCAAGGGAGTGCATGTGGTGACGGTGAACGATTACCTGGCCAGGCGCGATACGGCTTGGATGGGCAAGGTGTACTACGCGCTCGGCATGAGCGTGGGGTGCATCAATCACGAGATAGGCTACGTGTATGACCCTGCGGTTACGAACGAGGACGCTTCGCTTGCCAGCCTTAAGGTGGTACCGAGGAAGGAAGCGTATTTGGCGGACATAACCTACGGCACGAACAACGAATACGGCTTCGACTATCTTCGCGACAACATGGTGTGGCGCGAGGACCAGATGGTTCAGCGGCCGTTGCACTACGCCATCGTGGATGAAGTGGATAGCATTTTGATAGATGAGGCCAGGACGCCCCTCATCATTTCGGCGCCGGCCGAAGAGGCGAGCGAAAAATACTACGACGCGGCGCGGTTCGTGGCTACCATCGCGGAGAACGAGGATTATAACGTAGACGAAAAGATGCATGCGGCCACGTTCACCGAAGCCGGCATTACCAAGGCCGAGCAGTGGTTCAACTTGCAGAACCTGTACGCCGAAGGCGGATGGGAAATGATACATCTGCTTGAGTCGGCTTTGAAGGCGCGTACGCTCTACATCAAGGACAAACAGTACGTGGTGCGGGACGGCGAGGTGATGATAGTGGACGAGTTCACGGGGCGCCTCATGCCCGGCCGCCGGTACTCGGAAGGATTGCACCAGGCCATCGAAGCCAAGGAGAACGTGAAGATACAGCGCGAGTCCATGACGCTCGCGACCATAACTTTCCAGAACTATTTCAGGCTGTACGAAAAACTGGCCGGCATGACCGGCACCGCGGCCACCGAGGCCGAGGAGTTCGCCAAGATATACAAACTCGAGGTGACGAGCATACCCACGAACCGGCCCATGATAAGGGTGGACGACCGGGACAAGGTGTATAAGAACGAGGAAGGCAAGTTCCTGGCCGTAGTGCAGGAAGTGAAGGAGCGGCACGAAGCCGGCCAGCCCGTGCTGGTGGGTACCATTTCCATAGAGAAGAACGAGGTGCTATCCGAGCTCCTGACCCGCGAAGGCGTGCCGCATGAGGTGCTGAATGCCAAGAACCACGCGCGCGAAGCTTCAATCATAGCCCAGGCAGGCAGGAGGGGAGCCGTGACCATTGCCACCAACATGGCTGGCCGCGGCGTGGACATTATCCTCGGCGGCAACCCGCCGGATAAGTCGGAATCCGAAGCGGTCAAGCGGGCCGGGGGGTTGCGTGTCATAGGTACGGAGCGGCATGAGTCCCGGCGCATAGACAACCAGCTTAGGGGACGCAGCGGCCGGCAAGGCGATGAGGGGTCAAGCGTGTTCTATGTTTCCCTGTCGGATGACCTAATGCGCATATTCGGCGGCGACCGGGTGAAGAACCTAATGGAGCGCATGGGTCTACCTGACGACGTGCCGATAGAGAACACCATGGTGTCAAAGTCCATCGAGTCGGCACAGAAGAAGGTGGAGGGCCACAACTTCGACATCCGCAAGCACTTGGTGGAGTACGACGACGTGCTGAACAAGCAGCGCGACGGCATCTACCGACGCCGCCGCGACGTGTTGCGCGCGTCCGAGCATGCGTCCGAGGAACTGCGTAGCATGGTGCTTGAGCTGGTGGACGAGGAGTTGAGGGACGTGGTCGCATTCCACACTGCGGACACCAACGAGGCCAATTGGAACCTGGAGGAAATATACGAGGTGGTCCATTCCATGTTCCCCGTGCCCAAGGAAGTCCGGAAGAAGCTTGATGAGATAGAGACCGAGGCGGGCGACGCGGCCCAGGACGCCATCGCTCGCGACAAATTCATACGCTATCTCTCAACGCTGGCGCATAAGGCTTACGAAGTGCAGGAGCAGGCGCTGAAGGAGCGCGCGAGACAGCTGCAAATACCGGACGCGGACAAAATCGCGCGCGACGCCGAGAAGACCCTGCTCTTGAGGAGCATAGACAGCTTATGGGTACAGCACCTTACGGTGATGGACCATTTGCGCGGCGGCATAGGCTTGCAGGGCTATGGCCAGCGCGATCCGCTGGTGGAATACAAGCGCGAGGCTTACCGCATGTACCAGGAATTGAGGGGCGCCATACGCAAGTCGGTGGTTTACAACGTGTACAAGACCGCCGTGGTTCAGCATCTGGCGCAGGATCAGCAGGCTCCACGCCGCGACATGCAGGAACAAGGTCCGGCCAAGACCATGGCTGAAGGCAAGAGCGTGTTCGCTTCGGCCGTGTCCACCACCGGCGGTCCGGTCATGGGAAAGACCCGCGACGAATCAGGCCACAAGGTGGGCCGCAACGACCCGTGCCCCTGCGGGAGCGGGAAAAAGTATAAGAGGTGTCACGGCGCCTAGAATTTTTGGAGCTACTATGGTAGCGCGGAGAAAAATTCCTAAAAATCCTACAGAAAAGAAACGGAGTTATTTTGTTATTGATACCAACTTTCTTGCCAATAAGTTTATTCCAAGTTCATTGGGTGGGCAGAGAGATAAAAATATTGAATCATGTCATGAATGGTGGAAAATCATTGAACAGCAGTTGAAAGATGACGTAGCAAGAATTTATGTGCCGGATTTGTGTATAGCAGAAGCCTTTAAGGTATTGGCAAAAAAGAGGTATCAAGAAAAAATTTTTACTCAAGCTGAATACAATACTGCTCGAGATAATCTTCATACTTTTATTAGTACAAGTCACAAAACGATGAGAAAGATGTCTAGGGATGTTAAGATTCATGATATATCAACAAATAGAGACATCATCATATCAGTAGATCGTTTTTATCGTGTCTTTTTTGGTCATAAAAAGTGGGTGCAGATAGTAGATTTTATTGTTTTGGCGACAGCAAAATATCTTGTTGATTTTTTTGACATACCAATTTCACAGCTCTATATAATTACTACTGATGATGCTTTGTTTGGTGGGTCGAAATTTATACAAGAGTTACCAAATGCATATAATCCCTATAAACAAATAACAAGTAAAGCATTTAAATAAATAATCCTAGTGTTTTAGGGGGCGCTTGCTATACTTAGGCTATGGCCGTACGCAAGGAAGATGCCATAGTAGCTAAGACAATGAAGCTGGCTGAGGAGTTTTTTGGTACAGCCACAGACCCCAGGCAAATACCCATCACCCAGCAGTGCTTGAGAAGGCTTCGTTCCTTGTGGAAGGACGCGTTTTTGTATGAGCTGGACGGCGGTAGCGAGCCCATCTCATGGGTGGTCGTGGTGCCGACACAGGCAGAGCTGGCCAGGCTGTTCGTGAACGGCACGCTCACCGAACGGCAGCTGTTCGACCAGACCGAGCCGGCGAAACGGTACGACGCTTTGTACCTGTGCTCAATGTTCACCGTGCCGTCGCGCCGCAGGCAGGGCCTGGCCACCAAGCTCATGGTGCAGGCGATACAAACAGCGCCGGTCGCCCCCGACGCCATGCTGTTGGCGTGGCCCATGACCATTCAGGGCGAGGGCGTGGTGCGGAAGATTGAGCAGCTTACCGGACGAAAGGTTGAGCGCCGCAGGTAATATGCGCAAGCGGGATAAGCGAACAGTGGTGGCCGTAAGCGGAGGGTTCGATCCCATACACGTCGGGCACGTGCGCCTGTTCAAGTCTGCCAGGCGCTTAGGGGACAGGCTGGTGGTGATTTTGAACAATGACAACTGGCTCAGGAAGAAGAAGGGCCACGTATTCATGCCGGAAGCGGAACGCAAAGAGGTTATAGAGGCCCTGGAATCCGTAGACAAGGTGGTCATAACCCGTCACCGCAAGAATCCCAAGGACATGAGCGTATGCACCGAGCTCAAACGCGTCCGTCCCGACGTGTTCGCGAACGGCGGCGACAGAACGGCGGACAACATACCCGAGGTGGCGCTGTGCCAGCGCCTTGGCATTAAGATGGTTTTCAGTATGGGCCAGGGGGGAAAGGTGCAGTCAAGTTCGTGGCTGTTGCGGAAGTACGTGGACGCGGTGCGGAAGAAGTAGGCTCATTCACGGGTAGTATGATTGGGTGTAGCATATGAGCATGAAACTCCAAACACTGTGTTTGGTCCATCGCGACGGCAAGGTGCTTTTGGGCATGAAGAAGCGGGGCTTTGGCGCCGGCAAGTGGAACGGGTTCGGCGGCAAGGTGCAGCAGGGCGAATTCGTTAACGAAGCGGCCGAGCGCGAGCTGACGGAAGAGTGCGGCATCGTCGCAACGGAGCTTGAGCTTATGGGCAATCTCATATTCGAATACCCGACCGCCGGCGATGAGGAGGTGGAGGTGGCGGTGTACCGCGTGAACAGTTTTACCGGGGAGCCGAAAGAAACCGGGGAGTCGCGGCCCCAGTGGTTCAAGGACGATGCCGTACCGTACCAGGATATGTGGGCGGACGACGAACACTGGTTGCCGCTGTTTTTGAAGGGTCAGAAGTTCTTCGGCAAGTTCACTTACGATAAAGCCGGCAAGCTGGTTTCGCACGACCTCAGGCCGAGCATGTATTAGTCATGGGCATGTTCAAATTGTTCGGTTCTTTTTCCCAGGAGGGCGCGGGCGGCGGCCGCGTGGCCGAAAGCGAGCCTGAGGAGCCGCGTATGGCGTCGGACGAACAGATAAGTCGCCAAGTGGCCGAATTCATGAGCCAGCGGGAGAAGAGCAGTGATACGTACCGCCAAATGCTTAAGGAGCTGGACGATTTCGCCGAAGGCCGCGGCGACGAACTTATCAAGCTGGGGACCTACCCGGGCTGGGCCCGTACCGATTTCAAGGCGTTGCGCGCGGCAGTAAATGCGGCCGAGCGCGAGGCTGAAGGCATGGGTAACAGGGCGGCTTAGTCCACGCTAACGAGCTAAACTTCAGGAGTATGCGGAAACAATCTTACGCCATTGCGGGTTTTGTGTGCATTGGCGTCTTTACGTTGCTTGTGGTGGCGGCGGTCATCGTTTTTGGTCTAGTGCGTTTGGCGCAGGAACGCGTCGTGCCGAAGAGTTTCGCGGAGTGCGCCTCGGCTGGTTATGCTGTGATGGAGAGTTACCCCAGGCGCTGTCAGGTGCCGGGAGGGCCGGCTTTCACCGAGGACATAGGCAGCGAGCTGTCGAAGCAGGACCTCATTCGTTTGGACTACCCGCGGCCGGGCACGAAAGTGGAAAGCCCCCTGAAGGTGGCCGGGAGGGCGCGCGGGTATTGGTTCTTCGAAGCTTCGTTTCCCGTGGTGTTGGTGGACGCTGACGGAGATGAGCTTGGGACCGGCATAGCCCAGGCCAAGGGCGAATGGATGACCGAAGAGTTCGTTCCGTTCGAAGCCAGTGTTAAGTTCAATAAACCCACGGCCGCATACGGCACGCTGGTATTGAAAAAGGACAATCCGTCCGGGTTGTCCGAGAACGACGACGAGCTCCGCGTGCCGGTGACCTTCTAGGGGGATGACCTATGATCTTCACCACTGAACAGCTGGCGTGGATAAACGTAGGCTGCTTCGTCATTATGACGGGCGGCCTTGTGTATCTCATGCGGGTGGAAAAGCAGATTGATCGCATCAGCGGCGAGCGCGACGACAAACTCAGACAACATCAGCATGAGGGGGCCGGTTCAGAGCAGACGGAGCGCGAGGAGGGGAGGATATACCGTGAGTACGCTCCCAAGCTCAGGGACTGGGAGCGCAAGCGACACAACATACTCGATGCGTTCACGCTCACCAAGAAGAGATAAACCGCCCGGTTTGGTGCGGTCAGACGAGCGGCTGGCGCACTTCCGTTGCGGCGGGTGCCGGGGGTGGTGGTCCATTGGGGACGCCCCCAAACGGCGGTTTTGGCACTGTCCGTGGTGCGGGATGCGCCTGGCCGTCAGGCCTCGGTAAAGGCGGGGCCTTGACCGGTTATTGCCGGTTGGTTTTACACAGGCTACCATGAAGTCATGAGAACAAGACTGCTTGTTTTCATAAAGCTCATGAGGGTGTGATTTTGCGCCGTCCCGATACCGGGGCGGCGCTTCGTTCTTTGACAACTCACAGTCATTATCCAGAAAATTCACGAGGTTTCCATGCCGGCCCAATCAGTAGAACCCGAACCAAAACTTTTGCTCCTGTTCGATTCGAACGTGGGGCGAGAGGTTTCCATAACTCCCAACCATCGCTGGCGGCGCCGGTAGGAGCGGCGCTTTATGAGGCTAAGAAGCCTGCCGCAGGTGGAGGGAGTACGCTCGCTGTACAACTTCAATATGCTCGATCGTCCGGATGACGAGATAGTACTGTACTTGCGAAAGTGGGTCCGCCAGTTGCGCAAGCTGGAGGGAAACGAGAACACGAGGCTGTTGTTCATAACCAGGGACAGAAGGTTCGTACGCGATTCCAGGTGGAGTCCCGATGGATTCCTTCACGTTTGTCTGCTGCCGCGCAGGCTGCAGGGAGCTTCACTGCCGGTGGGAGAGTTCAAGAAGACCGCTCTCATCGGGCTCATCACCAAGCATGTACCTATGGAGTGCCAGCGCATTACACGGCAACATTAGGAGAATAGAAGCGAGAGGCGTACTATCGTTCTACGGTCAATTCGACAGGAGCACATATGAAAACAACACAAACCATCAGCGTCATCCTGGCGTATGACGCCTGTACCTTCAATCCGTTCAAGCGCATAAAGAAGAACGCATCGCCGCGAATGAAGAGCAGGAAGTTGCGTTACATCCGGCAGCAGCCTGCCATCAATGCCTTTCTGGCGAAATTGACGAACGGAGCGGCCTTTGATGTCGTACAGCAGGTAGTGGTCGCCACTCAAACGTGGGGCCGCGCTGATGACGGTACGGTCCTTGAGAAATTGGAGCTCATGGCGTCCGAGCGGCCTGCCGCTAGGCTCATTTTCATAACGCGGGACTACGGGTTCTGCCGTAGCGCCGAATGGCGCCCTGAACACAGTCGCGTGTACATCTGCATGTTGCCGAGAAAGTTCCACAATAAAACAGTGGACCAATACACACGGCTTGAAATGATGTACATCATTGTCATCGACATCACTCACTTCGTTACTGACGGCTCGGCCGTATACTCGCGACTTTATGAGCCGCGATGGGCGGCCTAGGCCGTGTACTAGGGCCCAGGGCGCCCGGGTCAGAGCTTCATGGGCGCCGTCAACCCCCTCACCATAAGTTAGCCCGTTCATAAACTAGGGCTGTGGTGAGGGGCTTTTTTCTTGCCAAACATGCTTTTTTGGAGGTACCATTCAATACAGCTATGCCGAATTTACCGACAGTTCAGCCAGGCGGTTCCCAGCCGGTCGCCCGCAGCGCGCCGCCCAAAGAGCGCCTTACCGCCACGGGCGTGTTCCTGTCAGTACTCCTTACCCTGACCCTCATCGGTTTGGGCGAACGCCTGCTGTATGACCTGAACCGTCTGTACAATCCACACGGGAGAACTTGTAGCAACCAGGTGGTGTACATCTTCAGCCGCGGCGGAGAGTGTCCCATCGAGCAGTACGCTTTCAAGCTTGTACTCCTGCACTCATACGTCTCCTTCCCGCTGTTCATAATCTTCCTCGGGCTCATGCTGTACCTGCGGCACCGTCGGCTCGCCACCTGGCAGAAGGCGCTCTTCCGCGCTTCAGCGGCCGTATCCATATTCTTCGGCGTTCAGTTCCTGGCTGAACTAATTATCTTTCTGTTCCGCTTCCACCATTTGGTCGGCGTGTATGTATCGTACGGATTGGGAGCCGTCATGCTCATGACGCTCATCATCTACATTGAACGCAAGGAGGCCAAGAGGAAAGCCGCAAGTCAGCCGAGGCGATAGGGTATGGCCAGGTCAGCTCGGCGCTCATCCAAAAAACAGCGCATAGCCGTATTTGACATCGACGGCACGATTTTCCGTTCCAGCTTGCAGCGCGAACTGATCATGGCGCTCGTGCGGTACGGAGTGTTCCCGGAGATAGTCAGGAAAGAACTGGAGCATGAGTACTTCGCCTGGGTGAACCGCGAGGGATTCTACGAGGATTACATCATGCAGGTGGTGCACTCGTACGAGCGGCGTATTACGGGCGTAAGCGTGGACGACGTCAAGCGCGTGGCGCAGATAGTCATCAACCAGCAGAAGAGCCGCGTGTACACGTACACGCGCAAGCTCATCGAGGATCTGCGGCCCACGCACAGGCTCCTCGCCATCTCCGGTTCGCCCATTGAGATCGTGCAGGAGTTCGACAAGTTCTACAAATTCGACGCTGTGTACGGGATGGTTTTTCAAACGCATGACGGGCGTTACACCGGCGAGGTTCTGGAGCTTCCGATTCGCAACAAGTACGCCATATTGGAGCGTTATCTAAAGGATGAAGGCCTGAAACTGGCCGGTAGCGTCGGCGTGGGTGACAGCGAAAGTGACGCCTCGTTCCTGCAGGCGGTTTCCAGGCCGATCTGCTTCAATCCCAACCAGAACCTGTACAAGGTGGCCAGGCGCAAAGGGTGGAACATAGTGGTGGAGCGCAAGGACGTCATCTACGAACTGTAGTCATGAAGACGGAGATAGAGGCGAAGTGGATTGTTGAGGAATTGGGGTCGGTACGCGGACGATTGAGCGCCGCCGGCGCCAAGCTGACGCATCCGGAACGCCTGATGCGGCGCAAGCCGTACGATTTTCCGGATGACCGCCTGGGTAAGCGCGGCGGATGGGTGCGGGTGAGGGATGAAGGCGACAAGGTGACGTTCACATACAAGGAATTGCGTGAGCGCACCCTTGAAGGCACCTTGGAGGAATCGGTCGCGGTGGACGATTTTGAGGGTACCTGTTCAATACTCGAATCAATCGGGCTCGAGGCGAAGTCGTACCAGGAAACCAAGCGGGAAACTTGGCAACTGAATGATTGCGAAGTGACGCTGGATGTATGGCCGTGGATACCGCCGGTGGTCGAGGTGGAGGGGTCTTCCGAGTCTGCGGTGCGTGCGGCGGCGGAAGCGTTGGGATTCAAGTGGAGCGAGGCGTTGCACGGCAGTATTGAGAATGTATATGTCAGGTATTACGACGTGACCGAGGATGAGGTGTGCCATTGGAGAGAGATAGTATTTTTGCCGGTCCCGGCCTGGCTCGAAGGTAAGCGGAGGAAATAGCATGGATGTGTTCGCGCATACTTTGTGGGCCGCTGCGGCGTGCCACAAGCTCACCATGCGCCAAAGGCTGTGGGGAGCGTTCTTCGGAGTGGCGCCCGACCTGCTCTCGTTCGGGCTGTTCTTCGTGCAGCGCCTGTTATGGGGAGGATTGCCTTTCGGGAAGCCGGAGCTGCCGGTGATACCTGAGTATGTCTATCATATATACAACTTCACTCACAGCTTAGTCATGTTCGGCCTCGCGGCGCTTGTCGCGTATCTGTGGCGCGGCAAGCGCATGTGGTGGCCTATGTGGGGATGGGCGCTTCACATAGTCATAGACGTGTTCACTCACGGCCGGGACTTCTTCCCCACGCCATTTTTGTGGCCCGTGTCCGGCTACACGGTGAACAGTTTTTCCTGGGGCGAGCCGTGGTTTTTGGCTCTGAATTACACGGCCCTGGCGGCCGTGTACGTAGCCTGGTACGTCAAGTGGTCGCAGAAGCAGGGATTGTAACGTTAGGCTTTGATTCGCGTCATAGTATGGTGTAGGCTCAAGTGCCGTAAGCGCCGGCCGATTGCGCCGCCCCGCGTCCTATGAAACCCGTCACCAAGCAAACCTACGTCATTTTTTGGAATCACCTGCGGCGTTACCGCGGGCAGTTCTGGCTGACCATTGGTTCCATTGTGCTGGCCACGGTGGTCGGCATAATGGTCCCGCTCTTTTACAAGCGCTTCTTTGACGCGCTGGCTATGGCGCCGCAGGCGGGAATAGACGGAACCGCTCGCGAGCTCATCCGCACCATCGCCATCATATTGGCTCTGAACGGCGTCATATGGGTAGCCTTCCGCGTTGCCACCTACGTGAACAACAACTTCCAGCTCCGGGTGATGGCGGACTTGTACAACACGAGTTTCGAGTATCTGCACGAGCACTCGTTCGGTTTCTTTATAAATCGGTTCGTAGGTTCGCTCGTCAGGAAAGTGGGCCGGCTGGTGCGCGGCTTCGAGGACATCGGAGATTCTTTTTACTGGAGCCTGCTCAGGACGGCGGTTTCCATCGTTGCGGTTCTGGCGGTGGTGTTCTTCAGGTATCCGGTGGTTGGATTCGTTATGCTGGGCTGGCTTGTTCTGTACATGGTGATAAATTATTACCTGGCGCTCAAAAAATTCAAGTTCGACGAGGCCGCCGCCGCTTCGGATACGCGCGTGACCGGATACCTGGCCGACACCATAACCAACCAAGCGAACGTCAAGGTGTTCACGGCGCTGGGGTTCGAGCATAAGAGTTTCAGCGGGTTGACGCAGGAACAATTCACGCTCAATAAGCGTTCCTGGGATTTCGACGCGCTGGTGGAATCCATGCAGGCCGGATTCATGTTCCTGCTGGAGTTCGCGATTTTTTTCCTGGCCATCCGCCTGTGGCAGCGGGGCGCGGTCACCGTAGGTGATTTCGTGCTTCTCCAGGTGTACATCATTCACCTGTTTGATCAGCTGTGGGGTTTTGGGCGCGTGATCCGGCGCATCTACCGGAGTCTGGCGGACGCCCAGGAAATGGTGCAGATTCTCACCTCGCCTCATGAAGTGAGGGACGCGGCGGACGCCCGTCCGTTGGAGGTGTCGCGGGGCGTAGTCGAGTTCCGTGACGTAACGTTCGCCTACCCCAGCGGCCGCGAGGTCATACGTAACTTTTCCCTGAGTGTGGCGCCGGGGGAGAAGGTAGGCGTGGTCGGGCCTTCCGGCGCCGGCAAAACCACCCTCACCGCCCTCATGTTCAGATTCTACAACGTTGAACATGGCGGCATTTACATCGACAGCCAGAATGCAGGGCAAGTCACGCAGGAATCACTGCGGCGCCAAGTGAGCTTGGTCTCGCAAGACCCAATACTCTTCCATCGTACGCTGCTCGACAACATACGCTACGGCCGCCGCGAGGCCGCCGATGAGGAAGTGCGTCAGGCGGCCAAGCTGGCCCACTGCGATGAATTCATAAGCCGGTTACCGGACGGTTACGGAACCTTGGTTGGTGAGCGCGGGGTGAAACTTTCCGGCGGAGAGCGTCAGCGTGTTGCCATCGCCCGCGCCATACTAAAGAACGCCCCGATACTTGTGCTCGACGAGGCTACGTCCAGTCTGGATTCCAATACTGAGTCACTGATACAGGAGGCGTTGGGCAACTTGATGCAGGGACGTACGACGCTGGTCATTGCCCACCGGCTTTCCACCATCATGAAGATGGATCGCATCGTAGTCATGGATGACGGAAGCATTCAGGAAATCGGCACCCACCAAGAGCTCTTGGCCCGGGAGAGCGGCCTGTACAAGCGCCTGTGGGAGCTGCAGGCCGGCGGCTTCATCCATGAGTGAATGACGCGGCCCTTGCCAGCCTTCGGACCCTTTGGTAGAGTATCTTCCGTTGCCTCGGGCGAGCCTGAGGCGCTTATCTCACGTAACGGTCTTTCATGTCGTTTTTTAGGAAGATAGGGCAGGGGCTTGCGGACACCTTCGGGTTCATATGGTGGCCGTTCGCCGCCCTGTGGAAGCTGGTGGTCAAGAACCCGTCGCCCAGGAAGGGCGTATGGTTCGCCATGTTAGGAATTGTGGTGCTTGCGCTGGTGGCGGGGCTGGTCGATTGGCCCAAGCTGCCGTCGTGGGTGCCGCTGGCGGGTTTCTGGAACAAGTACGACCTGCAGTTAGGATTGGACTTGAGAGGCGGGGCGCACCTCGTGTACGAAGCTGACGTGAGTCAGATAGCCGAAGAGGAGAGGTCAGATGCGCTGGAAGGCGTGAGGGACGTGATTGAGCGGCGCATAAACTTTTTCGGCGTATCCGAACCGGTAATCCAGACGAGCGAAGTTGGCGGCAGTTCGCGCGTTATCGTGGAACTGCCTGGCGTCACTGATACCCAAGAGGCCATACGGCTGATAGGGGAAACGCCAATTTTGGAGTTCAAGGAAAAGAACGCGGCGCCGGCAGACACCGGAGCCGTCGACCAGTACAACGCCGAGGCTAAGACCAAGGCCGAAGGCATCCTGAAACGCGCCTTGAGGCGGGAGGATTTTGGGAAGCTGGCCCAAGAGTTCGGCGAGGACGGCACCAAGGACAAGGGCGGCGACCTGGATTGGTTTGGAAAGGGCATGATGGTGCCGGAATTCGAGACGGCCGTCTTCGCGCTGAAATTGAACGAAGTCACGAAAGAGCTAGTGCAGACGCAGTTCGGGTACCATATCATCAAGAAAACCGGCGAGCGCACGGAGAACGGCGAGGAACAGATACGCGCCAGCCACATACTCATCCGTACGCAACAGCCCCAGGCGCCCGAGGAGTACGTGAGCACCGGTCTGTCTGGCTCACAGCTCAAGAAGGCGCGCGTTGAGTTCGACCAGAACACCGGCGTGCCGTACGTGGCGCTGACATTCAACGACGAGGGCAAGCAGCTGTTCGCGGAGGTCACCAAACGCAACGTGGGCCAGCCTGTCGCCATCTACCTGGACGGCGCTCCTATCAGCGTTCCCACGGTACAAGAGGAGATAACGGGCGGAGAGGCGGTCATTAGCGGCGATTTCGGACTGCAAGAGGCCAAACAGTTGGCCCAGCGCCTGAATTCCGGTGCCCTGCCGGTGCCCGTGACCCTGGTTACCCAAACGAACGTGGACGCGAGCCTGGGCCAGGCCGCCGTACAGAAGAGCTTGCTGGCCGGACTCTTAGGTCTGGCCATGGTCGCTTTCTTCATGCTGGCGTACTACCGTTTGCCCGGGTTGCTCTCGGTCGCCGCGCTCGGCATTTACACCGCGCTTACGCTGGCGGTGTTCAAACTGTGGCCAGTCACGCTCACGCTCGCAGGCATCGCCGGTTTCATACTATCTGTCGGCATGGCCGTGGACGCGAACGTGCTCATCTTCGAACGTTTGCGCGAGGAACTGCGGAGCGGCAAACCCCTGGGGAGCGCCATTGAGGAAGGGTTCAAGCGCGCCTGGACATCCATCCGCGATTCCAACGTTTCCAGTCTTATCACTGCTGTCATCCTCATGTTCTTCGGTTCCAGCCTGGTGAAGGGCTTCGCCGTCACCCTTGGCTTAGGCATACTCGTCAGCATGTTTACGGCCATTACCGTAACCCGGACGTTCCTCAGGCTCATAGCCGTGGGCAGGGTGGCGAGGTGGACCTGGGCGTTCGGCGCGGTCCGGCCTAAGCCGGAAATTTCCATGCCCGACGCAAGCACACGCGTATGATACGCTTCATTGAACGACGAGGCATTGCCTATGCATTCTCCGCCGTGCTCGTAGCGGGGAGCATAGTCTCCCTGAGCCTGTGGGGGTTGAAGTTCGGCATTGATTTTACCGGGGGTTCGTTGTTGGAGGTGAAGTTCAGTGAAACGCGGCCGGGCGTCGAGGATATCCAGCGCGTATTGGAGCCGTTGGAGCTCGGTGGCGTGGCGGTGCAGCCGACCGGAGAGAAGGGAGTCATTCTGCGGTTCAAGCATGTTGATGAGATAACGCATCAAACCGTGGTGCGCCAGCTTGGCGATGCCGGCCAAGGTACGGCGGACGAGCTGAGATTCGAGTCCATCGGGCCGACCATCGGCAAGGAACTCCAGCGGCAGGCGCTTACGGCCATAGGCGTGGCGCTCTTCCTCATCATCTCGTACATCGCCTGGGCGTTCCGAAAGGTTTCTTACCCAGTGGCGTCGTGGAAGTACGGTCTCACGGCCGTCATAGCTCTGGCGCACAACAC
Source organism: uncultured Gammaproteobacteria bacterium (assembly GCA_964566145.1). GTDB lineage: Bacteria > Patescibacteriota > Patescibacteriia > Veblenbacterales > UBA10138 > CAZMHN01. Next base: position 23,019 of record CAZMHN010000007.1, read on the forward strand.
GCTCATTACCGTAGGAGTTTTCAGCGTGCTTGGCCGCTACCTTGGCACGGAGGTGGACAGTTTGTTCGTTTCGGCTCTCTTGACGCTGCTCGGATTCTCGGTTCATGACACCATCGTGGTGTACGACCGCACGCGCGAGAACATTTTCAAGCACAGCGTGGAGAGCTTTGCCGATACGGTCAACAAAAGCTTGAACGATACACTCGTGCGTTCCATCAATACCGGCATGTGTACGTTGCTCGTACTGGTGGCACTCTTCCTGTTCGGCGGTGACACGATAAAGAATTTTTCCTTGGCGCTCATCATCGGCATCAGCATAGGAACGTATTCGTCCATCTTCGTGGCTTCGCCGCTTCTCGTGGATTGGTACAGGCTGTCTTCGCCCAAAACCGCTTCACGCAAGAACAGGTAAGCCAGTTCAAGGCGGCCGCGTCAGGAACCCGCATGTAGGTGCGGGTTTTATGTTGACAGATTACCTTATCTATGATATAATAATAAGTGGTAAATAGGCTTGGGCCTGTTTGAAAATCAAGCGGTACCATAAAACACATGAGCGAGGAAGGGTCTATCCTTGATCGTATCATTGCGAGCCAGCAAGTGGCCCACCGGGACCAGTTCAAACCGGTGGAAGTGCTGGCGAAGCTACTGGAACTCTTGCCCGAACGTGAGCAGCAGGTGCTGGTCCGCCGTTTTGCGTTGCGCGGGGAAGCGCATGAGACCCTGGAGCACATCGGCAAGACCTTGCAGGTCACGCGCGAACGCGTGAGGCAGATTGAGCGCCTGGCCATAGGCAAACTCAGGGATTCGAGCGAGGCTAAATCTCTGGTACAGCCCCTGAAGCAAGTGGTGGTCGAGATTATCGAGAACGAAGGCGGCGCGGCACCGGAACGGCGCCTTACGGAACTTTTGGCCGAGCTGGCTCCGGAAGTGCCGGAGCAGGTGGTGCGCTTCTATCTGGATGAGCTGTTGGCGGACGTCGTCGAGCCGGTAAGCGAAGAGGCCGGGCCTTTTGTCGCCGGGTGGCGGCTAAGGACAGCCTCATTGCCCGCGCTTGAGGCTCTCATGGCCGCGGCCGAGGAGCTCATCAGCAGCCGGGGCACGCCGATGGGCGAAGGGGACCTGGCGCGGCAGATGGCGGGCATGAACGTGGAGAGCCCTTTGGGCGGCCTGATAGCCGATGGCATGCAAGCGGTGAAACTGCTCGGCATGTCCGCGCGCGTGCAGCGCAACAGTTTCGGCGAATGGGGATTGAAGCACTGGCAGACCATTACGCCGAAGCGGATGAACGATAAGATCTATCTCGTCCTGAAGAAGCACGGCAAGCCGCTGCATTTCAAGGATATTGTGCGCCTCATCAACGAACAGCATTTCGACGATAAGGAGGCCTACGCCCCGACAGTGCATAACGAGCTCATCTTGGACAAGAAATTCGTGCTGGTCGGGCGGGGCATTTATGCGCTGACCGAGTGGGGCTATAAGCCGGGCGTGGTGGCCGACGTCATCGAGGCGATTCTGAAGGAGCGGGGCGAGCCTATGGGCCGCGACCAGCTGGTACAGGAAGTGATGAAGCAGCGTTTGGTCAAGAAGGGCACTGTGTATCTGGCACTCACGAATAAGCAGCGGTTTGCGCGGTTGCCGGACGGCAGGTACACCCCGGCGCAGGCAGGCGTTGCCTCATAAGGAGGGATCATGGAATTTGAGCTGGACCTCACTGGTTTAGGGATTTTCTTGAGCGGGTTCCCGTCGGACGACCCGCTGGCGGCCGCATGGTGGGTTTTGACGCACGGCGGTTTTGTGGTGCTCGGAGCGCTCGTTTTGTACTTCACGGCCCAGCTATGGCTGGAATCGCGGCAGGAGAAGTATGCCGCTACCATCAACTACTCACTTCTGGCCGTTGACGTGCCCAAGGATACCATGCAGATTCCCACGGCCGTGGAACACATATTTGCGGCTTTGGCGGCAACCAAGATCAATCCTAATTTCAAGGAGAAATGGTGGGACGGCAAGACACAGGTGGCATTCAGCTATGAGGTGGTGAGCTTGGGCGGGTATACTCAATTCCTTGTGCGCACGCCCACGGACTATCGCGACATGGTGGAAGCCTCTATCTATGCCCAATATCCCGACGCTGAGATTGTGGAGGTGGAAGACTATGTTACTCGCGTGCCGCTTGATTTCGATACGGATGCCTACGACCTCTGGGGTACCGAGTTCGAACTTACGGCCAAGGACGTGTACCCGATCAAGACCTATCAAGAGTTCGAACATCAGCTGAGCGAGGAGTTCTTCAAAGACCCCATGGCCGGACTGTTGGAGGTGTTCGGGCGCATCAAGCCCGACGAGGACGTGTGGCTCCAGCTCATCATTACCCCGACAGGGGATGACTGGAAGAAGCGGTCCAAACGGGAGGTGGATAGCATTTTGAAGCGCAGCAGCGGAAGCGGTTCGGGTTTCAGCAACTTCCTGCTGTGGCTGTTCGTGCGCATGCCGGCCCAGCTCCTGTACGAGCTTACCGAAACTCTGTTCGCGGGAATCATCGAGCCCCAGCAACGCATTGAAGGCGGCACTTCGGCCACGGCGCAGGTGACCCTCAAGGTGTCCGACCTTACCCCGGGCGAGCGGAAGATCATAGAGGCCATCGAGCATAAAGCTTCCAAGATAGGCTTCCTGGTGAAATTCCGCATGGTCTATTGGGGCCAGCGGGATACTTTCCTGAAAGGCAGGGGCGTCAGCGGGGTGGTTGGGGCCGTACAGCAGTTCTCGGGCATCAACGGATTCAAGCCCTCTGGCAGGATAACCACCAAAGCGGATTACTTCCTGAAGCAATCGCGCATCAATACCAAACAGCGGAGCGTCCTGTCCGCTTACCGCAAACGCAGCCGGAAGCGTGGTTTAGGGGGTTTTATCCTGAATACGGAGGAGCTGGCCACCTTGTATCACTTCCCGGTAGGTTCGGTGAAGGCGCCGCTGGTCAAGAAGACCGAGGTGAAGAAGGCGGAGCCGCCGTCAGCATTGCCGGTGTTCGCGCCGGGCCGCAAGTCGCCGCTCGAGCCCTTGCCTGCGCCGTCGCACGACGGTTCCGTCAAGGCAGCTGCGCCGGATAACTTGCCGTTCATAGAGTAGTACGATCTGCATGGATACCAATCCCACCATCATCACACCGTTCGCCGTCACCAATTTCCGTAACGGCGCCAGAAAGTTCGGCATCAAGCTCGACGACCGGCGGCGCCATATGTACGTCATCGGTAAGAGCGGCACGGGAAAGTCGGTCCTGCTCGAGAATATGATCTATACCGACATCCGCGCCGGTCACGGCTTGGCCGTGGTTGACCCGCACGGCGACCTGGTGGAGAAAATCATCGACCTTATCCCGTCGGGCCGCGTGAACGACATCGTGTATTTCAATCCTTCGGACGTCGACTATCCCATTGCGTTCAATCCGTTGGAATCGGTCGACCCGAAGTATCGCCATCTTGTGGCCTCGGGGCTGGTCGGGGTGTTCAAGAAGATATGGGCCGACTCCTGGGGGCCCAGGCTAGAGTACATCTTAAGGAACGCCATCTTGAGCCTGCTCGAGTACCCGTCTTCCACGCTTCTTGGCATCACGCGCATCCTAGTGGACAAGTACTACCGCAAGAAGGTGGTGGAGAAGATAACCGACCCGGTCGTGCGCAGTTTCTGGCTGGATGAATACGAGAACTACAATGAGAAGTTCCGTACGGAGGCTATTTCTCCTATTCAGAACAAAATCGGGCAGTTCCTGTCGTCGTCCATCATCCGCAACATCGTGGGTCAGCCCAAATCAACCATCGACCTGAGGCGCATTATGGACGAGAGCAAGGTCCTGCTGATGGACCTGTCGAAAGGCAGGGTGGGGGAGGACAACTCGGCGCTCCTCGGGGCCATGATGATAACCAAGATACAGCTGGCGGCCATGAGCCGCATCGACATGCCCGAGCCGGAACGCAGGGACTTCTTCCTGTACGTGGACGAGTTTCAGAACTTCGCCACCGAAAGCTTCGCCACCATTCTGTCGGAAGCCCGGAAATACCGCTTGGACCTGATTGTCGCTCACCAGTACATTGAACAGCTCGGAGACGTGGTGAAGTCGGCTGTGTTCGGCAACGTGGGCACTATGATAATGTTCCGCGTCGGCGCAGAGGACGCGGAGTTCCTGGAAAAGGAATTCGGGCCTACCTTCACCGAGACCGATTTGGTGAGTCTGCCGAACTACCACATCTATCTGAAGCTGATGATAGACGGGGTGACGAGCGAGCCGTTCAGCGCCACCACCCTGCCGCCCGTGGGCATACGCACGAACAATCGGGACAAGATCGTGCGTGTGTCGCGCGAGCGCTATGCGCTGGACCGGGCGTCGGTGGAGGAGCGTATTCTGCGTTGGGCCGGCGTCGAAGAAACTTTCCAGCAGGCGGCCAGGGCGGATTCCCGCGCGTTGAACCCGGAGGAAGCCACCTATAAGCGGCTACCGGCGCCACTCACGCGCCGCAACCGTTCGGCTGACGACGATATTGTGAGGCTGAACCTGACGAGCGAGCGCACGGAGCTCTTTGAGGATAACTGCTGGGTGTGCGGCCGCAAGGTGCAACTGCCGTTCAAGCCTGACGGCGTCAGGCCTGTGTACTGCAAGGATGATATAAAGAGGATACGCCAAGGCATCATACCCAGGCCTAAGCCGCGTCTGGTGGTGACGGAAGGCTCTGCCGTACCTCAAGGGCAAGCCGGGGAGCCGTCTGTTCAAACCGAGGAACCGGCGAGCAGGAAGGTTGAGCCAGTTGCCGCCCCGCAGGAGGCGCCGGCGCCCGTTCCGGCAGCCGTCCCGGTTCAAAGGCAAGTCCAGCGTCCAATTGAACAGTCTGTGAGGCCGTCGCGTCCGTCTATGCACCTGGCCGACATTATGTCACAGGAGCCGGTCACGTTCCGGCAGCGTCCGGCGCCGAACGTTCCCAAGCCGGCTCCCATCGGAGCGGCCGCGGAATCGGACGTAGGCGGGCCTAAGAGCGTCCGGCCCGGGGAAGTGGTCCAATTCGAGTAAGCTATGCCCAAGCCCACTTCAGGCAAGGACATGCGCCGGTTCGCACAGGAAGTAGCGGACCTCGGCATCCAGGGCGCTACCGCCATTGGGCGCGCGACGCTGGATGCCATCGTGCAAGCAGCCGGGTCAGTGGAAATAAGGCGTACGGGGGCATGGAAAGAGCTGGAGCGCCAGGCCGAATTGCTTTCGCAGATTCGCCCGACCGAGCCTTTGGCCAGGAATTTGGCGCGATGGTTCGTCTTCAATCTGAAGCTCGCTCGGCGCAGGTTGCCGGACGTTGATTGGCTTGACTTGTGCGACCAGGCGGCCCAGGATATCCGCTACCGATTGGAAAAGGCTGAGGCGGGCGTGGTGACGTACGGACAAAAGCTCGTACGCGCGAACCAAACCATCTTCACTCACTGCCATTCTTCGCTGGCGGAAGGCATATTGGTCGCGGCCAGGCGAAAGCGCCGGCGTTTCAGCGTGTACCACACCGAAACGCGGCCCCGGTTTCAGGGCCGCATCACGGCCGAGAGCCTGAAGCGTCACGGCATCCCAGCCACCATGGTGGTGGATTCGGCCGCTCCATGGCTCATATCCAACCATTCCGGCGACGATGTCAAAGTGGATTGGGTGTTGCTGGGAGCCGACAGCATCGGTCGGGACGGCTCGATCCTAAATAAGATAGGCAGCTTCGGCATTGCGCTGTCGGCCCATGATTCCAAGTTGCCGGTGTACGTGGCCGCTACCGTACTGAAGACGGATTGGGGCGGAGAGAGCCGTATTGAACGGCGGCGAGTGGACGAGGTATGGGCCGGCGCCCCCAAAGGCGTCAGGCTTGTGAACTACGCTTTCGACCGCGTTCCGCCCGAGTACCTGACTGGTTTCATCACCGAATTCGGCTTGGTAAAACCGCGGCAGGTGGGACAATTGGCGCGGCGGCACTATCCTTGGCTTATCCGGTAAAGGTTTTTTACATGTCGTTTTTCCTCAAAACCAAGAAGCTCGACCTGTCGTCCGGCGGCGAGCCCATGGCGGTAATGAACCAGGCTGAGGCTGAGAGCTACGGCATTCAAGCCGGGGACCGCGTGGAGCTGAAACTGCCCAGGGGCAAGCGCGTGGTGGTGGCCATGGAGTTCACGCGCGACGACGTCAGCCCCGGGCAGATCGGCTTGTGGCAGGAGGCCTGGCGGGAGTGCCGCTGCAAAGCGGGTTCCATCATCGAGGCGCAGGTGCTGTCACGGCCGCCTTCCATCCAGGCCATACGCAAGAAACTGTTGGGGGAGGAGCTGACCTACGATGAGGTCTACGCCATCATTTCCGACATCGTGTCAGGCAACCTCTCCTCGGTGGAGACCACCTACTACGTGGCGAGCGGATTCGTGAAGCCGAATTCGGACGCTGAGCTTTACTATCTGGCGCGGGCCATAGCCGAGACAGGCGAACAGATGAACCTGCCGATCCAGGTGGTGGACAAGCATTCCATCGGCGGCCTGCCCGGCAACCGGACCACCATGGTGGTCACGCCCATCATAGCGAGCCTGGGGCTCTACATGCCCAAGACATCCTCCCGGGCCATTACGAGTCCGGCCGGAACCGCCGATACCATGGAGGTGCTGGCGCCCGTCTCGTTCCCCATGAGCGAGATACGGCGCATCGTGAAATCGACGCACGCATGTCTGGTGTGGGGAGGGGGACTAAATATAGCCCCGGCCGACGATAAGATAATCCGTTTGTCCAGACCATTGGCGCTGGAACCGTACGACAAGATGCTGGTTTCCATCATGGCCAAGAAAGTGGCCATGGGCGTGGACTATCTGGTCATCGACATGCCGGTGGGGGAAACGGCCAAAGTGACAAGCCGCAAGGTGTCGAATCAGCTGGAAGATAAGTTCGTATACCTGGGACGCAAATTCAACATGAAGGTGAAAGTGATAAAGACCATGGGCCATGAGCCAATCGGCCGCGGGGTCGGCCCGGCCCTGGAGGCCAGGGATGTACTGCGTGTGCTACAAAGGAAGGAACTCAGGCCCAAGGACCTGGAAGGCAAGTCCGTGTATCTGGCCGGGGAGTTATTGGAACTGAAAGGCTTCTGCCGCAGGGGCGACGGCGAACGCGTGGCCAGGCGCCAACTGGAGTCGGGTGCGGCTTGGCGCAAGATGCAGGAGATAATCGAGGCGCAGGGCGGCGATCCGAACATAGATTCCGATGCGGTCGCGACGGGCTCATACCGCTATGAGATACACGCCCACCAGGAAGGCCACGTGCGGCTGATAGACAACAAGGCCATCAACGAGGTGTGCATGAATTTGGGAGCTCCGCGCGAAAAGCTGGCCGGCCTGCATCTGCACGTTCGCTGGGGGGAACCCGTGAAGAAAGGCGATAAGCTGTTCACGCTGTACGCGCCGTCGAAAGCCAGGCTCGAGCTTGGGATGGTGGCCCACGAGCGTTCGCACGTCATAACCATTCGTTAGGCATGTCGTGGCTGACAGCTTCGCTTCTCTCGGCTTTTTTCGCCGGCTTGACCGCCATCCTGGCCAAGCTCGGCGTGGAGAACGTGAATTCGAACGTGGCCACGGCCATCCGCACCGTGTTCATCCTTTTGTTCGCCTGGGCCATTGTGCTGTGGCAGGGAAAGACCGGCGAACTTGGGACGATTTCAAGCAAAAGCTGGCTCTTCCTCATCCTGTCGGCTGTGGCAACGGCCGCTTCATGGCTGTTCTATTTTTATGCCCTGAAAATGGGGGCTGCCAGCAAAGTAGGCCCCATCGATAAGTTGTCGCTTGTATTTACGGTCGTTTTGGCGGCCGTCATCCTGAACGAGGGGCTGACAGTCAAGGTCATAGCTGGTACCATACTCATGGCAGTCGGCGCAGTGCTTATTGCGCTATAACCCGGTGATGTATATGTCAAAAGCCTCTGAGCAGTTGTCGGAGTTCATCTCCCGTGCGCGTAGCGCAGGCAGGGGCGATGCCGAGATACGGTCCATGCTCGTCAGCTCCGGCTGGGATGAAAGTTCGGTGTCGGCCGCCATCATGAGCGGGGGAGATCTCATGCCTCCGCCTCCGCCCGCGCCGAAATCATCGGGCCGCGAGATATTCTTTTATCTGCTTCAGTTCTTCACGCTGGGTACAGTCGCCGTTTCTTTAGGCGGCGTGGTGTTCGCCCTCATCAATCACTACGTGACGGATGAGGTTACGAATATGTACTACGGTTACGGCCCCGACGTACAGTCGATGCTGGCCCCGCTTATCGTGGGCGCGCCCGTGTTCGCCGCGGTTACATGGAAGCTTGTACGCGACGCGGCCGCCGCCCGCACCTCGGTCCGTTCCGGCATCAGGCGGGTGATGACCTACCTGGCGCTGTTCCTGGCTTCGGCCACGGTCATAGGCGACGTCATTGCGTTGGTATACCGGTTCCTGGCCGGCGAGGTCAACGCGCGGTTCCTGCTAAAGGTTTTTACCATTCTCATCATTGGCGGGTGGGTGATTTTCTACTACTACCTCACAGTGAAGCGCGATGAGCGAGGCGAGGCGTACCCCAGGCGCTGGCACGAAACCCACGGCATCGCGTTCGCCGTGGTGGCGCTTGCCGCCATCGTGTCCGGGTTCGTGGTCGGCGGAACCCCGCAGGAACGGCAGAAGTTCGTACGCGACCAGCAGCGTGTTTCCGAGCTCCAGAATCTGCAGTGGCAGGTGCAGTCGTACTACGATAAAGAGCAGACCATGCCCTTGAGCCTGGCGGCGCTCAATCCTGGGTATGAACTGGTACTGCCTGTCGACCCGTTGACGAATGCGGCCTACCGGTATGAGATTGGCGAAGGGTTATCGTACCAACTGTGTGCTACGTTCGAGACCGACGATAAGGAAGACGCTGCGGGGAAGATGCGTCCGCTGTACCAGTATGACGTGAACTGGACTCACCCCGCAGGCGACTATTGCTTTGGCCTCAAAGTCCAAGAGCGCATCGCCGAGTAGGCGTACCGAGCGTTCCTAATTTCGATATCCAAAGATTATGCGCGTACGAGTTGACCGTGAATTGTGCATCAGCGCCGCTTCCTGCATTGCGCTCCTCCCGGAAGTGTTCGAGCTAGACGACGAGGGCAAGGCCGTTATAAAACAGCTCACTGGCGAGAAAACGAGCGAATGGACCGACTATTCGAAACTGTCGGCTCAGGCCCAGATGGTGCTGGAAGCGGCCAAGTCCTGTCCCACGTCAGCTATAATCATAGAGGACGACCAGGGCAAGCAGGTGTACCCGTAGTCAGTGATAGGCGCGTAACGCCCTGCGGTTAGCGCGGGGCGGTTGATTTTTAGTTCTTTTCGTGCTATAATTAGTATGTTCGAACAAAAATAAAACCGAGGCCGCGAAGCCTCAATAGCTGTGAAACAAACATACAATCATGTTTCACCGGCGTTTCAGCTGGTGATACCTCCGCTTCCGCGTACCCTGCGCTTGGCTTTCTTGAGCACGGCGTTTTTTGTGTACTTCAGCGTCTTGTTGGTGACGCTTGCTTTGAACCGCGCCTCCTGGTATCAAATGACGGACGGATACGCCGTTGCAGAGCGAGTGCGGGTAGTGGCTGATGTTCCCGCGGCCCGGACGACAACTCAGTTTCGTCCACTGATGTTCCCGCAGAATAAGACGGTTGTCAGATCAGCGAGGGCGCCGGCCGCCGGTAGCGTGCTTGGCATTATGAACGAGCCGCCGCTCGACGGAACGTTCGGCGCGGTATCAGCGGCCGTGCCGTGCGGATGCGGTTCGTCTTATTCCGTCGGCCTCAAGCCTACGTTTGGCGTTGAAGGGCGCATCCTTCTCCAAGTGGAGGAACAAGGAGAAGCTTGGTACGCTGATCCGGCTTCGTCTCAAGTGTTGTACCTGGCGGACGGAGGATCGGCGTTCCAGGTATTCGCGCGCCAGGCCGTCGGGATAACCAACGCTGACATCTCCCGCATTCCCATAGGTAACTTGGACAGGCCGGGGGAAGAAATCGCTGCAGTGAAAGATCAGCTGGCGGAGCGTTTGCGGGGCCGTGTCCTGCTTCAGACGGAATCACTGGGGGAGCTATGGTACGTGAATCCGGCCGACGGCAGGCGCTACTACCTGGCGGATGGACGGGGGGCTTATCAAATCATGCGCCGTCTTGGTCTTGGCATAACGAATGAGGGTTTGGAAAAGTTGCGTGGCAGTCCGGTATTGGGCGGGTAGCCATCGGTGTCGAATTGTGCATGACTCTGGTTCGGGCTTGACTTTTTTGCTAAGCTGGTGTATAGTTGCCTGTTCGATTCGTAGCTTCTAGGCGTTATATGCGCAAGGTGATACATCTAGTGAAGCGCCATTCTCGCAAGGCCGGCAGGCACCTGCTCGACCATTTTGTGCCGCACGAGCGCAACCAGCACAACCCGCACGCTCTGAAACATCGGGTGCTGGTCGGGTACAGCGTCATACTCGTGCTCTTGAAAGCCTTGGCGCTTATCGTACCGGTGGTCTTGCCGTCTTCGAGCCTGTACTCGAGCGCTGTCACGCCCCAGAACATTGTGTCGCTCACGAATCAGACCAGGCAGAATTTGAATCTGACCGCGCTGAGCGTAAACGAAAAACTGTCGCAGGCGGCTTCGGCCAAAGCGCAGGATATGGTGGCCAACCAGTACTTCGCGCACACCAGCCCGGCGGGCGTTACGCCGTGGAGCTGGTTCCAGCAGGCAGGCTATAAATATTTGGTGGCAGGGGAGAATCTGGCGGTTCATTTTACTTCGGCTGAGGGCGTGACTGAAGGCTGGATGGCCAGTCCTTCGCACCGTGCCAATATCGTGAACGCGCGTTATTCGGAGATCGGCGTAGGCGTGGCTATGGGCGAGTTTGAGGGTTACCAGACCACGTTCGTTGTCCAGATGTTCGGTTTGCCAGTAGGAGCCCCGGAAGCGCCTGCCGTGACCGTAGCCAGCGCTCCGTCCGGTCTGCCGAAAATAGCGGTACCGTCGGAAGGTCAGGTAGCGGCCGCGGAACAAACGCCCCCGGTCACGCAACCGTCTCAGGTTGAACCTGAGTCTCAGCCTCAACCTGAGCCACCGATAGAAACGGAACTCCCGACCGCGCCGGTAGCGGAACAGCCGGTCGTGCCGGCTGAGGAAGCTCCCCAACCGTCGCCAAAGCTGGTAATGGACGAGTCGAACATCACGGTTACTCAGCAGGCCGACGCCTACCACGTGCGCGTTACCATCGTGGGGGCGTCGAAGGTTACGGCGCACTTGGCGGGCGAAACTGGCGAACTCACTCAAGAGGCCGGCACTCCCGACGTATGGCAGGGAACTATACCGTACCACCTGGCCACTATGAGCCGCGGCGGCGAACGCTTGACGGTACAGGCGGTAAGTCCTTCCGGCCAGCACGAGAATTTCACTCTGGCCTGGGTGGCGCCGCAGGCGCAGACGCAGCAGGTATACACTTTCAATGAGGGCGAGGCGCGGTACGCCAAGGTATTCGGTTTGACCATCCCGAACATGCAGGATGAAGTCAGGCAGGTGTACTTTTACTTCATGGTGTTCTTGGGAGCGGCCCTGCTCATCAACATACTGGTCAAGGTGCGCATCCAGAAACTCTCGGTCATCGGGCACACGGCTTTCGTACTGGCTCTGGCCCTCCTGCTCATGGCCGTATAGCGAAGCTGAATTTAGCAGGAATTGCCCCGCTTAGGCAGGGCTTTTCTTTTTATTCACAAGATGTTAGGGTGGTCCCGCAACGGCTTCAAAGCTTACCTCTTGACAAGTTTATGGTCTTGTGGTAAGGTCAGCTGTTATCTTTTTTACTTTTTAGCCTAAAGACGCATCCGAGCCTTTTCGGGTCCGTCTTGGGTCGAGGTAATACAGCCTATGTCACACGTTACAGCGTTCTCGCGCCGCGTTCTCGCGGCCCTACGTCCGATCAGCGTTTTGGCCCTTTTGGCCTTGGCGCTCCAAATTTTTGTCCCGTCCCCGTTGGGACAGGTAAGTGCCACCGGCACCCCGCCCCAGTCCAACCCGCCCCTTTTGCAGGCGTGCGGATTGGATGTGGCTTTGATAGTGGACGTTTCCGGCAGTATTGAGCAGAGCGAAATGACGCAGGTGAAAAGCGCTCTGACCGGATTCGCCAATGCGTTCGATGGCACACCTACTGTGTTCAGCCTGTCCAAGTTCAATCAGACGGCGAGCGTGGTGCAACCGTTTTCTTTGACGCCTGCTCAGGCGGCCACGGCAGTACAGAACCAAATTCCTTCCGCCGGGTCCAGCTACACGAACTGGGATGACGGGCTGGCTAAGGGCTACTCAACGTTCGATCCCCGCACGGCCAAGCAGAATCTCATCGTAATCGCGACTGACGGAAATCCGAACCGCTGGGGTTCCTCAGGCAGTAGCACCGGCGGAGAGAGCGCGGCCCTGGCCAAGGCCATAGAGCGCGCCAATGGCATCAAGGCAGCGGGTACGCGCATTATCGCCATAGGCATAGGCGGCGGCAGCGACCCTTTGAATATAGACAACCTCAAGGCCATCACCGGCCCCAACGTGGCGCCTCCGAGCACCATTGATACCTCCGTGGACGTAATCACGGCGGATTTCGCCCAACTGTCGCAGGCCATGAGCGAGCTGGCCAACACGATGTGCGGCGGGAAGATACTGGTGCAAAAGCAGTTCGACGTTGACGGCGACGGAACCCCGGACTTGGACGGCTCCGTACCCGATGCGCTTTTGTCCGGATACACATTCGATGTTAGCGGGAGTCCGTCAGACCCGTCGTCTCAGGTGACGACAGACACGGGTGCTTTGGAATTCGATGTACTGAACGGCACGTACGAGCTTTCAGAAACCGACCTTCCGGCCGGTACGCACCTTGAGAGCGTGGTGTGCCAAAAAGGACAGCAGGAAGTGGGCACCATAGATGTGCAGAGCCGGACGGTCACAGACTTGGTTATGGGCTCCGATGAGACCATTGCCTGCCGTTTCGTGAATGCGTACGATACCGCGACTATCATAGTGAAGAAGCTGGTTACGAACAACGATGGCGGCAAGAAGCAGTCCTCCGATTTCACTATGCATGTATCGGCCGCGAACCCTTCGCAAGCCTCTTTTGCGGGTAGCGAGTCCGGTGTCGCAGTCACGGTACAACCTGGCAAGTATGATGTGACAGAGGATGCGGACGCCGCCTATGTGGCTGACATCGGATCGGAATGTTCCGGTTCTATCGCGGCGGGCGAAACCAAGACCTGCGTCATAACTAACGATGACGTGGATGAGCCGCTGGAGGAAGTTCCGGTCGCGACCTGCACCGGCGCGGGCGAAGTGTACCTGTTCCGCGGCAACCAGTTCCAGGCCATCGACGCCACGTTCCAGACCCAGCGCAACCGCTTGCTTATTTTTACGCGCGGCGACTATCTGGACAGCTTGAGCGTGACCTTGAACGGTTCCCCGGCTACTGCGAATCTGGTCAAGGATATTTCTTCCCCGTTCCCGGTGAAGGTATTCCAGGTGGTAACCGGGTCAGGCGACACGGTGCGCGTCACTGGTACTAGCACCCCGGCTGGTTACGGAGCCCGGGCTGTACAGGGTTTCTTGGCCCAGGACGCTTCGGCACCGGCTTACGACATTTCAACTTTGCAGGTCATCTTCGACGACGCGCAGGTGAATGAAATGTATTTGACGCCGGGTAGCTACTCCTACGTTTTCTTTGATAAGTACACCCAGAACAACGACGGTACCGACGACAGCCGCTTGCTCTCGGTGGAAGTTACAGGTCCGGGCGGTACGCTTATTGACCAGTCGTACACCAAGCCTGCTCCGGCCGGAACCCAGGGCGTAGTCGTGGGTAATTTCACGGTTGGCTCCAGCGGAGAGGGTATGCACGAACTGGCGCTTTCCACCCAAGACAGCGTGTATTGGCCCAAGGCTGTGTGTCCTGTCCCGACCGCGACTATCATCGTGAAGAAGCACGTTATCAACAATAATAGCGGTAATAAGGTAGCCTCAAATTTCACCATGAACGTGACAGCCGTGAATCCGTCGCAGACCTCGTTCCCGGGTAGCGAAGCGGGCGTGACCGTGACCGTTAACCCGGGCGATTACAACGTGGACGAGATTGAGCTCTCCGGTTATGCCAAGAGCCGTTCAGCCGAATGCTACGGCAAGATATACGGCGGGGAGACCAAAACCTGCGTCATTACGAACGATGACATAGAGCCCAAGGTATGCCACCTGGAAATAGACAAGACTGTTGACCACGCAGTGGCGCAGCCGGGCGACACCCTCACCTACACCTTGAATTTCAGGAACATAGGCAACATTCCTTGTACCGGCGGCGG
>CAZMHN010000008.1:0-32443 GCA_964566145.1 uncultured Gammaproteobacteria bacterium
GATTCCCTACCACCTGCTCGCCCTGCTTTATCTGACCGATGCGGCGAATATCCACGCGCACTGACGAATAGAACTTCAGGGCCATGCCGCCGGTAGTGGTTTCGGGGTTGCCGAAGAACACGCCTATCTTCATGCGCGTCTGGTTCAGGAATATGACCACTGTCTTGCTCTTGGAAATTATGGCCGTGAGCTTGCGTAACGCCTGGCTCATGAGCCTGGCTTGCAGGCCCATGTGCTGATCACCCATGTCGCCCTCGATTTCGGCCTTCGGGGTCAGGGCGGCTACGGAATCAACCACCACCACATCCACGCCGTTCGAGCGCACCAAGGTGTCCACAATATCCAAGGCCTGCTCGCCCGTATCCGGCTGGGAGATAAGCAGCTGGTCTATGTCCACGCCTATCTTCTTGGCGTACACCGGGTCGAGCGCATGCTCGGCGTCCACGAACGCGGCCACGCCGCCCATTTTCTGAACCGAAGCTATTACATGCAAAGTGAACGTGGTCTTGCCCGAGGCTTCCGGCCCGAACACTTCCACCACGCGGCCGCGCGGCACGCCGCCCACCCCAAGCGCTATGTCTATGGACAAACAGCCTGTCGGAATGGCGTCAACCTCCATGGCATGGGCTTCGCCCAGCTTCATGATGGCGCCTTCCCCGAACTTCTCCTTTATCTGGTCAATGGCCATCTGGGCCGCTTTGTTGCGGCCGTCCTGAACCGATTCCTCTGCTTTTTTGGCTGGCGACATAGGCAAGTACGGTTACGTGCTACAGCTACGTTATGATAGCAAATATCATGCCCTAAAACCATACCGAACGGGCCTTTTGGATGCGCGCAAAACCCGTGGCGGTTACAGCTCCGGGGCGACGCCCCCTTGATCGTTGGGTGCAGGCGTGAACAGTACGCGCCGCACAACGGTGACGGACCGGCTCAGGCCTTTCTTGCCTATGATGATCAGAGTGTTGAGCCCGGGCTGTAGAGGCACCTCTTGCGAAAAACGCCCGCGCTCGTTCACTTGCATCGGCGCTCCGTTCAGGGTCACTTCCGTGCCTGCCACAGTAACTCCGGACACGATAAGCACCGCCTGATCAGTGGCCACGTCATGCTCAGGACTTGTGATGGTAAGCTCGGAAGGTCTCAACACCACGCGGGCGGCAAAAACCAGGTACGCCAGCACCAGAACGAGTACGCCCAGCACCAACAGACGGCGCAGGGGGTGCACGGCGCGCGTGGTATCTACCGGACGTTTGGCAGGCTGGGACGCGGCGCTCGGCAGGCCTGTCGGCGCCACGTCGTTCAATAGAGGCTCCGGGTCAAGCGACATGAATTTGGCGTACTCGCGCACGAAATACCGGCCGTAGTCTCCCCGGGGCAGGGATTCCCAGTCACCGGCCTCGATGGCCTGAAGGTGTCTTACCGGAAGATTGGTCTCCCGCGCCACGGTGCGTAACGACAAATGCTTTTCCTCGCGGGCACGCTGAAGAACCTCGCCGGCATGCGTAGGCTGGGGAATGACATGGCTTAGGAACCGGGGCGGCATAGCTTACCGCTCGGCTACATCCGTAGGTTCGTTTGTTTGTTCTTCGTCCCCGGCCTCTTCTGTTTCTTCGCTGACGTAAGCATCCGGCTCTCCCATGCCCGGCAAATCCTGCGGCCGGACCAGGACGTCCCGCGGCTTCGCTCCCTCGCCCGGCCCTATGACCCCGCGCTCCTCCAACAGGTCCAACAGCCTGGCGGCGCGTGCATATCCGACGCGCAACCTGCGTTGCAGGAACGAAGCCGAGGCTTTCTGGGTGCGAACCACCAAAGCCTGCGCCTCTTCCAGCAGATCGTCGCCGTCTTCCTCCAGACTGCCGGCCACCCCGTTCGCGTGGCCGACTTTCTCCGTAACGCCTTCATTGTAATCAGGCGCGCCGGCATTGGCCTTGAGAAAGTCCGTGACGGACTCTATCTCCTTGTCCGAAACCAAAGCTCCCTGCAAACGCTTGGGCTTCGACAACTCGGCCGAAACGTACAGGCAGTCCCCCCTGCCCAACAGTTTTTCGGCGCCGGCGTTGTCCAGAATGGTGCGACTGTCCGTGGATGAGGCCACGGCGAAGGCGATGCGGGTTGTGATGTTGGCTTTGATAAGTCCGGTGATGACATCTACGGACGGACGCTGGGTGGCCACCACCAGGTGGATGCCAACGGCCCGGGCCATCTGCGCCAGGCGGATGATGGCTGTTTCGACGTCCGCCGCCGCTATGGCCATAAGGTCGGCCAGCTCGTCCACCACCACTACTATGTAGGGCAGCTTCTCGCCGCCGTTCTGGTTGAACGCCGCGATGTTTCGCTTGCCCGCCTGCTGCAGCAGCTGATATCTGCGGTCCATTTCGCCGACCACCCACTTCAGGGCATTGATGGTCTTCGAAACTTCAGTTATGACCGGGGTCAATAGGTGCGGGACGCCGTTGTAGCTAGACAGCTCAACGCGCTTCGGGTCCACCAGGATCAGCTTCAATTCGTCGGGCGAGTTGTTGTACAGGAGCGACAGGAGAATGGTGTTGATGCAGACTGACTTGCCCGAACCTGTAGCGCCGGCTATGAGCAGATGGGGCATGCGGTCAATGTCGGCCGCCCAGGCCTTGCCGGCCACGTCCTTGCCAATGGCCACGGTCAGATTGGAAGTGCGCTTTTGGTACGGCTCCGACAGCATAAGCTCCTTGAGTCCGACCGTGGCCACAGCCTGGTTCGGAACTTCGATGCCGGCCAAAGACTGTCCGGGGATGGGAGCCTCGATGCGTATGGGGTGCGCCGCCAAAGCCAGGGCCAGGTCGTTGGACAGCGCCGTGATGGAAGCAAGCTTCACGCCCTCGGCCGGCTTTAGGGTGTACTGAGTAACGGTGGGGCCCACGTTGACCGACCCCATCTCCACCTCGATGCCGAAATTCGCCAAGGTTTTCTGTATCTTCTCCTGGTTGGCCCGAATGTCACCGGCGCTGGCCTTGCCTGTCCTGTCATCCAACAGGCCCAGGGGCACTTCGACCTTCGGCCTGGGGAGCTTCAACTGCTTTGGGTTGAGCGAAGGCAACGGCGACAGCGCGGGGGACTCGCTTACATCTTCATCATTCATCTCGGCACCGGTTTCAGCCAGAGTACGGCTCTGGAACAGCCTTACGCGCGTCGGACCCTGCTCCTCCGGCTCGGCGGTTCGGCCGGGAACGGAAGGCTCGCGCTTCAAGCTTGATCTAAGGGAAGATAGGGCTACCCGCAATCTGGCTATGAGACCGCCCAGAGAAGTTTCGAAAGTCACCAGTATGCCGGCCAGGGCCAAGGCCACCATGAGTACGATGGCCCCCCAAACACCCAGGGCTTTGGCCAACGGCAGGAACACGAAGTAGCCCAGGTACCCGCCGCCCGAGCCTTCGCGCGCGGCCTGCTGTAATTCCTGCGGGGGAAGAGCCGAGTGGAACAGTCCGGCAAAGCCTACGACCAGCAAAAGGAATCCCACGCCGTGAACCGGACGCAGGCCGCGGTCGGACTGCAGAAGCACGTAGCCGGCCGCAAGCAGTGCCACAGGGATAGCGTACGCCACATAGCCCAATCCCAAGGCCAAGCCAACATTGATAACCTCACCTACGGCGCCGGCCAAACCGAAGAACGCGAGGCCCAGGATGAGGGCGAACGCAAACAGGAACACCACTACCAAACCATGCCTAGTCTCGGGGGGGAGAGCAGTCCCTGCTTTCTGCATACTGGTATCGCTTCCGTTCGAGCGCGCCATACAGCGCTTGTAAGTATAGCGAAAAATCGCCTGTTCAGCCACGATAAACAAACTCCCCGCCCCCTTTCAAAGGGGGCGGGGCATTTACACCTGTATCCAATGCTTACTCCTCGCTGCTCACTCCCCCTTGGGCCAGTTCGACCGGGGATGGCTGCAGGGAAGCAGCCATAGCTTCAGCTTCGGCCTGGGCCAGAGCCGCCGCTTCAGCCGCGACCGCCGCCAGCTTGGCCGCTTGTTCCGCGCGCTTGGCGGCCTCCTCACGGACTACCTCCATGGCCTCTTCCAGCCTGCCGGACAAGGCGCCGTACCCTGTGCCGGCCGGTATCAAGCGTCCGATGATGACATTCTCCTTCAGGCCGCGCAAACGGTCCACCCGTCCGGTCACGGCCGCGTCAATGAGCACGCGTGCGGTTTCTTGGAACGAAGCGGCTGAAAGGAAGCTGTCGGTGGAAAGCGAAGCTTTGGTTATGCCTAACAGTAGCTGTTCGCCGGTGGCTTCCTTTCCGCCCTTCTCTTTAACGGCCTCGTTGGCCTCCTGGAACTGTGCCACCGATACCACCTCGCCGGGCAAAAGCTCGGAATCGCCCGCGTCTACCACGTAAATGCGCGAGAACATCTGCCGCACGATTATCTCAATGTGCTTGCTGTTGAGCTTCTGGCCTTGCGACGAGTAGATGTACTGTATTTCCTTCATGATGTACCTCTGTACGGCCTCTTTGCCCTTCAAGGTGAACAGTTCGTGGATATCGAGCGAGCCTTCCGTCAGTTGCTGCCCTTTTGTAACCAGGTCGCCGTCCCTAACCCACAGGCTGACCCCCGACGGAACCGTGTATTCGCGCACCGTGGCGGAAGATCCCGCCACCACCACCCTGGTCTCGCCCACCTCAGTGATGGTACCGGTCTGCTGGGCGGTAACCTTCTCATCCTCGCCCGCCTCAACCAGAACGTCTCCCTCCTTCACTCCCTGCCCTTTCTTGACCAGCACCTTAGGCGAATCGAACTTCGTGAGGGATATTATCTCCTCGGTCGGCTCATTGAACGCCAGCTTCACCAGCTTCTGCCTGCCTTTGATCTCGATGGATACCTTGCCGTCCGCCGGCGCCAGGATGCCCGGGCGCTTCACGGGCCTGGCCTCGAATACCTCTTCCACGCGCGGCAGACCTTGGGTGATATCCTCAACCGATGCCACGCCGCCGGTGTGGAATGTGCGCATGGTAAGCTGTGTACCCGGCTCGCCGATGGACTGAGCCGCAATGATGCCGACGGCCGTGCCCACTTCCACCAGGGTGTTGAATCCCAGGTCGTTGCCGTAGCACCTCTGGCATGCGCCACGCTTTGTCTTGCACGTTAGGAGCGAACGTATCTTCAACTCTTTCAGCCCCAAAGCGTCCAGAGTCTTGCTCCGCTCCGGCGTGACCAGAGTGTTCTTCTTTACAACCACATTGCCGGCCGCATCCTTCACGTCCTGTATGAGGAAACGGCCAATGACGTGCGTACCCAAGCCCTCGCCTGCCTCCTCGGCCTGCTGGCTCAGCACGGTGAAACCTTCTTTGTCGCCGCAGTCATCCTCCACAATGACTATGTCGTGTGAAACATCCACCAAGCGCCTGGTCAAATAGCCGGCGTTCGCGGTGCGGAGGGCCGTGTCGGTTAGTCCTTTCCTGGTGCCGTGCGTTGAAATGAAGTACTCCAGCACGTCAAACCCTTCCTTGAAATTTCCTTTCACGGGCAGTTCAATGGTCTCACCGGCCGGGTTCGTCACCAGCCCCTTCATGCCCATCATTTGGGTGATCTGCGCCCAGGTGCCTCGGGCGCCCGATTCGATCATGGAATAGACCGGGCCCCTCTGCGGCAATGCCTGGCGAGAAAGCTCGGTGACCCGCTCCTTAACCCTGGCCCAAATCTCAATGACCTTGGTCTGCCTCTCCTCTGGGGTAAGCAAGCCCTGCTGGTATTGGTCGAACACGTTCTGTACTTCCTCCTCGGCCTCCTCGTACAGCTTCTGACGCGCCGAAAGCGTGGGTATGTCGGCCATGCCCCATGACATGCCTGATTTGGTCAGGTACTCGAATCCCAGTTCTTTCATGCGATCCAACAGCTTGGCGGTCGCTTCCACGCCCAGCAAGCGCATGGCCTCGGCGGCCAGGAACTTCAAGGCTTTCTTGTCCATGGTCTTGTTGTAAAACTGGAGTTCCGTGGGCAGTATCTCGTTAAAAAGGATGCGGCCGACACAGGTGGCCACTTTCTCTCCGGCCATGCGCACGGAAATGGGCTGCTGGAGAGTGATGATCCCGACCTGGTAAGCCAGGATGGCATCGGCGGGACTGGCATACACCTTGGGCTGTTCCCCTTCGGCCAAGGGCGCCAGGTTCGTCATGTAATAACATCCCAGTACGATGTCCTGCGACGGCGTGGCCACCGGCTCACCGGTGGCGGGCTTCAGCAGATTCTTGGCCGAGAGCATGATATTGGCGGCTTCCCACTTGGCCTCTTCGGTCAGGGGTACGTGCACGGCCATCTGGTCGCCGTCGAAGTCGGCGTTGAACGCCGGGCAGACCAACGGGTGCACCTGAATGGCCTTGCCTTCTATCAAAATGGGCTGGAATGCCTGAATGCCCAACCGGTGGAGCGTAGGTGCGCGGTTCAGGAGCACATGCGCGCCCTTGATGATCTCTTCCAAAATGTCCCACACCTCGCTCTTACCCGACTCGATAAAACGATTGGCCGAGCGGACGTTGTGCACGAGCTCGCGGGAAATGAGCTTGGAAATGACGAACGGCTTGAACAGCTCCAAAGCCATGCGCTTCGGCAGGCCGCACTGGTGCAGTTCCAGCCTGGGCCCGACCACGATGACCGAGCGTCCGGAGTAATCGATGCGCTTTCCCAAAAGATTCTGCCGGAAGCGGCCCTGTTTCCCCTTCAGGATGTCGGCAATGGACTTCAGCATGCGCCTTTGTCCGGTAGAAGCCGTCACGGTCTTGCCGTGGCGGGCTGAGTTGTCTATGAGTGCGTCCACCGCTTCCTGGAGCATGCGCTTCTCGTTGCGGCAAATGACTTCGGGCGCGTTCAGTTCCATCAGCCTCTTCAAACGGTTGTTGCGGTTGATGACCCTGCGGTACAGGTCGTTGAGGTCCGAGGTTGCGAACCTGCCGCCATCAAGCTGGACCATTGGCCGCAAATCCGGCGGTATCACCGGCAGTATGGACATAATCATCCATTCCGGACGCAGTTTGACATGCGACAGACTCTTCAAAAGCTTCAGGCGCCGCACCACCTTCCTTTGCTTGGCGGGTATGGCCTCATCAGCTTCCACTTCCAGGCGCTTGATCTCGGCCTTGAGGTCTACTTTCTCCAAAAGCTCCCTGACGGCTTCGGCGCCGATGGAAGCCTCGAACACCTGCCCGTACTTCAAGGATAGGTCCTGGTACTGGCTCTCGGAAATAATTGAGAACGGCTTCAAATCCTTCAGTTCCTTGCGGGCGATGTCGTACGCCTCGTCGAGCTTAGTAAGCTTCTCTTCCTTCATGGCCTCAACCGACTTCCGCTCCGCCTCCTGTTCCTTGGTGCTGGCGCGCTTGCCGGCTTCCTGCAGGTGGCGCTGAGCTTCCGATTCGATGGATTTGCGCTTGGACTTGTACTCGCTCGAAACTTGATCCAGCAACTCCTTCTTCTTCTCCTCGTCCACCCGAGTCACGATGAAACTGGCGAAGTATATGACCTTCTCCAAATCCTGCACTGAAAGACCGAGCACCAATCCTATCTTCGAGGGTACGCCCCTCAAGAACCAGATATGCGAAACGGGCGAAGCGAGCTTGATATGGCCGAAACGCTCGCGCCGCACGACCGAACGCGTCACTTCCACGCCGCACTTATCGCAAACGATGCCGCGGTAGCGGATGCGCTTGTACTTGCCGCAGTAGCACTCCCAGTCTTTGGTGGGCCCGAAGATGCGCTCGTCGAACAGCCCGTCCTTCTCAGGCTTCTGAGTGCGGTAGTTGATGGTTTCCGGCTTTGTGACCTCGCCGTAGCTCCATTCCAAGACCTCGTCCGGGCTGGCCA
Source organism: uncultured Gammaproteobacteria bacterium (assembly GCA_964566145.1). Classification (GTDB taxonomy): domain Bacteria; phylum Patescibacteriota; class Patescibacteriia; order Veblenbacterales; family UBA10138; genus CAZMHN01. Next base: position 7,823 of record CAZMHN010000008.1, read on the forward strand.
GCTTCAGGCGTATGGAGTCGAAATCGTTGGCGTGGAGTGATTCTCGTTCCGGGAACATAAGTTAGCTCTTATCCGACGCAGGCTTAGCCGCCTGTTCGCCGCGGTCGGTGTCTATGACCTTGCCATCCTTCAGCAATTCCACCTCCAGCCCCAAGCCTTTCAGTTCGCGCACGAGCACGTTGAAGGACTCGGGGACGTTGCGCTTCTGAATAGGCTCGCCCTTGATTATCGATTCGTAGGCCTTGCTGCGTCCCGGCACGTCGTCCGACTTGATGGTCAATATCTCCTGCAGGCTGTGCGCCGCGCCGTAAGCTTCCAAAGCCCACACTTCCATTTCTCCGAAGCGCTGTCCGCCGAACTGCGCCTTGCCGCCTAATGGCTGCTGGGTTACGAGCGAATACGGTCCAATGGAACGCTGGTGTATCTTATCCTCCACCAAGTGGTTGAGCTTGAGCATGTACGTAACCCCGACGGTTACCGGCTCGGCGAACGGCTCGCCCGTGCGCCCGTCGTACACGGTCATCTTTCCGTTCACTGGCAACCCGGCCGCCTGCAGTTCTTCCACGATCTTATGCTCGGGCACGCCGTCCAAAGGCGGGGTGGCTACGTGATAATTCTGGAAAAACGCCGCGATGCCGAGGTGGCACTCCAGTATCTGCCCCAGGTTCATGCGTGACGCCACGCCCAGTGGATTCAAAATTATGTCCACCGGCCGGCCGTCCTTGAGGAACGGCATGTCCTCCAAAGGAACTATCTTGGAAATGACGCCCTTATTGCCGTGCCGTCCCGCCATCTTGTCGCCGACCTGTATCTTTCTGAGCTGGGCAATGGACACTTGGATGGACTTGATGACTCCCGAAGGCAGTCGGTCGCCGTTCTCGCGCGAGAATATTTTTATGTCCACTATCTTGCCGTGCTCGCCGTGCTCGAGATAGAGAGACGAATCGCGCACATCCTTGGCCTTTTCCCCGAAGATGGCCCTGAGCAGCTTTTCCTCGGCCGAGAGCTCGGTCTCACCCTTCGGAGTTATCTTGCCGACCAAGATGTCGCCTGAGGAAACTTCGGCGCCGACGCGTATGATGCCTTCTTCGTCCAGATTCTTCAATTTTTCCTCGCCTACGTTCGGGATGTCGCGCGTCACCAACTCCGGTCCAAGCTTGGTATCGCGCACGTCTATGGTGTAGTCCTCGATGTGTATGGATGTGTACCGGTCGTCGTGCACCAGCCGCTCGGAAATGAGCACCGCATCCTCGTAATTGCCGCCTTCCCATGACATGTAAGCCACCACCAGATTCTGCCCCAGAGCGAGTTCTCCCATGTCGGCCGCGGCGCCGTCGGCCAGCACCTGCCCCTTGGCCACGCGCTGGCCCTTGTCTACTATCGGCCGGTGGTTCAAGCACGTGGAAGCGTTGGAACGCATGAACTTCATCAGGCGGTGCTTGTGCACCTTCCCGTCGTCATCCTTCACCTCCACATAGTCGGCCTGCACGGCCGTCACCTCGCCCGCGACACCCGACACCAGCACCTGTCCGGAATCCTGGGCCGCCTTGCCTTCCACGCCTGTGCCGACCAGCGGAGCTTGTGGCCTCACGCACGGCACGGCCTGGCGCTGCATGTTAGTTCCCATGAGAGCGCGCACCGCGTCATCGTGCTCAAGGAACGGTATGAGCGACGTGGTGACCGAAATGATCTGCTTGGGCGACACGTCCATGTAATCCACCTGAGCAACGTTTTCGATGGTAGGCTCGCCGTGCCTTCTGACCTCCACGCGTTCCAGCAGGAACCTGCCGTCGGCGCCGATCTGGGTCGTAGCTGCGGTCGTCACGTGGCGCTCCTCTTCGAACGCATCTAACCACACGACTTCGTCCGTTACGCGCGGCACGACCGGCACGGTCTCGCTTCCGGCCGACTTCAATTTCCTGGCCAAATCCGCCGTGATCTTGTCCCCTGCCTTAGCGACCACTGCGCCGGAAGCATCCACTATGTCCTGTCGAACCACCTCGCCGACTCCCGAACTGCCGTCATTCGCCACGTCGTGCGCCACTTTCCTGAACGGCGCCTCAATGAAGCCATAGCTGTTGACGCGGGCATAGCTTGCCAAATGTCCGACCAGTCCGATGTTCGGACCTTCTGGCGTGGCGATGGGGCAAATGCGCGAATAGTGCGTACGATGCACGTCGCGTACGTCGAATCCGGCACGCTCACGCGACAAGCCGCCCGGACCCATGGCCGAAAGCCTGCGCTTGTGCTCAAGCTCAGCCAGGGGGTTGGTCTGGTCCATAAACTGCGACAACTGAGAGGACATGAAGAACTCCTTGATGGCGCCGATGATGGGCCGGGCGTTGATGAGCTGGTTCGGGGTCAGGGTGGCCATGTCCTGCGTGGACATGCGGTCCTTCACGATACGCTCAAGCCTGGCCAGACCGACGCGGAACTTGTTCTGCACGAGCTCGCCGACCGCGCGCACGCGGCGGTTGCCCAAATGGTCGATGTCGTCCGCTTCCTCCTGGGTGTTATTGAGTCGCACTATCTCGCGCACGATCATTATGAGGTCCTCCGGTCGCAGAACCCTGGTCTCCTTGGTGTTCTCCAGCTTGAAACCGAATCGCTGGTTCAGCTTGTAGCGCCCCACCCGGCCGAAATCGTAGCGCGCAAAATTGAAGAACATGTTGTGGATGAGCTGTTTGGCGTTGTCTACCGTGGCCAGGTCGCCGGGACGGATACGCTTGTACACTTCTATCAGTCCTTCCGCCTCGTTCTTGGACGCGTCCTTTTGGATGGTAGCCTCCAAGTAATGATTGTCCGGATGCGTATCGATGTCAGCGAACTTCTCTTTGATGGCTTCGTTCGCATCAATGCCGAAAGCGCGAATCAAAGACGTCACCGCCACCTTGCGTTTGCGGTCTATCTTCACCCAGATCACGTTGTTCGCGTCGGTCTCGAACTCCAGCCAAGCGCCGCGGTTCGGTATGATCTTGGCCCCGTAGTACTTCCGGCCCCGCATGGTCTCGGAAGTGAAGAATACGCCGGCAGAACGGATGAGCTGGGAAACCACCACGCGTTCAATGCCGTTGATTATGAAGGTGCCCCGCGGCGTCATGATCGGGAAATCGCCGAGGTACACCTGCTGCTCCTTAATCTCACCTGTGCGCTTGTTGACGAGCTGGGTCCTCACCCTCAAGGCCGCTTCGTAGGTGGTGTTCTTGTCGCGAGCGGTCGCCTCCTCGAACTTAGGGTCGTCGAGGTAGTAATCCAAAAAATAGAGCTCAAGGTCCCGGCCGATGAAATCCCGTATCGGACTTATCTCATCGAACAGTTCTTTCAAGCCCTCGGCAAAGAACCACTCATACGAAGCACGCTGCACCTCCACCAGATCAGGCAGGGGCATAGCATCCTTCACCGGCGTAAACGTGCGCCTGACGCGCGCGGCCGACGAGGTACGCTCTTCTGGTTGGGAGCGGTTCGACATAAAACTAGCTCCTTCACTCATGCTGGTGCCTTGGGGCACAACCCAAGAAACACCAGTCACCCTCCTCTCACGCCCTATGATATGGAGCGAGGGGGTTAGTGCGTATGCTGCGATTTAGACAAAAACAATGACGCCTGGGTCAAGGGAAAGCGTCAAAGTTCTAAATAGGCTGGTTACCGTTCCGGTATCCAAAGCAGTATACAAAAATCAAGTAGTTAGAGAATATCAGCGGAACGAGCTCGTGTCAAGCTGTCAAGTACGTAAAATCCGCCAGCTTTGGGTAAAAAGCCAGTTTTTGGCTTATTTTAGCTAAAAAAACTAAAATTTCCCTTAGCTTAGCCTTTTTTTATCCCTTGGCTATCCACAGGTTTCCCATAACCCAAACCAATTCTGCCAAGCTCTTCCTGGGCCACCCTGCGGTCATCCCATGGCTCACGCTGGCCGCCCTGTCTCATAATGCACTGCTCGGCGCCCTTGCCCGTAATGGCCACAGTGTCGCCATTGCGCGCCAGGCGAATGGCCTGGGCAATGGCACGGCGGCGGTCCGGCTCGACGAAAAGCGCGTAGCCTTCTTGTTTGCCGGCCTGCCGCGCACCCTGGGCCACCGCTTCCATAATCGTCCGCGGATCTTCATCGTACGGGTCCTCATCGGTCACGAACACAGCCCGCGCGTACTTCCCCGCCACCTGCCCCATAGGAACGCGCTTCTGCTTGTCGCGGCCGCCGCCCGTAGCGCCCAGAACCGCCACGATGTCGCCGTCTAAGCGCAAGGTTTGATACAACGCCTCAAGCGACTCCGCCGTATGCGCGTAATCCACAATCACATTGAACGGCTGACCGGAGCCGATGTACTCCATGCGCCCCGGCGTCCCTGGAAAAGAACTCAAGGCGCGGGCTATGGCTTGCGGCTCGAGTCCGAGAACGAGTGCCGCACCGAACGCCGCGGCGGCGTTCATAATATTGAAGAATCCGCCCACGGGAAGCCGGCACGGCACGCCATTGAATTGCACCTCAGCGCTGCGGGAATGGACGGCGCCCGCATGCGCACGCAGTATCTCGAACGAATCCAGCGCCGATGCTCCCCCCAGCGTGTAGCCTATGCGCCTTCGGACCGGGAACGCCGTGAAGTACGGCGCTTCCCCGTCGTCCATATTAATCACAGCGGCCCCCTCGCGCACCGCCCGGAACAGCCTGCCCTTAGCGGCGCGGTAGTTCTCGTAACTGCCGTGTGCTTCAATGTGCTCGGGGGTCAGGTTGGTGAGTACCGCCACGGCATAGGGAATGCCAATGTGCCGCCACTGCGCCAGGCCCTCGGAGGAAGTTTCGACCACGGCATGCGTACACCCCTCGCGCACCGCGTGCCGCAGCATGCTCTGCAGTATAAACGGAGAAGGCATGGTCATCTTCATGGCGTTGAGCTCCGCCTGTGGGCCGTACGCGAACTGAACGGTCGAAAACAAGGCGCAACGCTTGCCTTGGGCGGTGAGGACGTGCCACACCATGGCCGAAACCGTTGACTTACCCTTGGTGCCGGTCACGCCCACAACAACGAGATGCTTGGCAGGGAACCCGTACCACAGCGCAGCAGTCGAAGATAACAGCCAATGATAGCCGGACAACAGCCACCGCGGCGTCAGGTTGCGTATGATTCGCTTCAATCCCATATGACTTATGCCATCATAGCGTGTTGTTCCCCGGGAGGGAACTGATGCGCAACCGACCCCCATGGATTGCCCGTGGGGGTCGGTTCAAGCTCACTTATGCGCCCTAGGGCTGACTTGGCGCTGGCGGTGCGGGTTGGGCAGGCGGCGTAGTAGCCGCATCCGCCGGCTGTCCGCTCTTCAAATCGGAAATCGCCTTCTCGATATCGGCGTTTCCCGGGTTCAGCTCCAACACCTTCTCAAGCTCCTGGATGGCCTTATCAATGTCGCCCTGCTGTCTGTGCACGAGCGCCAAGCCGAAGTGGGCGTTCGAATGGTTGGGAATCAGGCTCGTGATGGTACCGAACGCCTCCTCGGCCTTCGTAAGATCGTTGGTTCCGAAATACAGGCTTCCGAGCTCGTACAGGATATCGGCATCCTGCGGATAGGCCTCGCGCATACGCTCGAGCTTGTCGATCGCTTCAGAGAACTTACCTTGCTGTTCCAGCGCGAGTACGACTTGGAAGTGAGCCGGAAGATAGCTGTCCCTGAGGGCGATGGCTCGATCAAACTGCTCTATAGCCTTCTGCACCTGGGAATTGGCCTCGGCCTCCAGTTTGCCCTTATCATCTTCTTTGGCGGATTGCGCTTCCTGCCGCTTTCGGCTTGCAGAGAACAGGTAGGCCTTGCCGAGCTCGGTGATGAGTGCGGGGTTGGTAGGCTCAAGCTGGACTGCCCGTTCGAACGAACTAATGACCCAGGGCTCCGCGTCCCGCGCGAATAGTGCCGTGCCGCGGTAGACGGAACCTAATACCTCCCAATTGGAAACGCTCTCGCCTGCCAGCTCGGTGGCTGACCGGGCGGCGGCGATGGAGGAGGCAACAAATGACTGCAATCGCTGGAATTGCGCCTGGCGCTCTTCCTCGGTCGCCCCGGCCGGCTCCAAAGCCACGCGGTTCGCCTGAGCCATCAGCACCTGGGCCAAACCGATGCGATAGGTATCGCGCCAGGGGTTAAGTTCAATGGCGCGCAGAAGCCCTGCCTGCGAATCGCCAAGCGTATCGACCGACTGAGCGGCAGCCTGCGCTTTGGCGTAGGCAACGTCAGCCAGCCAGAATCGAACCTGAATAACGGTGACTCCCACAGCCAACAACACCACGACCGCCAAACCGAAGGAGAATCCTAATGATGCGCGCGGGGAATCGGACAGCGACAGAGAACGAACCTTGCTGGACGCCTGTGCCGCCAAGATGCCGACCACCAGCATGGTCATAACGGCGAGCGAGGTGCCGGCGAAGTACAGAACGTGCGCCAACACCAGCACCAGGTAGCCTGCGGCCAGAGCGGCCCGGAAATACCAGTCTTCGCCCGAGCGCTCCCGGATGGCGCGCCAGGCCAGATACAGTCCCAAACCAAGGAATGTCACATACACCGCCAAGCCGATAAAGCCCAGGGTGCTCATGATCTGGGCCAGCTCGGAGGTGGCCCGATCAAACCGGAACGCCCAGAAGTTGGAATCATTGAAATTGTCCGGCTTGTACTTGGAAAACCCGTACAGGAATGTTTCCGGACCCGTACCGATGGCGGGGTTCGCCTGCACGTTCTGAAAAGCCACTTTCCAGCTGGCCCGCAGGCTCAGGTTCACCTCTACGGGCACCGGAAGCTTCGTGAAGGTCGTGGTAACGATGGGCCAGGCCGCCGCGCTCAGAAGAATGGCCACGGACGGAATAACGGTCCAGCTCAAGCCGACGGACTCGTTCTTGTAAAATACGAGCACAAGCCAGGCCGCCGATCCGACCGCCAGTCCGATCCAGCCCAGGTTGTAATCAACGGCCGCCATGGTGACCAAGGCCACCACCGAAAACGCCATGGCCAGATACCTCACCCAAGCCCTGCCCTGGCGCACGAAATACACCGCCACAGGCAGAGAAGCGGCCAGCATCAACGCTACGGCATTCAAGGAAGCGCCCAAGGGGGTGAAGCTTGCCAGATCGCCGATCGGAGATGGCAGCCACCTCAGACCTACGAGCTGGAGGAGCAGTACGAGCGCGCCAAGGCCGCAACCCACGAGCCAGGCTCCCATCAAGCGCCGAGCGTCGCTCATGTTCCGCGCATTCTGCAGAACCAGGAAGAAGAACACCAGATATCCTACAGTGCTGAACACCCCGCCGTTGAACCGTCCATAGAATCCTATTACCGACGTTACCGGGTCAACCGAGAAGAATGCGGACGCGATCGTGACTGCCAGAACGGCTAACGCCGCCCAGGACAAAGGCGAACGCACTAGGGTGGCCCGGCGCGCCACCACCGCTTGGCTCACCCACAGGAGCAGTACGATGAATCCGCCGACCAGCAAAAGCGCCTGCTTGTTGAACTCGAACACCTCAAAGGTCCAGGGGAGGAACATGAGGGGAATTAGAGCGGCCAGAGCGGTTAGGCCCCAGCGGACCAGTGCGCCAAGCGTCCTAACCGTCCGACTCTCGGCGGCAGGACTCATGGGGTGGACGACTGACTGCGCAATGGAACTGAATTCCATAGAGGTGTCGGATAAGTATCGTCCCCAATACTCACATAAGGGACGCAAAAGGTAAGTTAGATTCCTCCCCTATGATACACTAAATCGTCCCACGGCTGAATAGTACCCAAGAAACATGGTGCCCTCGCCAGGAATCGAACCTGGATCTGAAGCTCCGGAGGCCTCCGTTCTATCCATTGAACTACGAGGGCGCGCGGCGGACCGACTGGTCACGTGCCCCGGCCGGGCCCTACTAGGAGTAACACAAATTCAAGCCATTGTCAGGAGAGCGCGCCGGCTATCAGCCGCTCAGCTTCGGCTATGTCCTCCGGCCGGCCCAGATCCAGCCAGGGGCCCTGTATGGGCACGACTGCCACTGGCTCATGTGCGGCCAAAAGGTTCACGACGTCAGTGATCTCATATTCCCCCCGCACGGAAGGTTTAACGCGCTCAAGGCCGCCCCAGACAGACGGACTGAAACGATACAAGCCTGTGTTCACAAGATTTGTCGAAGGCGCCTTGGGCTTTTCTTGTATTCTCTCGAGCGAACCGTCGGACCGCAGGTCAACAACGCCGAACCTTTCAGGTGAGGCATGCGGGAGCGCCGCGACGGCCGAGCCCGGCCTTACGAGCACGGCGTGCAAATCAGACGCGGTGTAGAAGTTGTCTCCATTCACGACTGCCACCGCCCCGCCGGCCAGCTCCGGCGCGGCGGCCATGAGCGGAAGGAGCGTACCGTATCGTTCCTCACCCAAACGTTCAAATTGGTTCACGACGCGTACCGGATGGCCGCAGTGCAAAGCGAAGTCGTACGCCGCCTGCGCCTGATGCCCGATGACAAGCACGATATCCGAAGCCCCGGCCGTCACCAGATTCTGGATGAGGTACGAAAGGAACGGGCGGCCGGACACCTCGATAAGATGCTTGGGCCTGTCTCCGGCCAAACCGCGCATGCGGGTACCGCGTCCGGCGGCCATGATAACTACGGGCAAGCTGATCATAGCTTACAAAACCATTAGTTCGCTCAAACGCTTCCGAAAGGAGTTGGCCAGAATCTCGCGCTGGTCGGTTTCGTGGAACTTCATGACGTCGTCCGTCACGACCACGGCCGTACCTCCTTGCCACAAACGTGAGGCCGTATGATGCCGGTGACGCCTGACCTGCAACATCTTGCTCATCCGCTCAAGCAGAGCGCCTAAACGACCGCCGAACACTTCCTCCGCGGAGCGCTTTGCCCAAACGTCGCCGTCCGTTCCGGCAACGCAAGCGGACATAAGCTTGAATCTGTTGGGCAACCTGTCCGCCGCCCATGCATTGGCTTCCACAAACCCTTGGTAGGCTTGCGCGCCTTGCAGAGGCAACACCCCGGCGACCCAGTACGTCAGATAGGGATCATCCCGGAGCCGCAACGGCTCCAGCCCCGCGGCCCTTTCGGTGACAAGGAATGACAAACACAACCGGTCTTGCACCTTGTCCCCGTGCCGCCGCCAACCCATCAGGTGCACGAGCGCGGTCGTGAGCGCCCGAGTGAACCACAGGTGCCCATCAGCGACCACTATGAACAGGTCTATGTCGCTGTCCGGCGCGGCGGCTTCGTACGCAACCGTATTCACCAGTCCGACGAATCTGATGAACGGCAGTTTGGCGATGAAACGAGCGCCGCGCTGTGCGGACAGACGCTTGGCTACGGCGAACCTTGCGCGCCGCTGGCGCTCCGCCACGGACAAATCGCTTCCCTTGATACGCCAGAACCCCCCTTCTGCCTCCGCCGCGCCCTGTCCAGCCAGACTGCGCAACGCCTGCTCAACGTCGTTGGGGGTCGCCGCAAACTCACCTTCCTCCTTCCACAGGTAATGCCAGCATTCGAACGCGGTCAACGGTTGCCGCGACAGTTCGAACCACGCCAAGGTGGCAACCACCGACTGCTCAAGTTCGCTCATATCCCTCCCGCCCTTCCCGCAAACCGCCGTGCGAAGCGCGCCGTGCGATAGAGCGCATATCCGCCGCGTCCCAAAACCACATCGAACGTACCCGGATACTCGTACCGCTCCCCGCCGAACCCGAGCTTGAACCTGGTGAAGCCTGCCCAACCAGGCAAACTTCCGTCCGAAGGCTCCACTCCCCAGAAGTCGTACTGCCTCGCGCCCTCCCGCTTGAACGCCTGCATGGCCGCCCAGTGCAGCAAATACGGCGCCATGAGCTCCCGGTTAGCGCGCGAAGAGGCGCCGTGCAGGTACGTAACCGTGCCCTGACACGCAACCATAAGGCTTCCGGCCATCAGCTCTCCCTCAAGCTCGACCAGCCCCAGCCTGGCTTCATAGTCCGGCTCCTGATGCACGCGCATGATGGCGGCGTAATGATTGGGCCGGTGGACACGGAAGCCGTCGCGCCGGGCCGTTTCCGCGAGCAGCCGCTGGAATACTGGGAGTTCTGAAGCTCCGGCGAACCTGAACCGCAGGCCGTGGCGTTCAGCCAGACGGATGTTGTACCTGGTCTTGGGGTGCATGGCCGCCAGCATGTCCTCCTCGCTCCTAGCCAGATCGACTACCGTGGTCGCGCGCGGGTCATCATCCAGAGTACGCCGGGACCACGGAACCTCCGCCGCCGGCTCAATGCGAACGAACAGCGCCTTCTGCCCCCTGGCCCAGGCAGACAGTTCGCGCACCATGGTTCGCCGTTCGTCCTCGGTCACGTCCGCGGCCGCCAGAGGACCCTTGGGCACCAGCCAGTATTCCGCCCCCAAAGGCAAGCGCTGTCCGACGCATACAGCCACGCCGGCAAGCCGCGCCCGTTCGACGTATCCCAGCACCGCGACTCGAGCGCCTTCCGACCTACGCACTTCTGCCCAGGCCGGGCTTTGCAGGAACGCTCCCGAGATGAACGGCTGGTCTCGCAGGAACTGCCAATGTGCGCCTGCGTCAGTGAACTCGCGCCACGGCATACTCCTAACCCCGGCTCAGTAGCTTGATGCCCTGTTTCACCCGCTCGGCCAGACTGCCGCCGTTCGCGCCCACCTGCCGCAAGGCTTCCCTGGCTTCAGCCAGGCTGTAACCCAGACCTGTGATAGCTTCGACGAAAGAAGCTTCGTCGCCGGTCGGGACGCCGGCGCCGGAAACATCCAGCTTGTCTTTCAATTCGGTTACCAAACGCTCGGCCGTTTTCTTGCCTATGCCGTGCACGCGATGGAGGGTGGCGGCGTCCCCGCGCGACACCGCATGGCGTATGTCCTCGGACCGTGCCGTATCCATAATGTTGAGAGCCGACTTCGGCCCCACGCCCGACACGGTCAACAGAAGCCTGAAGAACGTAAGGTCGGCTTCGGTCGAGAATCCGAACAGCTCCTGAGAATCCTCGCTCACCTTGTGGTGCGTATGCAGGGTGATGCGTTCCCCCACCTTGTGCGCCAAAGCCACCTCGCGCACGCAAAACACCTCGTAGCCGATTCCGCCTACGTCCACGACGAGCGACCGCTCGCTCCCCCCGACTACCGTTCCCATGAGCCTTGCGATCATACACTAAGAGTATAAGGTGCTTGCGGCCCATTGACAAAAACAGTCGTAAAACCTATGTTATAGTGTCAATCACAAACACGGGCTAAAACATGGCGACTATAAAAAGCAAATTCAGGAGCATTGTACTGTTGGTGATTATCATCATAGCTGTCAATGCTCTCACCCCCTGGGACTGCCCCGGGTCCGGAACAAAACACCCCGGGGAAACGCCCAACCTGCGCAAATACCCGGATTCACCCCGCCCGTAACCTGCGCGTCACGGGCGGGCTTCTTTTTTTGCCTGCAGGAGCGTATACTGCCATGAAGATTATGGATTTCCAGCTTACCGCCCCATTCAAACCGACGGGTGATCAGCCGCAGGCCATCGAGAAACTGGCGGCGGGTTTTCGCAACGGGCTACGGTACCAAACACTACTGGGGGTCACGGGTTCGGGTAAAACCTTCACCATGGCGCAGGTAATCGCCAAGCTCAACCGACCGGCCCTGGTCATTTCGCACAACAAGACGCTGGCCGCCCAGCTGGCCGCTGAGTTCAGGGAATTCTTCCCAAAGAATGCTGTGCACTATTTTGTTTCTTACTACGACTACTACCAGCCGGAGGCCTACATTCCGCAAAGCGACACGTACATCGAGAAAGAAAGCCAATTGAACGAGGAGATAGACCGCCTGCGGCACGCCGCCACTCAGGCCATTTTGACCCGCCGCGACACGCTCATAGTGGCCTCGGTGTCATGCATCTACGGACTGGGAAGTCCGACAGAGTACCTAAGGGTGCGCATACACCTGGAAAGCGGCAAAGAACTCCCGCGCCAGGAACTCCTCCGGCGGCTAACCGAACTCCAATACACGCGGAACGACCTGGACTTCCACCGCGGCACGTTTCGGGTGAAAGGCGAAGTGGTGGACGTATTCCCGGCCGATTCACTGGACCGCTACCTGCACCTCATATACGACGGGGGTAAGGTGGAGCGCATTGAAGAACGCGAGATGCTGACCGGTGACCCCAAGGCGCTCCTAAAAGAGGCGGACGTATTCCCGGCTTCGCACTACGTGGCGCCGGACGAAACTTTCGAACAGGCCATGAAAGACATCGAGCGTGACCTGGCCTCAAGACTCAAGGAGCTTGAAAAGTCCGGCAAGCTCATAGAAGCGCAACGCCTCAAAGAGCGCACCAACTTCGACTTGGAAATGCTGCGTACGGTGGGCTACTGCAACGGCATAGAGAACTACTCGCGGTACTTCGACAGACGCAAGGAAGGCGAGCCGCCGTACACCCTCGTAGACTACCTGCCGAAAGACGCGCTGGTCTTCATAGACGAATCCCACATGACCGTGCCGCAGATACACGGCATGTCTTCGGGCGACCGATCCAGAAAACAGACCTTGGTGGACTACGGCTTCAGGCTCAAGGCGGCGCTGGACAACCGGCCCTTGACGTTCCAGGAGTTCGAACAGCGCATTTCCCAATTCGCGTTCGTTTCGGCCACCCCGGCCGACTACGAGCGTCAGGTATCCCAGGCCACGGTGGAACAGCTCGTCCGCCCCACCGGGCTCCTGGACCCTACGGTGGAGATCAAACCCACCAAGCACCAGGTGGACGACCTGCTGGAACAGGTGCGGGCGCGCATAAAGAAGCGACAGCGCGTGCTCATAACCACCCTGACGAAACGCATGGCTGAGGATCTGGCCGACTACCTCCAGGACGAAGGCGTGAAAGTGCATTACCTGCACTCTGACGTTGACACCTTCGACCGGCTGGAAATACTCCGCTCACTGCGCTTAGGGGAAGTTGACGTGGTGGTGGGCATAAACCTCCTGCGGGAAGGGCTGGACCTGCCTGAAGTGTCCCTCATAGCCATTCTGGACGCGGACAAGGAAGGCTACCTGCGGTCAGCGACGGCGCTTATCCAAACCATGGGCCGGGCCGCCCGCCATGCCGAAGGGCACGTTATACTGTATGCGGACTCCATAACAGGCTCCATGCGGCAGGCCATAACGGAAACGGAGCGGAGGCGGCAGGTTCAGGAGGCGTATAATGCACAGCATCACATAATACCGCGCACCATTGAGAAGCCGGTGCGCGACGACAGGCTCTCGGGCGCCAAGAAAGCTGAGGCCATCGCCCTGGACGTTGACCTGGCCAAGCTTTCCCGGGATGAGCAGCAACACATAATACGCGACCTGACGAACCAAATGGAGCTGGCCGCCCAGAACCTGGAATTCGAGCGAGCGGCCGCCATCAGAGACCAGATCCAAACGCTTGGGCGCGCGTCAGGGTCGTCCCGACGCTCCACTCGAGGCAAACGCAATCGACGCTAATCCATGGACCAACCAACCGACAATCAAGCTCAGGACAAGGTGCTTGCGTTCGGCACCTTCGACCTGCTGCATCCCGGACACCGCTCGTTCCTGAGGCAGGCCCGGCGCTTCGGCAAAGAACTCACGGTAGTGGTGGCACGGGATGACAATGCGGAAAAGCTGAAGGGGCGGAGGCCGATGCAGGACCAGGACACTCGGCTCGCCAACGTAGCCCGGCTCCCATTCGTATCCAAAGCCATGCTGGGACAAGCGGACATCAACCACCGGTACCGCCTGATAAAGGAATTGAAGCCCGACGTCATCGCACTGGGCTATGATCAGTACCTTCTCACGCTGAAGCTGGAAGACGACCTCAAAGCCCTAGGCCTTCCCACCAAAGTGATGCGCTGCAAGGCCTACCGCCCGGATGTGTACAAGAGCTCGGCCCTTAGGGACAAGCTGGGGGCTTGAACTGTTGACAAATCGGGCCAGCCTCCGTACACTTCCCTCCGCTATCGTGCAGGTGCGCTCTCACCGCGACCATAGCCTTCAACCTAACTTCTCTATACCAGATTCAATTTCTGTATGCCCAACATACGAGCAGCCAAGAAATCCATGCGGCAGACCAAGCGCCGCACAGCCAGGAACCAGCAGGTACGCGACTCTCTCGAGATAGCCATCCGTTTCGCACGCAAAGCCGCGGCGGTGAGTTCCGGCGATACCAAGGCTAAGGTCATGTCCGCCATCAAGGCGCTCGACCGCGCCGCACAGAAAGGCGTCATCAAGCAGGGTAATGCCGCGCGCAAGAAGAGCCGACTGATGAAGCTTCTTAAGAAGGCCGGCAAAAAGTAGCTTTCCAAACATAAGCACCCCCTTCAGGGGGTGCTTATGTTTTGGCACACGTTACACCGCGGCTCTGACCGCGGCCAGTTTCATTAGGAACACGTCGAACAGCGTTTCGGGAGCGACGCGGCTTGATTTTACATCAATGTCCAACCGCGACAACTCGTCGTACAGCCAAGCTATGCGCTGGCTTGAAAAGTACGGTATCTGCTGCAGGGCCTTGGTCACGACGAATGGGTGAAGTCCGAGTTCTCCCGCTATTTCCCTGGCCTGGGGCCTCAAACTGCCTGCCTTGTCCAGCACCTGCCTGACGCCGGCTAATACGCGAACGTGCCAGGCCAGAAGGCCGATAACGGCTTGCGGACTGTTCCCTTCTTCAAACTGGCGATGGAGGACGGCCGCGGCCGTGGAAAAATCGCGCTTCCCGACGGATTCAAGAAAAGCGAACGCGTCTTCCTGGTACACCTTGGACACCAATACGTCCAAATCCACTGCCCGCACTTCCGAGCCTTGGCGATAGGCGGCTAATTTAGCGACCTCCTGGGACAGACGCATAAGGTCTGTGCCCACCAAGCCGGTAAGCAACCTGGCCACGCCCGGAGCGAACGAAGCGCCGGCCTCTTTGGCGCGCAGGGCCACCCATTTCTCAAGCTCGGCCGGAGGCAGTTCGGCAAACTCCTTGAGTGAAACGCCATCGCCCTCCAGTGTCTTAATAGCGGCGGCGGTCCCCTTGGACCACGCCGTTTTGCCAGTCTGCACCATAAGCACGAACGTGCCTTCCGCCGAATTACGCACTAGGTCGAGTATGGCCTCTCCGAGCTCTGATTTCTTCTCGGTACCCAAACAGCCCTCCAGAATAATGAGTTGCTTTGAATTGAAAAGTCCTCCCCCTTTGGCGGCCACGTGCACCTCGGCGGCCAGCTTGCCCTCATCCTTGCTGTAAGTAATGTGAGTCACCTTGGCGTCGGGGTGACGCTTCTTGAACTCGTCGCGCCAGCGCCCCATCTCAAAACGAAGGTACGGCTCGTTCGGCCCGTACCATACATGCACGGCCGCTGACTTCTTTTCCTTATCCACTGGCTTCTTGACTGTCATAGCTCCTATACCCTAAACCGTTTCAAGGCTTGTGTCACCTATCACCACCCAGCCTGGTTATGCGCACCTTATTTTACGTACAATACCTTGATAAGCGTCCACCTCAACAACGTCACCGCTCTTTAAAACACGGGTGGCCATTTTGGTACCTATGATACAGGGTATCTTCAACTCACGGGAAATTATGGCGGCGTGACAGGTCAGTCCGCCTTCGTCCGTCACGATGGCCAGGGCATTGCGCAACATAGGAACAAAATCAGGAGTTGTCATGGAGGTTACCAGAACGAACCTCTCGCCCCTGGGTACGCGTTCAGGCCTAAGGGCAACCCTAACCACCCCTCGCACCTTGCCCGCACAGGCTCCCCGACCAGCCAGCTCCCGAACTGTGTCTGTATCAGGCACCCGGACCGCCTTGGCAACGAACGATTTCATCTTCAAACCGGCCCAAACTTGCCACGACCTCTTTGTCTTGTACAGAACCAACGGCCGCGCCCTTCCTTTTTGAATCCTAACCGCTCGTCTGAAATCACCCGCCCTTAAACAGGACAATAACTCCTCATAGGTAAGGCTCTCCAATGCGGACAGGGGCACCTTGAAGCGCCCGGCTATCATTCCCAACATGGTTCCTAAATCCTTCCTCAATTCCGTCCAGTCTTTCTTGAATATCAAGCGCATCCTCCCAATACTGTCAGCGGCTCTACTGGACAAAGCATCGCTATAACCGGCTACGCGCGTTACCACGCGATAGGGAATGAAGCTACCGCGATACCTGTCAAAAAAATCCTTCACCAAGCCGTAGTTATAGTTACCGTTCTTCATTCCCTGTAAGGCTTTTCTGACGGACAACCTGACGGCACGATAGCTATCCGGGTACCGCTTGATAATCTTTTCCACCGACCGGCAGTCTTTTATAAGGCGTTTAGTTTGCTTTTCAACTTCCGCGGATGGTACGTAAAAACTGCCCTGACCGTCTTCGATAATAATGAAGATCCTGCTGTGAGGTTCGCCTACAAAAGCCTTCAATTCCTGAGTATCGCTCGCCAGAATCAACGAGGCGTCAAGCAAATAAATCGGCCGCTTGACGTTGAAGTGCCAATAATTATCCTGCGACATACGCCATTAAACTACCGCCTCCATCTCGGCCCAGTTCTTGCCCTGCTTCGCCTCAACCTTCACCGGGACCTTGAGCTCAATGGCGCCTTCCATCTCTTCGCGCACAAGCTTGGCCACCTTGGCGGCATCGTTAGAAGGGACCTCGAACACGAGCTCATCGTGCACTTGCATTATCATCTTTCCGCGCGGGCTCACGCCGGGCAGTTTCCGCGCCGCCTTCACCATAGCCACCTTCATAAGGTCGGCCGCCGTACCTTGCACCGGCAGATTGATGGCCACGCGCTCGGCTGAGGCGCGGACTTGCTGAACCCCGGAGTTTATCTCGGGTATGTAGCGTTTCCTCCCCAGGAGCGTGCGTACGGCCCCGGTCTTCCTGGCTTCCTCTTTCACTTCCTCCAGCCAGTCCTTCAGCCTGGAGAAACTCTTGAAGTACCTGTCGATGAAGTCCCTGGCCTCAACGCGCGACAGCCCAGTGCGCTCGGACAGTCCGAACGCGCCCATGCCGTAGAGTATGCCGAAGTTCACTTCTTTGGCCGTACGCCTCTGGTCCGGCGTCACCTTAGCCTGCGGCACGTCGAAAATGAAGCTGGCCGTGGCCGCGTGAACGTCCATCCCTTTCTTGAACACCTCTATCATCCGCGGGTCGCCGGACAGGTGCGCGGCCACGCGCAGGTCTATCTGCGAATAATCGGCTGAAACCAGCACGTTGCCCTCATCGGCTATGAAGGCTTGGCGTATCTTCCCGCCCCAGTCCCCGCGAATCGGAATGTTCTGCAGGTTCGGGTCTGACGACGAAAGCCTGCCGGTGGCGGTCACGGTCTGGTTAAAGCTCGAGTGCACACGACCAGAACCCTTATCCACCAGTTCGGGCAAGGCCTCAACGTAGGTGGACAGCAGCTTCGTCAGTTCGCGGTAGTCGAACAAGTGATCGATGATAGGGTGGAGCCCGCGCATCTTCTCAAGTTCGGAAGCGGCCGTGGATACGCCGGTCTTGGTGTGCCTCAAACCTCCCGGGGATATCTTCAACTTGTCGAACAGTACTTCTTTCAGCTGTTTCGGCGAGCTTATGTTGAACTCCGTACCGGCTAGCTTATATATATCCTTCTCCAGGGCGGCTATGTCACGCCGCATTGTTTTGGCAAGGTCGTTCAGATACTTGGTATCTATTTTCACCCCGGCTTCCTCCATATCCGTCAGCACCGTGACCAGCGGCACTTCCACGTCCTCAAACAAACCGAGCATTCCTTCTTTAGCAAGCTCCGGCGCGAACTTTTCCTTCAGACGCAGGGTGTAGTCGGCATCGGCGCAGGCGTAGTCCTTAAGTTCCTGCGCGTCCACCTCGGACATGGATTTCTGGCCCTTGCCCCGCTCGCCGATGAGGGAGGTTATGGGCGTCATTTCCACGCCCAGCTCCTGATACACGAGCGACTTCAAGTCCAGTACGCGCTCGCCGCCCTTAAGCAGATACGCGGCCAGGAGCGTGTCAAAGGCAACGCCGCCAAGGTCTATGCTGGCGTGACGGAGCACGTGGGCGTCGAACTTGGCATTGTGGAGCACCTTGGTTACCTTTTCGCTGGCAAGTAACTCGCGTAGCTTGCCTGCGGCGCGCGTGTCGGCCAGTACGCCAGCGGACACAAAGTACGCTTCCTTGGGCCGCACCGACAGCGATATACCTATAAGGTCGGCCGTCCTGGTGTCGAGCGAGGTGGTCTCGGTGTCCAGGGCGAATTCCTTGGCGCGAGACAGCTCCTGCACCAGGGCGTCCAGCTTGTCAGGCGTATCCGCCAGCTTGTATTCGCCCTTGGGCGCCTTGGACTTCGCGGCGCGGGCGGCTTTCTCCGGACCGGAAGATAAAGATAGGTTCAGCTTATGCGAAAGTTCAGGCAACCTGACCAGAAGCGTTTTGAACTCAAGCTCGTGGAACAGCTCGGCTATCCTCGGCAGGTCGAACCCCCTCAATCGGCAAGCTTCTATGGAAAACTCGAGCGGGACGTCGCGCACTATTTCGGAAAGCCTGCGCGCCAGCTCGGCGTCGGCGCGCGAAGCCAAGAGCAGTTCGCGCAGGCGCTCGGGCAATTTTTTAGCTCTGGCGTCGAGTTTGGCCAACGAGGCATACAGCCCGGCCACGCTCCCGAACTTCTTTATGAGCTCGGCTGCTGTCTTTTCGCCAATGCCCCTGACGCCGGGTATGTTGTCCGAAGGATCGCCCTTCAAAGCCCTGTACTCCACCAACTGCCCAGGCTTCAGGCCGTAGCGCTCGTACACCGCCGCTTCATTGTAGGTCACTGTGTCGGCCATTCCCTTCCTAAGGGTGTACACGCTCGTACGCTCATCCACGAGCTGTAGCGTGTCCATGTCGCCGGTGACGATAACGCTCTCCAATTCATCCTTAGACGCCAGCTTGGTCACGGTACCGATGACGTCGTCGGCCTCGAAACCCTTGGCCTCGAACACCGGCACGCCGAACGCGGCCACAATGTCCTTGATGATGGCTATCTGGTCATACAGCTCCTGCGGCTTTTTTTCGCGCTGAGCCTTGTAAGCCTCATAGGCCTCATGCCTGAACGTAGGCTCTTTCCTGTCGAACGTCACGGCCACGTACGCCGGCTTCAGTTCTTTCAGGACTTTCAGGAAAATAGTGGTGAATCCGTACGCCGCATTCACCAACACCCCCTTGGAAGTGGTCAGGGGCGGCAGAGCGTGGTACGCCCTGTGCAACAGGGCGTTCCCGTCAAAAACGACGAACTTATCGGCTTTGGGCATAACGCCATTCTACCATCCCAACCCCAGGCTTGACGAAAGGCCGATTCAAGACTATTATTCGACATTACTTCGACTAAAAACAAAACCATCAATCAGGGAGGTTACATGAGCACACCCATCGAAACGCTGGTTGAAAAACTGTTCCAAAGCACTACCGCCAGGCACGTGAAAGCCGAATTCCGACAAATGGAGCTACGCGGCATTAAACCGCCCACGCTCGGTGATTTCCAAGTGTGGCTCGCAGGCTTTATGCAAAGGCGGTTCCGGCGTCTACGCAAAAAGGGCCTCACGGGCTCACAACTGGCAATCGCCGAAAAGCTCATCGAGCACAGGGCGCTCAACCCGCCAACCTGGATACTGAACCAGCCTGCCTGAAAGAACGGCCCTGCCGCCAAAACCCCGCTCCCGAAAACGGAAGCGGGGTTTGTCTATTACCTGGAGGCCACGGGCGGAATCGAACCGCCGCATAGGGGTTTTGCAGACCCCTGCCTTACCACTTGGCTACGTGGCCATGAGCATGAATGACACTACCAGAAATATACTATCAGTTCAAGTAAAAACCGCCCACCGAATCACCGGTGAACGGCTTTGTTCTTTATGTGAGAGTTGCCATTGAGGCGCGTGACGGACGGCTTTTTGATTAAGCCGTCAAACGTATGCCGGCAAACTGTGCACCTGGCTGTCACTTTGATGGTCAGCTGGTGGTAGTACTCATGCAAAATTTTGCAGGTACGCAGTGCGCCGCAATGCCTGCAATAGAACGAGCGCGTCCTCATACTTTTCCTCCTCACCAAATATTATCAATGCCATGCTTCTTAGCAGGATTTGTTTTACCTGCGTTCTCACGCAGATTGGCCGTACCTTACGCCGGACTTAGCGCATTGTCAAACACAAAAACCGCCCCGTCGTACGACGGGGCGGTTTGCTGTTATGTAACCGGTTACGTAACTAATTACTTACCTGTTACAGCACCTCGATAGTCACGTGGCGTATGCCCCAGGAACGGGCTTCATCCCTGGTTTCCATCCAAATATCCATGCGCTTATCGTAGCGCGCGTTCATCCTGTCCTCCACCACGAATACCTGGTCGCCGAAATGGTCAGGCAGCCTGACCCGCGTGCCGATAGGCAGGAAGTTGGCCGCCACAATGCCCCAGCGGACATGGGAACCGGAGGCGGTGATGAAGGGCGTATCATCGGTCTGGTCAGGCGTGGACGAGTAGGCCGTTACCGGCACGCGCACCACGTACCTGGCTTCGCGTTCGGAGGAAGCGGGGAAACTGCGCAACTGGCCCTGCTCGTCCGTAAGCGGCGCGGGGGCCTGCGGAGCCCGGGCCGGCAAAGCCTGCGCCAAGGCAGGGGCCGAAGGAAACACCCAGGGGAAGGCCAGCAAAAGGCCTGCGGCGGCCGCGGCCAAGCGGAGCTCCTTGCTTATGCGAATGGTCAAGATGTGTGACATAAGGTAAATAGGCTTGAAGCCATACAAAAACCCTCCGTTTCCGGAGGGAATTGCTTCGCGGCATACTAGCAAAAACCGCGATTTGTGTCAAGGGGTCTCGTGCGGATGCTCATGCTTCCAAGTGTCCACCAGGCGCAGTATCTTCTCGGCTACTTCATACGGCCGGCCTATCTCTTTCAGTACGAAATTCGGCTCTTCCCCGGCCGTCTGCACCTTCACGTCCCCGAAGTGGAGTATGGTCGCAAAGAACCCCTTCACGTGGCTGGAAACGTCCTGCACCCGGGACAGCCTAAGCTCGGCCACATGGCGGTTGAAAAGCCCCTTCTGCTCCAGCGAGAGCACACGCTCGTTCGTAACCAGCCACACGTCGAGGTAGTAATCCACCCACGAGTTCCAGAAGAACACCCACACCCCAAGGTAGTACAGGCTGACAGTGAGCCTGACGATGGCCTCAATCAGGGCGCCGTTGTAAAGCTTGTCATACAGCTCCGAGTACCAGTTCGATATAGCCACGGCCAGGAGCGCCGGGACCACCAGAAGCATGACATACCACAGCGACACCAGCAGGAACGTGAACCAATGCCGCCTCAGGTAGAACACAATGTGCTCTCCGGGCAGGGGTGACGAAAGCAGTCGGTCGGCCATCATAGGTTCCAGAACGGGCTAATCTCTTCCAGGGGCAATTCTATCTCCAGGGCGCGCGACCAATCCACCGCTTGGAGCGAACGGTAGGAGGCGAACAGGATGAAGGCCGTGCCGGCGATGAGCACGAAGGTCATGGTGACGTTCACGGTGGTGCGAAAGCCGAACCGTACCAGGTGGTACAAGTTGAAGAAAGCGAAAACGAGCACGACCAGAACCCCGAGAAGGTAAATGCCGGCGAAAGCTATGTAGGGTATTTCGATCATGGCTATACCAATTTATGCTGGGCGTCGGCCGGAGCCTTGAGCCCCAGATGACTGTAGGCCAGGTCCGTGACCACGCGGCCGCGGGGCGTGCGGGCCAAAAGCCCCAATTGCATCAGGAACGGCTCGTAAATTTCCTCAATGGTGGCGGCCTCTTCCTGCAAAGCGGCGGCAATGGAGGAAACGCCCACCGGCCCGCCCTTGAACTTCTCTATTATGGTCCTTAGTATCAAACGGTCCAGCTCGTCCAGACCCAGAGGGTCCACCATAAGCTGGTCCAGGGCGGCATTCGCAAGCTCGTCCGTGGCCGTGCCCGAGCCTTTCACCTGTGCGTAATCGCGCACGCGCTTCAAAAGCCTGTTCGCCACCCTGGGCGTGGCGCGGGAGCGCGTGGCAATGGCGGAACAGGCCTCGGGCTCGACCGGAAAGGAGAGCAGCCTGGCCGACCGCTTCACGATTTCCTCTATTTCCGAAGGCTCGTAAAAGTTCAGTCGGAACGTGGCGCCGAACCTGTTCCGCAACGGTCCTGACAGCAGGTGATACCTGGTGGTGGCGCCAATGAGAGTGAATCTGGGCAGGTCCAGGCGCAACGTCCTGGCCGAAGGGCCCTTGCCGATGACAAGGTCCAAAGCGAAATCCTCCATAGCCGGGTACAGAACCTCCTCTACCAGCTTGTTCAGGCGGTGTATTTCGTCGATGAACAAAATGTCCCCGGGCTCCAGGTTCGTCAGAATGGCCGCCAGGTCGCCGGCGCGCTCGATGGCCGGACCGCTCGTCACGCGTATGTTCGTGCCCACCTCGTGCGCGATGATGTGCGCCAGTGTGGTTTTGCCCAAACCAGGCGGTCCGTACAAAAGTACGTGCTCAATGGGCTCCTGGCGCTTCTTGGCCGCCGCCAGGAAAATGTTCAGGGTTTCCTTCACCTGCCTCTGGCCCACATACTCCGAAAGTTGCTTGGGCCTGAGTTGCAGGTCCAAAGCTTTATCCTCGGCCTGCTCAGTAGAGCCCGTGGTCCTTATTTCCTTCTTAGGCATAAGCGACCCTACCGTACCACGCGCCACGAAGCCTTGACAAGATTGCCTGCCTGTGCTAACCTGCAATGTTTCGTACTGAAACGTAATGGAACGGTGCCCCTAACACAAACATAAAAAGCCCGGGTTTTACGGGCTTTTTATGCACAATGTCCAAAGGGGTTCGCAAGCTTCAAAAGGTGCTCCGAAAGGAGGTGGCACGACAAGCACAGGGAATTTGCGCTAGGCTTTTCTCGGCTGATACCTGAGAATCCCCTAGTCGAACTCTCTTGCCACCCCCTCTCGGGGCGTCTTGTATATTAGGCCCTTCGAACCGCACCTGGGAAGTGGATAACATCGATGCGGCCATTTGACTGTTGCCACGCAACACGGGTAGGATAATCCGTACCAAAAACAGAACAAATCACTTTCACAATCATAAGGAAAACACCATGACACGCTTCTCCTTGCCCATGGAACTGCGGGCAGAGGTGGCCGGGCTTATGCTCGATAGGAGCAATCAACCCATGCAAGAAACCAGGGTACAGCCTGGCGACGCAGTAGTGGTTTCGTACTACGGTTCTGGCCAAGTTCACGTCTGCATGTATCGTGGAAACCACGGGCTGTGGTTCAGGATTGAACCGGACGAAAGCCTTGATTATGAACTGCGGAATGCACTGCGCAAAACCATCTACCGCACCCTGGCCTGGCCGTTCAGCAACAGCGACGTTTCCGGCATATTCGAACGCGGCTCGCTCATGGAAGCGCTGTTCCCGGGCTTTTGTGTCACTGGAAAGACCAAACCGGGCAGCTGCAACACCACAGCCACATTCGAAATCACCGGCGTAGAGAACAAACAACAAGAAGCCGCATGAAGGAGGAGTACATGACCACTCTCGCTGCCACATCACTACCAGTACATCTCAAATCCCTAGCCGGACAAGAGCTGGTTGAAATCTTCAACCGGCAGTTGGCCAAACTAGCGGCGCTGTTGAAACTGCCTGCCTCATCATCTTTGAACGCCCATTGGGACAACCTGCGGCAAGTCTTAGCGGGCGCCCCCACCCTCGTACTGACGCCCAATGAAGCGGAATTGCTCATCGCCGTGCCGCCCTACATGGTGACATATGTCCGCCAGATGAGTTTTCTGTGCTACGGGAGCCAGCCAGGCACAGTCGCGGTCAGGGGTAAATTCTCGCCTGCTGACCAAGCTTTCATTCCGCGCCGGCCATATATTTACCTCGGCGTAGATGCCGGAAGCCACGGGCAAGCGCCGCGCGAGGCCGAAGCCGCCATTGCGGCCAATCATCGGGTGCACTTGACCGCAGAAGGTCTCATTGCCCTGGCGCACGAATGCCCGGGCTTGGTGCGTGACCATGACCTCATGTGCTTCGGCACTCACTTCGGCCTTGGGGAACCGGCAGTTCTACGTTTGGACCAGGAACCTCTCATGCCCGACAAACATCCGACGCTGACATTTGTCAGCCAGGAAAGCGGATACGTTCAAACCCATTGGCACAGGCATCTCCAACCCTCCGCCCAAAGACGCATCGTGCTCTGAGGGAACAAACATCCGAGCCGCTAACGTAAACTCATGTTGGCGGCTCTTTCCTTTATGGAACAGCGGGTACGGCCGGCTCCGGGGCCACTGGCGCTGGCTCTGCCCCGGTGCCGGACGAACCTTCAGCATTAGCGGGCGCTTCCCCTTCCGGCGGCGTCAATGTTCCCTTGGGCACGCCGATGAGGCACACCTCCTGCCATGGTACGTAGTGACTCTTGAACACTTCCTGCTCCGTCCGTCCGTCCGGGTACGCCACTGTGTAAGTGAACTCCGTATCGGCGCCGTTGTGCGGCTTTTCCGTGCACTTTTTCACGCCCGGTTCCAGATCCTCGGTTTCCACCAGCTTAGTTTCCGGCGGAGCGGTAATGTTGTATATCCTGGGCTTGGTCTGCGTAACCTGCCTGCCGTCCTTGGTGCCCCAGAACTCAAATCTAAGCAC
>CAZMHN010000008.1:32543-36048 GCA_964566145.1 uncultured Gammaproteobacteria bacterium
TTGCCTTTTATAACTAGCTCGGGCAAATAGCCTGTCGTGGCATCTATCTCGCCCAAGGCGGCCAGCAGAGAAAACGTTTCGTCCGGTTTCACTATAAGCCCGTTCAGGCTGGCGGCGCCGATTTTTATGTTGTGCCGGCGGTTGGCCGGACTTCCTTTGAAGTTCGAAGTACCTACCCCGATGAGTTCGGCAATGCCCATGTCGTTGGTCTCAGCCGTTGTCACGCCGGGTTCGGTCACCGCCACTATGAGACCGACCGGTTCGGCCGAACTATCCCGCATGGCCGCTTCGGCGCCTGCAACCATGGCGATCACATCCACTTGGCGACCCGGCTGGGACGACTGGAACGCCACTACGCGGCCGTTCTGAACCTCGAACTTGGCGTCGTATGCCGGCTGGTTCACTTCCTTGGCTATACCAGAAAAGAACTCCTGGGCGGCGGGGTTCGTGAAACCAAACACCACATTGCCATTCTCCTCGCGCGCACCCAGCCACGGCCGCCACGTTTCCGGCTCTATAGTCCAAGTGCGGTCTTCAAACCGCAAAGTCACGGTGGTGTCCTGCGCCATAAGGCGCCTGGCTTCCGGCAGTGCCGCGGCCAGCTTCTGTTCCGTCAGGGTCGGAGTAACGTGCTGAAGCGCCACCTCTACGGGTTCACGGCTCAAAGATGACGCGCGCGCCTGAATGTCCTGTACTAGGCGGCTGGCCTCAATTACGACCCCGGACCTCTCCGGCACTACTTGCACGTTCCCGGCCAGGTCTAGTGTAAGCTGAGCCGGCACCGGCTCATATTCCACCCCAGGCACGGTATCGCGCAAATACTGCGTAACACGCTCCACATCCACGGACACGGCTGGCGCCAGCCCGGTCGCCCCGACTGCGGCGGCCACTGGCTCTGCTAAACGCCACAGCCAGTTTCCCCGCCGGCCGATGACGTACGCCGATTCCGCCGCTTCGTCAGGCGAGAACTGTATAAGCTCGTAGGTAAGGTCCGGATCCGTGGTCGATGACACCAGGCCAGTGAGCGCCACTTCCGTTTCATTCACCTTCAAAGGTATGCCCTGCTTGTTGTAAGCGTCCCAGGCTTCGCGCAAAACCTGGGCGGCCTGGTCCTGGGTCAGTCCCGCAAGTTCAATGCCGTCCATCACGACTCCGGGGAATACCTTGCCTGCATAGGCCACATGGTACGCCGACAGGCCGCCGCCTACCACGCACACGATAACGAAGCCCGCCGCCAAAATTGTAACGGTGCGGCGTAAGGCCGCACGGCGCGTGTCCGACGGCCCCAGTGCCACGCCCAACGCGGCACCATGTGCCGCCTGGGCAACAACCTGGGCCACGGCCTGCTTCGCCTTGGTAGTACGCTTACCTGCCGGCATGTCTATTGTCCTTGAAGTATCTCGTTCAGCACGTCCCGCGCCCGCTCCGTGCGGCCGGCTTCGTCCGCCGCGTCGCCCATAAAGCTCAGAGTGAGCCTGGTGCCCTCGCCCGTGCCTTCCGGCAGTGCTTCGGAACTCACCACAAGCTCCTGGCCGTCATCGAACCGGACCACGGCATCACTGCCTTCGAACCTATCCACGGTAGCGGTTAGAACGTACTTTGCCATAGGCGTTACTCGTCAATCTCTACCGGGGTCACTTTCACCTCGACCTCGGAAGGCTGTTTGCGGCTTTTCGGGAGCACCACGGTCAGCACTCCGTTCTTCAGGCTGGCCTGCACGTCGTCCGCGCGCACTTCGACCGGCAGGACTATGGAACGCGAGAAACCTCCCCAGTAGCACTCCTGGTACAGGTACGACTCCTTCGGCACTTCCTGGTCCTGGCTCCTCTGCCCGCGGATGGTCACCACGTCATTGTTCAAGGTTATTTCCAAATCCTCCGGCTTCACCCCGGCGATGGTGGAACGGACTATGATAGACTCCTCGGTCTGGTACACGTCCACGGCCAGCTGGCCTTCATAGCCGCTGTCGTACCACTCTACGGTACGCTCTCCGAGGACGGGGACGGGACCTTGGCCGCCGGGCGCCTGGTCTGTGTGGAAGATACCAATCGGCATAACGACAGTAAGTATACCAGGGCCTTATTCCACGGGCCAATTATTGACGGGCTGGCCCGCTTCGCCTACACTGTGCTGGCTATAGGGCCCCATCGTCTAATGGTTAGGACACCACGCTTTCAATGTGGGAATCCGGGTTCGATTCCCGGTGGGGCTACCAAGCAAAGCGTCTCACTCTTTATGAGTGGGACGGTTTGCTTGATACGCAGTATCAGCGGGAATCGAAGGGCAGGAGTGAGGCGTAGCCGAACGTCCGCCGAACGCGAGCAAGCGCAGCGTTCGGCGCTGCCCAGGACAGATTCCCGGTGGGGCTACCAGATGCTTTCAACCGCCTGACGAGGGTGATTTTTGATATACTTGCGTTATGAAGATTCAAGTAATGGGTACTGGTTGCCCGACGTGCAAAAAACTACTCGAACGCACCCAGGAGGCCATCAAAGGTCTTGGCTTGGAGGCTACTATCGATTACGTAACCGATGTAGAGAAGATAATCGCTATGGGCTTTATGCGCAGCCCCATTTTGACGGTGAACGGAAAGGCCGTATTGGTAGGTGAACTGCCTAGCGTGGATAAAATAAAAGAGCTTGTGAGGCAAGTTGTATAGTATGGATGTCTTCTACCCCATACAGTTATTTTCTAACTGGGTCACCTATAGCATTTTTTCCATAGATGCAACGAGTAATCTAGGCGGGAGCGTCAGTTTCTTTATTTACGACACGCTAAAGATATTCGTTCTCCTGTTCGTCATCGCCCTGCTGATGGGTCTGGTGAACGCATACTTCCCTGTAGAAAAGGTACGAACGTACCTGACGACTAAAAAACTACATGGGGCCGACTACCTAGTGGCTGCACTGTTCGGAACAGTCACCCCATTCTGTTCGTGCTCTTCAGTGCCACTGTTTATAGGGTTTGTGCGGGGCGGTATCCCCATGGGAGTTACCCTAACGTTCCTCATAAGCTCCCCGCTGGTTGATTCGGTGGTCATTGCTATGCTCATTGGAGTGTTTGGCCTCAAAACAACACTCGTGTACGTAATAAGCGGCATAGTTGTGGCCATGGTTGCTGGCTACATCCTTGGCAAGATGTCACTCGAAAAGTACCTATCACCCTGGGTGTTGCAGTCTACTGGACAAGTAGGTGATGATCCAACGCTTCAGGTCAACGGTGGCTTTGCTGCAAAACTCAAAACCGCAACCAATGAAACACTAGGCATCATAAAAAGCGTTAGCCTGTATGTCATCATAGGGGTTGGTATAGGTGCTCTTATCCACGGCTTTGTACCAGTGGGTTTTTTTGAGACCTACCTTAGTGTCAACAGCCTCATAGCCGTACCTGTAGCTGTAATCGTGGCCGTACCGCTTTATGCCAACGCAGCAGGAATACTGCCTATCGCCCAAGTGCTCGTAGATAAGGGCATACCCATCGGCACTGTTCTAGCCTTTATGATGGC
>CAZMHN010000009.1:0-27222 GCA_964566145.1 uncultured Gammaproteobacteria bacterium
CAACAACTGCATTTCCGCCTCGTTCACGAACGACTGGCGCGTGGGCGCTGTAGCTATGCTGAACGCCGATGTGAAGTCCGACTCCTTGCCGAGCGTACCAAGCTCCCGGCGCAACATGGCCGCAATGTGCTCGTCCGTACCCAGGGCAAAATGGTCGATGATGGCGGAGGACGTAAAACGCAGATGGAACAGCCGATAGTACTTCCGGAAAAGCTGGACGAGTTCCTTGTCGGTTAGGCCCCTGACGCTCGCCGATTCGAAATCACGGAAGAATTTTTCAAAATTCCGCTCGTCCTTGGCCCAGGCACGCATGAGCTTGCCGCTTGTGTTCGTATCGCGCTTGGCCAAACGGATGAGGACGGCGGAACCGCGCCGTATGTCGTCCATATCCAAATACCAGTCCCCTTTGCCGTCGGGACTGAAAAAGCTTACCCTTCCCCCGCGCGCCTCAGTTCCTTTGGGCTTGCGCCTTTCCGGTTCAACCTCGGCATCCCCGACTGCGAACAGGTACATGGGAGACCCGTCAAAACGCTGATGGTACCACTGTTTCTTGCCGGCCCAAGCCTTCACGAACCCAGGCGTTTGATAGCTGCGTTGTTTGGCTGTCGTCATAGTTACAACTTTTTAACTGTGCCCTTAGTAGCATTAACCTCGATCAGCGCGCCGTCTTTTAGGACGCTGGTCGCTACCTGGCATCCGACAATGCAAGGCGTGTGCAACTCCCGCGCGATGATAGCTGAATGGGACGTAATGCCGCCTTCATCCGTCACGATGCCTGCGGCCTTTTTCATAATCGGCACGTACTCTGGCCTGGTATTGGGAGCGACCAAAATATCCCCTTTTTGCATCTTATGGAAGTCCTCCGAAGTTCGCACGATTCTCGCTCGCCCCCGTACTATTCCTATGTAAGCTGGAAAACCTTTTATCTCCTTGTGCAGGCCCGCCATGCGCTTCTCCACTGCATGCAACAGTCTCGCCCCGCCTGAGCCGAAATATTCGTCGAATTGCGCATGAGGCCGGAATACGACGAACCTACCGCGTACACGCTTGCGCAATACGCTCCTGAAACGCGCAGGATGTGCGAGCGCAGAAGCGAATTCCTTGTGATAGAGCTGCAGTACGCACTCCCTGGGCAGGCCTGTCCGGCGGACAAATTCAGGCACATACCTCTCCAACAGCAAATAGTTGGCAATTATATTGTACTTCTTCCTGAGGTCGCGCCAGGCCGCCAGGAGCCGCATAAATGAGAATACGTTTCTCAATCGGTGCGACATGCCGTGCCTGACGGCGATTCGCAACTGCTCGCTGGAAAGCTTTTTCATCCGTCTTTGCTCAGATGCCTCCCGGCTTATTGCGTCCGGCCTGGTAACGAGCTCCCGCAGTGCTTGGAAAAAGTAATCCACGCCCAACTTAGGCACGCGTACGTAGTCGCCGTGTATCCAAAAATACTTTTCGGCGTGACGCAAGAGCCTGCGGTACTGGGACGGATGGGCGGATGCCCAGGCGGCGGACTTCCCCCTTCGCACGGCTTGAAGCGCGGACGGACTCCTGTGCACCGCCTGCGCCAGCGACAAAAGGCCGAAACGCTCCTCCTGCAAGCTGGAAATGATATCGGGCGATGTTAGTGTATGGAGCTCCGCGTCGGTGAGGCTTCTTGGGAACTTTTCCAACTCGGCCCGGAGAATCCTTTCGCCTTCGCAATCAAAGGCGTCTAAAAATATGGATTCCTGCCACACTTTATAGTATATTTTCTCGAAAGAAGATAGCTGCCTCAACAGTTCTCTATTACTCAATGAGGCAATATCCATCGTCACTTGCCTGTCCCATACCGTATAAAAAACCGAGGCGAGCTTACGCCAGCTTTGGTACAAACTTCTCGTCCAACCTGGAGACCGTACTTCGTGTTGCGTGTAGAAGTCAGCCACTGCCGCCATGGCCGATTTCAAAAACCACCAGCGGACAAAGGACTTTTCCATGTAACCGATTATCCGGTACTTGACCGGTACCCGCTTACCGCGGGCGGTAAGATTCAAACAGGCAACCATCGGGTATGTGCCTGTAAGGGCAACGACGGCCGCCGCTTGGTAGTACCAGAAGTTTTTCCCGATTTCCGAATGCAATGCTCCTGCGCTTGATTTCATAACGAAATTCCACCACGTCCGTGGTGGAAAGTCAATGAAACAAAGGCTAAGCTTAGGCCCCGAAGAAGCGTCCGAGTGTTTGCCAAAAAACACCGCCAAAACGCATCACGTCGCGGTAGGTTATGAGCACCACCAGCACCATGAGGATAACAAAGCCCACGTTGTGCACCACGGCTTCCACTTTTTCGTCGTTAGGCTTGCCCCTGAGCTTTTCTATGCCTACGAACAAAAGCCTGCCGCCGTCCAGCGCCGGGAACGGGAGAATGTTCAGAATCGCAAGGTTGATGGACAGGAGCGCTGCGAACTGAAGCACGTACGTCCACCCCAGGTCCACCACCTGACCCGTGAGCACCGCGATGCCGATTGGTCCGGAAACGTCCGAAGGCACGTGCCGCTCCACAAACAAGCTTTTGAACAATTGTCCGAAAGCGGAGAGAATTTCACTTGTAAGATAGTAGGTCGCTTCCGCACCGCGCCAGGCCGCCTCATACCACGGGTAGCGCACAAGCCCCACCTGCACCAAGCTCACGCCCATGGCCGCGCGCCCTCCGGTCTCGCTCAGTCCTTCCGGCTTCACGGTGACGTCGCGCGTTTCGTCGCCGCGTTTAAGGCCTACCGCAACCTCCTCGCCGGCTCGTACCCCGACGTACTCCTGTATGTACGTGACGCCAATCACCGCTTCTTGATTCAGCGAGACAATAGTGTCGCCTATGGCTATGCCGGCGCGCTCGGCCGGGCTTCCCGGCACCACATCCACCACCTGCACGGCCACGCCTGAAGCCTGGGAAGCGTCATCTATCGCCGCCGGCACGCCAATAGCCAGCCCTATGCTGAGCAAAAGCCAGGCCGCCACGATGTTCATGCCGACTCCGGCTATTAAAACTATCGCGCGCCTCCATGCCTTTTGAGAAGCAAAGCTGTCCGGGTCGCCCCGGTGCTCCCCGTCCTCCCCTTTCAGTTTCACGTAACCACCTAAAGGGAGCCAGTTGAAAGAGAACAACGTGCCGCTCTTGCCTTTGAGACTGGCGGCGCGCGGCGGAAACCCAAAGGCGAATTCCTGCACCTGCACGCCTAAGCGGCGGGCGGCCCAAAAGTGACCGAGTTCGTGCGCCAGCACGAGTACGAGCAATATGCCTACGAATACTAGAACGGTCGTCAGCATGCAGGCAATCCTATATGGTCATTATCTCCTGTTCTTTTTGCTCACCCATCTGCTTGATGGTGTCGTTCTGCTTGTCGACCAGGGTCTGGAGCTCTTTCTGCGAAGCGAAGAACGCGTCTTCACTCAGGCTCCCGTCGGCCTTCTGCGCTTTCAATTCCTTCAGAATGTCCTCGCGCACGCCCCTCACGCTGACTCTGGCTTCTTCCAGCTTGTGCTGCACCATCTTCACCAGTTCCTTGCGGCGCTCCTCGGTCAGGGACGGAAAATTCAAGCGGATGACGACGCCGTCGACCGAAGGATTCACGCCCAGGTTAGCGGCCTGCAGGGCCTTTTCCGCATCCTTAACAATGGACTTGTCCCACGGGCTCACTACAATGAGCCTGGGCTCCGGGGCGGTTATGGACGCCAGCTCTATGAGAGGCGTCAAAGTGCCGTACGCTTCAACTTTCACGTGCTCAACCAAGGCTGGCGTGGCGCGGCCGGAGCGTATGCCGGCGAGTTCGGCCTCGAGATGCTCGACGACCTTGGCGAATTTGGCGGCGCTATCGGTCAACATTTGGCTCATACGGATTACTTCTTGGTACGGGTAAAGCCCAGATACATTATGCTACTGTCGGTGGGATGCGCGGTCAAGGCCGTAGCTGAACGGGTTGAAGGCAGGCGCAGTGTTTCCCAGGAAAGTCCCGCATCCTTGGTTCGATACAGCGCCGCCCCAGCCGCGTACCATACGTTCTGTTCGCTCGCCGGGTCGCAAGCTAGTCCGGTGATGGTAACGGCACCAGGCGGCGTTACGAGCGGCACCACCTCCCAATCGGCGCCGCTGTTGAAGCTTCGGAACAGCGCGTAGCTCGTGGCGTACAACAACGCGTCGGGTCTGCCGGGTATGAACTGCATGGCCTGGTACCCTCCGAAACGTTTCACCTCTGCGGTGTCGCGAATGCGTTCGGACAAATCGGCCCAGGTTTCTCCCTTATCCGCCGAACGCCACAGCGCGCCCGTGGCCGCGGCAGCGTACAGTATGCGGGTATCCCGCGGATTGATGAATGCCTTCACGATTCCAGAGGGAAAGGCGTACCGTTTCTGCCAGGTCAGGCCTTCGTCGTCGCTCATAAGGAACACGCCCTTGGTCGTGACTGCGTAGATGGTCTCGGGCTTGGTCTGGTCAACTGCTATATCGCTTATGGCGGCCTCAGGCGTGGTTTCAAGGTACAGCTCCCGCCATGACCCGCCCGCATCGTCCGTACGGTAAACCCGGTTCGTGGACGCAACGTACCATGTGTCCCTCTCTTGGGGATGGAACGCCACTGCCTGGACCGACTGTTTGAATACCTGTTGCCAGCTGTCGCCCTCGTTGCCGGTAGCGTACACGCCGCCCGCTCCGGCTACGGCCAGCACCAACCTGGCATCCGCGGGCGATACGGCCAGCCTGGCCACATCAAGATTACTGATGGTTATGGTGGTCTTTTTGGATACGCCCACGAACACCTTCTGCTCCCAGGTGCTTCCGCCGTCAGCGGAACGGTACACGCCGCCGTCGGAAGGGCCGCGTTTCACGCGTATGGCGCAACCCTGGCCCATGAGCGTAACGGCTAAAAGCGGCAGTACGACTAACAACTGACGGCGATGTAAGGTGTGTTCCATATGACTCTATGATGAAGTGTGAACTATGGAATAGGCAAGCCACTCCATTGTCAGGCGGACGTGGCCGTTCCGTGCAAGCTTCTCCCTGGCCTGGCGTACGAGCTCAGTGAGCCGGTATGCCGTTTCAAGCGATACGCGCCCGGCCAGGCGATTCAAACGCTCCTGCATGGCTTCAAAGCGAATGAACGACTGCTGATTGAGCACGCAAAGCAACAGATCCCGGCTGGATTCTAGCCATACCCCGGTCAGCCACCAGGCCCGTTCCCGTTCGGCGGACGGCTCGTCGCCCTTCACCGTTCCGGTCAAATACGCCTGAGCAGTTTGCCAGGCACCCCCGTTCACAAGCTCAGCGAAGACCTGCGCCGCCTCGTACCTGGCCTTCAGCTCGTCTTCATCCTGCAGTAATCGCTTGGCCAGGCCGGGCCTGCCGGCGGCGAAGCGGGACAATTCCCTGACCCGCCCCTTGGCGACGCCCTCCTCCTTGAGCCACTCCGACAGAACTGTTTCGGTGGTAGGAGACAGATAGAGCACGAAACAACGGGAACGAATGGTAGGCAGTACGGCTCGCGGCTCGTGCGTAACCAGGAAGAACAAGGTACGCTCGGGCGGCTCCTCCAGCACCTTAAGGAGCGCATTGCCGCTCTCTTGATTCAGGTGTTCCGCTCCGTCCACCACTACAACCCGCGTACTGCCGGAAAGCGACGCCAGGCTGACAAATTGCTGAAGCTCACGCACCTGGGCAATAGTTATGTCCTGCGACTCCTCGCGGCGTTCCACCCACCACACGTCCTGGTGTACGCCCTCCTGCACCTGCCTGCAATCGGCGCAGGTTCCGCAGGGCGCCTCCGGATTTTGGCACTGCAGCTTGGCCGCCAGCCACTTCACCAAAGTAGCTTTGCCGATGTGCTCAGGGCCCACCAAAAGGTACGCATGATTTCCTAGGTTCCCCGTGCGTTCAAGCAGCTGCACTGCCCGTTCATGACCGACCGGCTTCTCCATGCTTCTACTCTTCATAAACCTCAGATTTACGGCTGTCGCGCCCAAGCCACATCGCAAACGCGAACGCCGCCCACAGGAGCACTGCCAAATCGTTCTTGAATGCGGGCGTATCGACCATACCATGTACCAGTATAGCGGTAAGTGCGGCCGCCGGCACGGCCGCGGCTGAGCCGGCTATGGAAAAAACCAGCACAACGGCGCCGGCAAGGGCAAGAACCCCCAACAGGCCCAGGCTCAACCATGTGGTCAGCCACAATTGGTGCGGGAACAGGCTGGCATGAGTAAGCTCTATGGCCAGGCCAGGATTGCGTATAGAAAGCAGGCCTTCTGACCTGGCCCAGCACACAAACTCGCCTTGCCATTGTCCCAGGCCTTGTCCGAAGATAGGCCTGCGGGCTATTTCCGAAACCGCTTTGCTCCACAGCACGAACCTGACGTCGCCGGAGGTTATGCCGTAAGTCTCGTTACGATGGCTTCCCGTCGGCCATGCGCCGTAGCGCACCACGGCCCACGGACCGATCAACCCCACAAGCACCAGCCCGGCGCCAACCGCTCTGCGCCAATGTACGGTCGCCCCCTTCCATTGCCACAGTACGGCTACGGCCAAAGCCGCGAACAACGCCAGCCAGGCGCCGTATGAACCTGTCCGCACCACGCCGGCCGTCACGACCAGCGCGCCTAGTCCCCATGCCCAAATCCTGCGGCGCTCACCGCTTCGAAATGCGGGCTGCAAAAACTGCGCCAATGTCATGACCAGAGGCGGGACCAAGTACATGGCCAGCACGTTGGGCGAATCCCATCCGCTCTGCAGGCGCGCCAGCTCTTGCGAGGCAGTCTGCCAGAACCCGTGCAGGGTCGTAAGCACCGCCCCCGCAAGCAGAGCGGCTGTAACGTTACGCCACCAGCGCTCGCCGTCCGCGGCGCGCTCTGCACACCGCAACACCATAAGCCCCAGCACCAAAGGATCAAACATCCACCCCTTCAAAATGCCAGCGGCGGTGCGCACGTCCGGCGCCACTATCGTACCTATGACGGCCGCGCCCAGCCACAGCAAAGGCGGCGCAAGCCACCAGCCGTACCGCTCAATAAGCGTTCGCGGCCGCACGCCGCGCCAGTCGCCTTGCCACACGCTGACTATGGCCACCACGTAAATGCCGAACTCCAGCAAGGTGGTCGGCATGCCCAAAATTTGAGCGCGGATTCCGTACGCCTGCAGTCCGACCAAAAGAGCCAGCACAGCCCACTCGCGCCTGCGCCAAGCAATGGCGGCAAGGGGTACTAGGAGTAAAAAAGCCCACGCGTACGGCATGCCTACAAACTAACGTGCCGAGAGAATGCTCCGCTTGTACGATTCCAAATTATCCAGCGCCACACCCGTACCGCGCGCCACGCACAGGAGAGCGTCATCCGCCACGTATGCCGTTACGCCGGTGGCTTGAGTAAATAGCTTGTCTATATTCCGGAGAAGCGAAGTGCCGCCCGACAGCACCATGCCCTTGTCTATGACGTCAGCCGAAAGCTCCGGCGGCGTCACCTGTAGCACCGATTTCACTGCATGGATTATAGCGTCCAACTCGCTCTGAATGGCGTCAGTCACGTCATCTGACGTTATGGTAATGGTCTTGGGCAGACCCGACACCAGGTCCCGGCCGCGCACGTCCATGGCCAATTTATCTTCCAAGTACATGGCTGAACCTATCTTTATCTTCACTTCCTCGGCCGTCTGCTCGCCTATGGCCAGGCCGTACTTCTTGCGGATATGGTCGGCAATGGCCGCGTCCAGCTTGTTGCCGCCAACCCGCACGGATGTGTTAGCCACGATGCCGCCCAAGGAAATGACCGCCACCTCGCTCGTGCCGCCGCCCATATCCACTATCATATGCCCGGAAGCGCTACCGATGGGTATGTTTGCGCCAATGGCGGCCGCAATGGGCTCTTTGATGATATAGGCAGCCTTGGCCCCTGCCGCCATGGTCGCGTCTATCACGGCGCGGCGCTCGGTGGAGGTGATGCCGGCAGGCACCGCTATCATAACCTCAGGCTTGAAGAACCTAATGCCCCCGAGGGCCTTATTAATGAAGTACCTTAGCATGGCCTCGGTCGTACGGTAGTCGGCAATGACTCCGTCCTTCAACGGCCGCAAGGCCACGATGGTATCCGGCGTCCGGCCTATCATCTCCTTGGCCTCTTCCCCGACCGCCAGCACGCTCCTGTCAGATGCGGCCACAGCCACGACCGACGGCTCATTTATGACGATGCCCCGTCCCGGCACGTGCACCAGCGAATACGTAGTACCCAGGTCTATGCCTATTTTCTTGATGAACATACGCCCCTACCTTACCCGAAAAGCCGGAAAAGTCAATTGGCGAATACGGATCGACTTGAAATACTAGTTCATAATCAATAGGCCCCGGACCAATGCCCAGGACCTACTTTACATCTCATCTGCTATTCAGGTGTTGCCTTGCGCCGATGTCGCCACGACAGGTCACGAATCTTGCCGTGCTCATCGTATAGCATCGGCCAACAGTACAGCCCTAGCCACACGCCAGCAGCCAAACCTATGACCGCCATAATTCCCGTGAACCACGTATGTATCGTGAACCACACGTCCCAGGACAAGCCAAGCCCGAATACACCGTAGTTTGAAGTTAAAAGAGCAATGTACGCGGTCTCGAGTACGGCATGCAACCCCAGTTGGAATAAGAACCCCAGCAGCGTGAACAGCGCCACGTACCACAGTTTTTTCATCCACACACCCGTCTGTCCCATATTCTTGAATTCTCAAGAATTCCGGAATAAGCTTAGAAGTCTAGCGATTATACAGTCCTACGTACGTGGTCTGGCCCAGAATGTGCCCCTGCATGGCCTGCTCAAGCGCCTCGCGTTTAGCCCCGTCTATCAGGGTGAGTTTGATGTCGAGGGCGTACAGCTGGAACCGGTACTGGTGCCTGCCCGTGGGCGGGCACGGGCCGCGGTAGCCTACCGTGCCGGCGCCCGTTGTCCCGAGGCGTGCATCCACCGGCACGCTGTTCTCATGTATCTTATCCAGGCTCGGAAGTGCGTTCCACCAAGTCCAGTGGGTGAACGTGCCACTGGGCGCGTCCGGGTCGTCCATGATCATGGCCAACCCTTGGGTGCCTTCTGGCACGTTCACTATGTCGAACGGCGGGTTCACGTTCTCGCCGTCGCAGGTGTACTTCTTGGGTATGCGGCCGCCCCATTTAAACTCGGTGCTGGAAAGTTCCAGGCCGCTCTGGGGCACGGACGACGCAGGTTCGTTTCCGCATGGCTCACTGGGTTTCGGGGCGCTCGGCTTTCCGTGCTCCACCCACTCACCGTTGTCGCATATCCACGTATCCTCGCCCGAAAGTCCCCGCACGAACATTAGTCCCACTACCACCAAAACAGTCACCCCTATCATGGCGTAAATCGTTTTTTTGCCTCTCATATCCATACCCATACAGTATACCACTACGCCCTGAGGTAGGCCTTGCGTTTCGTTTCCGAGAACCGCTCTATGGCATACCGCAGCGCAGTACGGGGCATGCGCCGCCCATGCTTCTGTAGGAATTTCTCCAAGACCACCACCGAACAACGCTTGCCGACCTCGCGAAGCATCCAGCCTACTGCTTTATGGATAAGGTCATGCTCGTCGCTTAGCAACATCTTGGCGATGCGTATGGCTTCCGCCGGTTGCCTATGCCGTATATCGTAAAACGTAGCTAGCATGGCTATGCGCCTCTCCCACACGGAACGCGACCGCGCAAGCTTGGTAAGCACGCGCTTGGGCCTTCCCCAAAGCCACGCACCCACGATATTTGGAGCTGTCAGGTCAACCAGATCCCAATTATTTACACATCGCGTGTTCTTTATATAAGCGCGGTATATCCGCCCTCTAGTCATATCGTCGCCCTCATCGTACTTCCGCACCAGCATGAGCAAGGCGCACAGCCGATCCTCATGTATAGCAGAACGCAACAGTTTCAAGATCTCAACCAACGCCACGCTTTCAGCATATCGTTTTACCACGCGGCGTATGTCCGGCACCGCCACGCCTATGAATCTGTCGCCTTCGCCGTACTCTCCCGGACCTGTCTTGAAGAACCGCGCCAGAACGCGCGCCTTGTCCGCACGAGCCGCTCGACGCAAGTCTCTCCGCACCTTACCTAAAATCTTCATTCTAACGTTCTCAAGAATGTAAGAACGTTCTTCCCGTACTTAGTAAGGGAGTGCACAACTTCTCTGCCAATTGTTCGTTTGCTTACAAAACCCACTGTAAACAACCTGCGTAAGTGTTCAGACGCAGTTTTAAAGTTCATATCCAGACGATACGCTATTTCGATCACTGAAAGCTTAGGACTTTTTTGGAGCAAGCCGAGCATTTGTATACGCCTATAATTCGAGAATCCTCGCACTATCCTCTCTAGTTGTCGCGTGTTCTTCATAAGCGCCTACTACATTCTTACATTCTTGAGAATATGAGAATGGATTGATTATGAAAAAACTACATCTTTAGAAAATCAAGTAAACTATGCACCAGCATGGCCGGCCAAACAATGGCCTTGAGTAAGCCCAGCACCCCTACCCAAAAAGCATCGGCGTGCTGGAAATAGTACACGACCGCGCCTACAAACCCCATACCATACAGGCCGCCGGCGGCACCTGTACAACTTTTGCTCGACATAAATTCTGATAAAAATGATTAGATACTGTGATATTACATTATTCTTGAATTCTTGAGAATTCCAGAATAGCATCTTAGCTGGTCTGAACAGAGCCTTCCTCCCTTTCGACCATTCCATGCCTGGCTATATCTCCTGGAACCTATAAATCTACATTCGGATTCAATTCTGGTTAAGAAAAGTAATGGTCAGCTGCAATACAGTGGCAAAGCACACCCAAAGCAAGTAGGGAATGTTTACATACACTACCCAGCGCATTTGCGGCCAAATCGCTATGAGCGCCCAAACCAAAGTGCCCAAAACCAGAAGAATATCAATCGCCGCCAGTACATTGCTACGCAAGCCAAATTGCAAAGGAGTGAAAGCAAAATTGAATACCAGGTTCAGAATGAACG
This sequence comes from uncultured Gammaproteobacteria bacterium, assembly GCA_964566145.1. GTDB lineage: Bacteria > Patescibacteriota > Patescibacteriia > Veblenbacterales > UBA10138 > CAZMHN01. Next base: position 11,024 of record CAZMHN010000009.1, read on the forward strand.
GCAGGGCTACGAGCCAGGTTACTTGCTTGTTGGCTAATTTTACAAAAACCGTTCCGAATGAAGCTGCAATGATAAGGTAGAGCGCGGTCCATACCGGACCGAATAGCCATGACGGCGGCGCCCAGGAAGGTTTTACTAGCTGCTGGTACCAGGTGTAAGTGTCCATATAAAAGCTCTACAACTTTTCTATCTCCTTTAGGTCCTTGTCTGGAACGTACAGTATGACAAGCCCAAGGACTATGCCTATGAGCGCGCTCCACACATGGCTGTTTCCGAACAGCCAAACATCTATGCCGTCCAGCACGTACCAGATGCCGCGCCAAATGAGAACCAGCGCCACAACGATGGAAAGATTCTTGGCTAGATAGGACAAAGTGAGGGGTTGGGGCCTATGAAACAGCTTCATATCAAAAAAAGTTAGGGTTTAGAGTGACTGGTGCGCCACTTCTTAAAATACTTGAGCCAGCTGGCAATGTGTATCCAGGTGATGCGGCTGAACAGCGCGGTAAGGAGCGGCCTCTGGGCGCTCAGGCGTTCGTGAAAGTGCACTATCTCCACTGAAGCGATGTACCATACCTCCCACTGTTTCTTCCAAAACCTGCGACACCAGTCAGTGTCTTCCACGTACAAGAAGTAGCGCTCGTCCAACAAGCCCACTTGATCTATGGCCGTACGGCGCGCGATAAGACACGCACCCAGCATCCAATCCACAGTACGACTCTCTTTGTGGTCCCAATCCATCATTTGATACTCCCTGAGCTTTGGGCTCATGGCAGGCAGGCTCCCGAGCGCCGTGCGCCTGAATAGGGGCAACCAGAACGAAGGGAACATGTAAGTGGAATACTGCAGACTTCCGTCCGGATTCACGAGCTTAGGTCCGGCCAGGCCACACCTGGGGTGCGATTCCATGAACACGACCAGGCTTTCGAGCTGGCCAGGGAGCACGGTGATGTCAGGGTTCAGGATAAGCACGTAGTCACCCTTGGCTTCTTTGATACCGGCGTTATTACCTGCGGCAAAGCCGCGGTTCTCATGGAGCGGTAAACATCTGACATTCGGGTAGTGTTCGCCTAGCCACACGCAGCAACCGTCGCCCGACGCGTTGTCAGCCACAATAACCTCGAAAGAGAGTCGGGGCTTAGCCTCGAAAATGCCGCGCACGCACTGCCGCACCAGCCCGGCGGACTTATAGTTCAGGATTATGATACTAAGGTTCATACATTGGGAACGCTCAACAAAACTATACCCTTGCGTAGAGGGTATGTAAACCGCCGCTCTAAGCTTGGCTCGATCAATCAGTGACCGTCACCTCGATGTAAGAACCGATGCTCGGCACACCATCGGCACCAAGCACCACACTCATAGGCTCGCCCACGATCTGTCGCCGCCGGCTGTCCGTATAGCCGCGCACGCCGACCTCGACCGCGCCGAGATTCTTTAGTTCGTCGTAAGAAAACCCGGTACGATAGTCACAACCCGACCTGGCCACGCGCATATTGGACTTGATGCCGCTGTAGTAAAAACCGGCTTCGTACGAAGTGTCCCTTGCCACACCCTCGGCAAAACTCACTTTGATGATGACATCCGATGCGTCCACCCAATCGCAAAGCTTGTTCCCAGCTTTCGGCGCGGACGTTTCAGCCTGTTGGCCGGACGGAGAAGCGGCTTGCGGATTGTCCGGTGATTCTGCTTGCTTGGCGGCTTGGCCGCAACCGGTCAGGATCAATGCCATAAAGCTAAGGCTGATGATGCGCAAAAACCATTTCTTCATAGCTTTCGATTAATTACGATAATGATAAACAGCGGAGCAAGCATAAAATCCTACACTTTCGTCCACCACTTCCTGAGCTCGGCAGTCGTACGGCGTTGGACCACGGAAAGCGAATTGCGCTTTTTAAGGAACGTGGGAATGTGCGCAATGAGCCTGCCCCAGGCGCGGAAAAGCGTGCCCGGACCAGTGAGGAACAAATACCCGGCTTTGGCAAGCTCGTGCGCCAGGATCCAGGGCGCGTCCAGCGTAAGGTTCCACCAGCCGTCGTTCTTTATGAGCACGGCAAGGTGATTGACATACGAATACACTTTTAAGTCGCGCGGGCGGCCGTGGTGGTGCCTCAAAGTGTCACGTATGCCCAATCCCCCGCGCACGCTCCTGTCATGATAGGCCACGGCACGCGGTTCGTACCAGGCGGTGTAACCTGCGCGCTGAAGGCGCCAGGCCAAATCCACATCCTCTTTATACGAAACAAAGTCTTCGTCAAACACCTCGCCCAAAGGACTCACGTCCATCAAGGCTTCGCGCTTGTACACGGGCGCGGCGCCGGAAACGCCGAATACCTCTTCGCCCCTGGGATACTGCCCATGGTCGCGCTCGCCCTGTCCGCGCTCCACCACCCTGCGGCTTCGGCGCACTATCAGGCCGGCCGAATCCAGGCAGCTTTCCGCCTGAAGTTCGGGCAACGCTTCCATGTAGAACGAAGCGGCCTGAAAATTCCACCTGAGGAGCTTTCCTGTGACCGCAGCCACCCTGGGATCGGCCGCAAGCGCGCGTACCGCGTGCTCCAGATACGCCGGATCCAACAACACGTCCTGATTCAGCATGAGCACATAGTCGCTCTCGGTCCAGGCCATGGCCTGGTTGTGCCCGCGGGAAAAACCAAGGTTCTGCTTGTTCACGACCAAGCGGGCGCGCTTCCCCAGCTCATGATGCGTACGCAGGAATTCCTGTATGAGGGCAGCCGACCCGTCGAGCGAACCGTTGTCTATGACGAGCAGGAAAAAATCTTTGTATGTCTGATTGGATAAAGCCTCCAAACAGAACGGAAGCCAGCGCTGGCCGTTGTACGCGACCAGGTTGATAGAGGTGGCGTAACGCTTCGGATTCATGAATGTTCCTCGGTGAGCTTAGGCTGCCACGGCCTGGCCGAAAGGTAAGCGGCAACCGCCAGGACGGCGCCTATGCCTAACGGATGGTTGAGGTAAGGCGTGGTCATGTGCGTAACAAAGAGCGCGGTAAGGCCGACGGCCGCTAGCCCGGCCGGAGCGCCCCGGCGCCACAGGCTTACCCCTGTTGCGTACGGCCGCAACAGGAACGCCAGATACAACACAGCCCCGATAGCCCCGAACTTAAGCCACAGGTCCAGATAGCCCCACTCAAACGCGTAAGTATTCACCTGGCCGCTGCCTCCGGCTGTGGACTGAACCGCCCGCGGGTCGGTTGAAAAGTACAGCACCGTGGCGCCGATTCCCTGGCCTGTCACGGCGTGGCGTATGGCATGCTGGTATAAAGGCTTCAAAAGCTTGAGTCTGGCCTGACCGGCCGGTTCTGAACCAAAACGCGAGGCAAAGGCCTGGGCCCCGGCCTGCCCCAAGGGCGCCACGGGCCAGGACACGCGGCTTGTAAACAGCACCGCTCCAGAGGCCGTGAGCACAAGCAACGCCGATAATCCTAAATATGCAAGCCAAGTTTTAAGATCGGCTTTATTCCAAAAAAATAACGGCAACACGAGCCAGGCGAACGCCGTGCCAAGCCACATGCTTCTGGACAGCGAAGCCACGAGCGCAGTGAGCACGACTGCGAGCACCACTGTGCCACCATTCACACATATGCGCTCTCTGCGCTTCAGCCTAAGCCACAACCACCCGAACCCCACAGCCGAACCTATGGCGCTGAAAATGTGCGCCTGCGAGAACACACGCCAAAACCCGCCGCCGGCTGGGGTAATTTCCCCCAGGCCCGTATCACGCCACCACTTGTATACGGCAATAAGGCTGGTGGCGTCGAAGTGCGTGAACAAGTACAACAGTAACAGCGTACGCGCGGTTAGCCAAAGCACGGCGGGCAAGACGAGCCATTTGAAGTATCGCGACCAGTCTTCCGGCTTGGCCTCCGCGGCGGCATCCATAAACAGCGGGAACAGCAGCAGGTACAGATAGCCGTTCAAATCCAGGAACATATTGGAGAACTCGTTCCACCGCACGTAGCCCCAGGCCGTTGACCACATAAGCGCGGCAACGCCGAGCACGAACCACCAGCGGTACGGGTTCGTGAACGCCGGGTGCTTACGGTCGCGCGCGATGCGTACGAGCATCAAGCCGAACGCCAGCACGAACAAAATAAAGCGTAATGACAGCCTGGTCTCCCCTACTTCCAACTTGAAAAGATACCCGAAACTGCCCAAGACGAGCTCAGTGACCAGAAGCGCCACGCCCAGCGGTAGATTGCGTATGGCTATGATAAGCCAGGCTAATCCAAGAAGTACGGCCGCGACTGCGCTCGCCCGCGGGTAAGCCCACCCGACGCCTGACAAAAGGTCGAGTGCCAAAAGCCAGACTAAGGTAAGCGCGACCTTGGCGCGAGGGGATCTAGGAAGTCCTGGCTTTATCATGTTGTTCCACATAATCCAAAAGCGCGGCCACGAAAAAATACGGCAGGGAAAGCCAGAACAAGAACCCGCGCGTCACGCCGCCGAAGTGCTTGCGGGCGTACTTTAGCAGACTGTTCGTGAACAGATAGTGCTTTTGGAACTTGGTAAGCTGTTTGAAGCTGGCCCCGCGTGTATGAAGCACGGTCAGGGCAGGCTCGTACCATACCTCGTACCCAGCCGCCTTGGCACGCCTGCAAAAATCCACCTCTTCGAACCACAAGTAGAACCCGGGGTCGAAGCCATGCAGCTCTTGCCACACGCTGGCGGGCATGGCAAAGCACGCACCCATGACCTGATCAACCTCCTGCGCCATACGATAATCGAAGTCGGCCATAAGGTATTTCCCGGCCAATCCCGGCACGCGCCCGAGAAGCTTCACGGCCTCCAGCACCAACACGTAACGCGTCGGGAACCGCCGCACCGAAGCTTGCGTGGAACCGTCCTCATTCATGAGGTGTCCGCCGATGACAGCGGCGCGAGGGTGCCTGACAAATGACTTCTCAAGGTCGGTGAAAAAGCCGGCCGCCACTTCCGTGTCCGGATTCAGGAGCACGAAATACTGGCCTTGCGCCTGCTCCAGGGCGGCATTCACGGCCCTGGCAAAACCAAGGTTCTTCTCGCTAGCCGTAAGCCTCGCCCACGGGTAGTGCTCGCGTACCTGCCTCGCACTCCCGTCCGTGGAAGCGTTGTCGGCGACGAACACCTCAAGGCCGACTCCGGCCTCGCGTTCCTTTTCCAACGCCCGCAGGCAGCGCATGAGAAGCGCTGACACGTTCCACGACACGACCACGACCGAGAATTTCACCGCATCCATACGTGCGTATTGTACCCAAAAACCGGTCGTCCTGCCACGGCGGCCGTTCAGCCCTCGTGGATGTTCAACTTAGCGAAGACCTGGTCAAGCATCACGTTCACGCGCCGCTCCCACGAATGCTCGGCCGCCAGCTTTTGGCGCGCGGCTATCTGCTCTGGCGAGTGTTCTTCCAGGGCTTGCAGTATTTCACGGTTGAAGTCCTCCGGGCTCGAGGCCACGTGCACCGCTCCGGTGAACGCCTCCACCCCGCCGCCCGGGGTCGTGACCACGGGCTTGCCGGCCGCCAGGTACTCATACAGCTTCATGGGATTGGTGTGGCGATTGAAGTCATTCTGCAGATGCGGAATGACCGCGACCGCAAACTCATTGAGATAAGCCGGCCTGTCCAGGTGGCTCTTTCGTCCCAGGAAATGCACGTTCGGCAAAGGCCTCAATTCCTTATCCACGCGTTTGCCGATACCCGGCCACACGGGCCCCACGAGAACGAACGACTTCTGCGGATTGGCCTCGGCCAGGTATTTGAACAGCGGCACGTCGAATCTGTCCTCCTGGATAGTGCCGATGTACCCGATGATCGGGCGCCTAAGCTGGGCGATATCGCGGCCAGTAAGCTTCGGGGCCTGGGCTATCTCCGGAACGTACACTCCGTTAGGAACGAACGTAACGCCATCGGGCCTGTCGAACAGCTTGGCCAAGTCGGCCGAAGTCGTAAAGATGAGATCGGCTTTGGCGGAAATGGTCTGATAGTTCAGCTTAAGCCGTTCCCGTATCTTGCGGTAGGACGAGTGCTCGGTCCAGTTGTCCACGGCGTCGAACACGTTCAGTGCCTCGCCGAATTTACCGTAGTGAGACACGAACGTGGGCAAATAGCTCCACACGATCACGTGCTTCATGTCCAGCCGGTCCAACTCCTTCTTGAGTTCGCGCCAGACGCGCTCCTCGCGCCTGACGCTTCGCACATCCGAATACACGAACAAATCGTAAGAAATGTCATCGGACCCGAGCCTGGGTATCTTGAACCCGGTGCGCTCGACTTCGCTCCCTCTCACGGCCGTGAGTTTGTTGAGAAAAGAGCGCGCCAGCACCTTACCTTCCACGCCCGCCAGTACGTTCTGCCCCCACTGCCGGAACGCGCGCTTCCTGGTGAACGGCAAATAGTCCACCGCTACCACCTTCCTGACGCGCTCATCCATAAGAAGCGCGTGGAGCACGTACATATTGCGGTTGGCGATGCCGTGCTGCCAGTCGGTGTACGCCGACATGTTCAGCATGAGGATGTCTATCTTATCAATTGCCATACAGCTTCTCCCGCAGAATACCAGCCAGGCTCGGCCAGGTAAATGCCTTGACGCGCTCGCGTCCCAGGCTGCCCAAGCGTTTCCGCTCGGATTCGTCTGCAAGCAAGCGCTCCAGCGTCTCATTGAGCTGGCCGAAATTATCCAACAGCACGCCGGCCTCGCCTACGGCCTCAGGCACTCCGCCCGTGCGAGTGGCCACTATAGGCCTGCCCGCGGCCATGGCCTCCAGGTACACAATTCCGAACCCTTCCACGTCGATCGCGTCCGCTATGGGCGTGAGCGCGAACATGTCGCACGCCTGGTACCAGGCGTTCCGCTCCGCGTCCGACACATTGCCAGTGAATACCACGGGAAGGCCCTGGGCCTGCGCTTCAAGACTCATGCGTTCCGGGCCGTCCCCCACCACCACATACGCGAGGTTGGGATGCGTGCGCACGAGCTCACGGACAGAGCCTATGACGTTCGCTACTCCTTTGCGGGCCACCAGTCGCGACACTGTCAAAATGACCTGTTTGCCAGTGAGACCGTACCTTTGCTTTATCCCATCGCCTGCGGCTGCAGGCGCCACGATAAGGTCAGTGCCTGGGTACACGACTACGGCGGCAGATTCCCGGGCACCGGCCTGGAGCGCCAGCTCTTGCGTGAATCGGCTGTTCGTAACGACCACCGCGGCCCGGGACAGCACCTGGCGGACCAGGAATTTCTTCCACGGGCTGCGCTGAGCAAGCTGTACGTCAAGGCCGTGTAAAAACACGAGGTACGGCCACGAGAACGCCAAACGCATGAGGAGCAAGGCCGTACCCGTGGGCAGGAGCTCGCCGGCGGCCAGGAACCGCGCTTTGGTCTTGGCTCTCCACCACGGTACGACCCACAAGAGCGGCAGCCACCTGGGCCAGCCGAACCAATTCCAACTTGCTTGGTTCACACGAGGACCTGATGAACCGGGAATGTTCGTGAGTATGTACATAGAGGGCATGGCTTGTGCCAGGCCGTAGTAGTACGCCGCCACGCCGCCTAATTTTGGCGGGTAGTCGCTCGTGACCAAGAGTACGCGTGGTTCGCTCATACCGTTGCCGGCTTACGCCTGAAGACTATGCGCCCGAGCCCTCGCAGTTCTTCCCAGGTAATACCCCTAAACAGCAGCAGCATAGTCGCGTAAGCAACGCCAGCCACAGGCACAACCAACGTCACGTGGACGAAAGTCTTCAAATACATCGCCAGGGCGAACATAGCGATGCCGGCGAGCGCGACGCGGAACAGCCTCCCGAACAGCTTGGCGTAAGAAAACACTACTGACCGTCCGATGGCTTGCCAGTGGGCCGCAAGCAACACCAGGGTGGAGACGAGCGAGGATACGGCCGCGCCTGTCGGGCCGAAACGCGGCACAAGGAGCGCGTTAAGAACTACGGCCGACACGGCCGCCAGCCCGATGTTGAACGTATTGCGCTCCTGACGGTTGACCGCGGGCAATAGCGCACCCATGGGGAACGTGGCGAACAGGAACATGAGGCTGAACATGAGTATGCGCAAGGGCCACAGGCTCTCGCCGAACCGAGGGTAGAGCCAAGCCAGAACCTCGGGCGCTATGGCGATAATGCCAAGACTCACCGGCACTGCGATGGCCATGAGGTAGGTTAAAGCCTTGCCGAAAGTATCGGCGAGCTTCTCCGGAGCCGACACGAAGTAAGTGGAAAAGCCGGGCAGAAGCGAGGCGGAGAAGGCGGCCGGGATGAATTGGAGGGCGAACGTCACCTTGTACGCCACGCTGTAGATGCCCACGGCCCGGTCACCGCCGAAGTATGACAGGAACAAGTTGTCCACGTAGCCGTACAAACGGGTCAAAATGGCTGCAAGGGCGAACGGCCAGGCGATGCGAGCGAGCGCGGCAAACTCGGAACGCGAGAAACGGAAGCCCAAGGACATGCCGGAAGCCTTGAGGCGCCAAAGAGAAAACGCCATGTTCGTGAATGCCGCCGCCATGAGCGCCAGCATGAACCACCTAAGGTCGCGCGTGTAGAGCGATACCGCCACGCCAAGCACGGCCACGGTCGCCTGCATCAGCACCGTGCCGATGGATTCCCACACGAGCGTATGCAGGCCCCGCAGAACCGAGTACACGGCCAGTGTCACCGAATCCAGCACCATGACCGCGCACGCCAGGTAGATGAGCTGGCGCGTAGGCGCAGGGTAGCCGAGCGCGAATGCGTACCCAACCACGCCGCCCACGACAGCGGCCAGCGCCATGGACTTGTACGCCAGGGTAAGGCCGAACAAACGGCCGGCTGAACCGGGCTCGCGAGCCACCTCGCGGGTCAGTACATTGGCCAGGCCAAGATCCAGGAACACGCTGAACAGCGTGGTCACGGACAGCGCGAACACGTACCTGCCAACGTCCTCCGGCCCGAAGATGCGCGCCAGATAGGTGAAGTACAGAAACGAGATTATCTTCTGCCCCACGAGGGCCAGCGTCAGGTAGCTCGTGTTGCGGGCCAGTACCGCAGGTTCAGCCGACATACGTGTAAGTAAGTATATCAAAAATCAGCTCCCGGCGGATTAAGCCGGGAGCTGAACGAAAAACCAGCCTACCTGAGTTGCATGGGAACTGGCGGCGGAGGCACGGCCGGCACTTCCAAAGCCGCCATGCCCGAGGACAGCTTCCGGTACACCCAGGCATAGGCCAGCATGGTCATGGGCATGGTCACGAGCAGACCGATGCCGAGGGCGAGGATGCCGACGAGGTTCACAAGCGCCGCCATGATGAAAAGCAGGAACAGCGTTCCTTTGGCGCCCTGCGTGGCTACGCCTGACAGGTGAAGCGATTCCATCACCCCGACGTTCTTATCCACGATGTAGTACGCGAACAAGCTGTACTTCAAAGACCAAATAACGCCGGGCACAATGAGCAGAATCAGCCCCAGGAACACAATGAGGCTGTAGAGGAGCGACGCGCCCAGATACCTGAAGAACAGGTTGAAATGATTGAATACCTCGCTCATAGGCGGCACCATGCCGTCTATAATCTTCAGGACCACAGCAATGAGGCCGATACTCATGCCCAGCTGCAACACCCAGGCCGCAAGCATAACAATGAGGCTGGCGAAACCAAGGGAATCGCCGCCGTGATCCACGATAAAGCCGGGCAACCAGGATACAAGCACCATGAGCACAGCTAACCCGGCCAGATACCACAGGTTGGCCGTGGTGGTAGTCCAGCCATAACGCAGAGCTTCGCTGACGGAGAATTTAGCCATAGTAAGGGTAAGGCGAAGAATTATAGCCTAAGTGTACAGTGTCCGTATTACCGCGTAAAATCGCGACTTGACGGACATCTCGAAGCCTGTTAGACTGGAACTACAAACAGCTCGAGGAGCACATGAAAAAACCAACGCCGACCAAGTCGGCAAGAACGGCGGCGCTCGTGCGCTCCACTCGGAAACTTACCCGCAAAATGCGGGACAAGATTTTCCGGCGGGAACACCTGCCCCCATTCGCCGAGAACTTCGCCTAAACGCGAAGCAACCCCGTGTCACCCGAGAGTCACAGCAACGCGTGACTCTCTTTTTTTATACAAAACTACCCCGCGATCCGCGGGGTAGTTGAACGTACGTCGTTAGCGCTTCGAGAACTGCGGCGCGCGGCGGGCCTTCTTGAGGCCGTACTTCTTGCGCTCCTTCACGCGCGAATCGCGCGTCAGGAAACCGGCCGGCCGCATCTGTTTGCGGTAATTCTCGTCATGTTCCACCAGGGCGCGGGCTATGCCTAAGCGGATAGCTTCAGCCTGCCCCACTTTGCCGCCGCCCGAAACCTTCACACTGACGTCGAACTCCTTCTCGAGCCCGGCAAGCTGCAGAGGCTGCAGAACCGGAAGCCTGAAATCCATGGTCGTGAAGTACTCCTCGAGCGGACGGCCGTTCACTGTGATGACCCCGCTACCGTGGGTTTGCAAACGTACGCGTGCGACCGCTTCCTTGCGCCTGCCTACCGCGGCCACGAAACCGCCGGAAGGCACGCGCGGCTTGGCCGCGGATCGAACCGCCGGTACAACTGACCTGGCATGCGCCGGCTTGGCGGCGGGCTTAGCCGCACGCTTCACCGGAGGCTTGGCGCGCACGATTGTCTTCTTGACTGGTTTGTCGGCTTCTGTCATACGCTACTTCTTCTCCTGTTCCAAGGTTACGGTTAGGTATCGCAGCTGGCGGCTGGCCAGACGGTTCTTTGGCAACATATGCTCCACACACCGGCGCACAAGTCTCTCCGGGTTCTTCTCGAACTCCTGGCGCAAAGTGGTCGTCTTCAACCCCCCGGGGTACCCGCTGAAATGGTGGTACATCTTGGTGTCTAGCTTCTTACCTGAGAAACGTAAAAGTCCCGCATTCGTGATGACGACTGCCACCTTGGGCAATACGTTCGGACGGTATGAGGCCTGGCGCTTGCCCATGAGCGCCATGGCCGCCTCGCTCGCCACGCGGCCCAGGGTGCGGCCGGAAGCGTCTATGGTAACGGTAGAAGCTGGTTTAGCGTGAAATGTTCTCATAAGGTTATACAAACTCAACGACCACGACTTCGGCCTGGTCTCCTTGACGCCTGCCCAGCTTCGTTGCCCTGGTATACCCGCCGCGGCGGTCCTTGTACCGGGGGCCTAAAACCTCCAAAAGCTTCTTGACTGCGCCTTCAGTCGGTAATTTGGCAAGAAGCTGGCGGCGATGAGCCAAGGTCGGCTGTTTGGCCATGGTCACGAGCCGCTCCACGTACGGCCGCACGGCTTGAGCCTTGGCTCGGGTGGTGCGTATTTTTTCGTACAGTACCAAGCTCTGCGCCAAACCCTTGATAAGCGCGCGCCTGGGACCGATCTTGCGGCCGAGTATCTTGCCTGTCTTACGGTGCCTCATACCTTATGCAACCCGATTATTCTTCGTCCTTCTTCGGCCGTCCGCGCTTCTTGGCTGCTTTCGGCTCCTCGGTTTCCACCGAAGCTTCCGCTTCCGGAGCCGCCTCAGTTGCATCGGAAGAACCCGCGACCTGGTCGCTTATGACCACTGAAAAATGGTCTATGAGTACGCGGGCCGACTGCTGCACGGCTTCCAGGGGCGTCAATGATCCGTCCGTTTCTACATCCAAGGTAACGCGCTCGTAGTTGGTCATCTGCCCGACGCGCACATTCTCGACGCTGTACCCGACGCGGCGGACCGGACTGAAAATGGAATCAATGGCAATGGTACCGATGTCCAGCTTCTTGCTGTCGCGGCTCTCAACCGGCACATATCCCCTGCCTTGCTCGCAAATGAACTCAATCTCGAGCGAGGCCTTCTTGTCCGTCAGGGTGGCCAGGTGCAGGTCAGGATTCAGCACCTCGACGTCGGAATTCCTGGTTATGTCAGCCGCGGTAACTTCCTTTTCACCCGATGCTTTAAGTGAAATGGTGACCGGCTCAGAGGAGTGCACCTTGACCCGCAGCTGCTTGATGTTGAGAAGCAGGTCGACGACGTCCTCTTTGACGCCCGGCACCGAGGTGAACTCGTGGTCCGCGCTCGCAATCTTCACGGCCGTAACGGCCGAACCCGGCAAACTGGAAAGCAACACACGCCTGAGGGCGTTGCCCATGGTGGAACCGTAGCCTGGATAGCACGGCTCAATGGCGATGCGTGCGCGATTCTCGCCCGCGGACGACTCGCTGACTGTTTTGGGAAGCGGGAGGTGCTCCATAAGACAAGGTGGTTAGTAGAGCAAAAGCTCCTAGAATGTTACCGGGAGTAGTACTCAATGATGAGCTTGATGTCGAAAGGCGGGTTGATCTGTTCCTTTGAAGGATAGCCCACCACTTTGGCTTTCATCTCCTTATCGTCCACGGCCAGCCATTCGGATGTTGCGGGCTGCTTGCCCCACACCTTCATAAGATTCGCAAAGTACGGCCGATTGACGCTGGCTTGCTCCACTCCCACCACTTCGCCTTCGCGTACGCGGTAAGACGAGATGTCCACCTTCTTGCCGTTTACGGCTATGTGGCCGTGGTTCACGAGCTGGCGAGCCGCGGCGCGGGTCTTGGTCAGACCCATACGGAACACCACATTGTCGAGCCGCCGTTCCAAAAGCTGAAGCAACACTACGTCAGTTGCGCCGGTTTGGCGGATGGCCTCCTCGTAGTACTTCCTAAACTGTCGTTCCAGCATGCCGTAAATCCACCTGGCTTTCTGCTTCTCCCTCAGCTGCAAGCCATAGCCCGTAAGCTTGGGCCTGCCCTTGGGGCCATGCACGCCGGCCGGATAGTTACGCCTAACCACCGGGCACTTGTCCGTGGTGCACATGCGTTCGCCGACGCGGCGGCAGAGTCTGTGTTTTGGTCCGGTGTATCGAGCCATACGAAAATTCGCGTTACACGCGCCTGGGCCTGGGCGGCCGACAGCCGTTGTGCGGCACTGGCGTAACGTCGCGGATGGTGAGCAAATTGAGTCCGTTGGCGAACAGAGCGCGAATGGCCGCTTCGCGGCCCACGCCCACGCCCTTCACCAAAACCTCCACGTCCTTCAACCCGTATTCCTTGGCGCGCTCCACAGCCGTCCGTACAATTATGCCTGCCGCATAAGGCGTGGCCTTCTTGGGACCGCGGAACCCGACCTGTCCGGCGGAACATGAAGACAACGCATTCCCGTTTTGGTCGGTCAGCGTAACAACGGTATTGTTGTACGTGGCCAGAATGTGCGCTTGCCCGCGAGACACCTGCCGCTTCTTCTTGGAGCGGCGCTTTTTAGGCGCGGCCTCGGTCCCGGGGGCCGCACTTTCGGCCGACGGGGCGGCCTCTGCTGATTTCTTCAAATCTTCATCCATACGAATAGGCTGTTAGGTCTTCTGCGCTGTGGGCTTGCGGCCACTGCCCATGGTCCTGCGAACGTTACCGCGGACCGTTCGAGTGTTCGTTCTGGTGCGCTGACCGCGGACCGGCAGTTTCTTGGAATGACGCGAACCGCGGTAAGAACCTATATCCTTCAGGCGCTTTATGTTCATCATGATCTCGCGCCTCAAGTCGCCTTCCACATGGTAGTGCTTCTCAATGAAATCCTTCAGGCGGGACACCTGATCCTCGGTCAGGTCCTCGGTCCGGGTGTTCGGGTCTATGCCTGTAGCGCTAAGGACCTTTTGCGACAACGGCAGACCAATGCCGAAAAGATAGGTAAGAGCTATCTCTACGCGCTTGTTTCGTGGCAAATTGACTCCGGCGATACGTGCCATAAAAGATGTCGTGCTACCCCTGCCTCTGCTTATGCTTCGGGTTCTCGCAAATGACCACGAGCCGCTTCTGCCTGCGGATGACGCGGCACTTGGAGCATATCTTCTTGATGGATGCTCGAACCTTCATAGGAAATTTAGTACCGATAAACTACGCGACCCTTGCTGAGGTCGTAGGGCGTCATTTCCACCTTCACGCGGTCGCCCGGCAGGAGCCGTATGCGGAACATGCGCATGCGGCCTGACAGGTGGGCCAAGATGACGTGTCCGTTATCAAGCCGGACACGGAACATGGCGGAGGGTAGAAGTTCCTCCACCAAACCATCTACTTCCAGGAACCCTTTCGGATTCGCTTGAACACTGCTTTCGGCAGTGTCGTTCGTCGTGTGTTCGGTCATGAACCCTCTGTAAGGCGTGCGGCGACAGGGTGGCAACCCGCAGCCATAATTTGGTAATTCATCAAAAACGGCAGGTTAGGTTCCTGCAACGCTACTCAAGTATAGAAGTTTTTCCTTCCACGTCAAGGGTGAGGGTGAGGCTTGATGGGTTTTTGGGAATTTTATGGCTCAACCTAGCCAAAAAGTTAGGCTGAACACGTATCATGACAGTAGCTACGCCCTTCTGCGACTCTAAATAGCCCCAAGCTTCGCTTATGGGCATGCCTGCCAGATGCGAACGCCAGAGCGATACGGGCATGGGGCGGTAGGCCAAAACTTTGGCTTGGACCACGGCCGTAAAAGACCGCCCGTTCCCGCTCGCGACTGGCGTACTCAGGTGAAAAGAGAGCGAATCCGGAACTTCAATGAATTCCTCGGCCAAAATCTCAGCCACCTTCCGTTGCACCAAGCTGGAGACATGGGTGCGGTCGTACGCGACTTCCACATCCCCCACCGACAGAACTTCAAAGCCAGCCGCCGCCAGGCCACCCCTCTGGACTTCGTCTGTTATTAGGCGTCCCGGGATGTTTCCCACCGCCAGTAGCGGTTCAGTCAGGGCGGTGTCTATCCTAACGTCTGCCGCGACCTGCACTTCTTCGATCTCCGGCACAATCACAACCGACACGACCGGAAGCACGTACCAGCCAACGCCAACAAGGGCTACGCCGACCAACGACCAGAATACGCCAAGTATGCGCCGGCCCGTGCGCGAGGCGCGCACTTGGCCTACGTTAGCTCGAACATCACCCGTCATGCGCCCTCACGCCCCCACCGACGCTTTGATGCGCCGTATGCCAGCCGCCACCGCTTCTTCCTTCAACACCTTGAACTTGCCGATGGCCCCCGTACGCTCAACATGCGGCCCGCCGCAGAACTCGCGGCTTATGACCTCGTTTGTTTTTGAGTCCACTACGCTATACACGGACACGGTGTCTGCATATTTCTCGCCGAACACGCCGATAGCCTCCAGCTTCTTGGCTTCCTCCAGGGGCATTACCTCGCGCTTCACAATAAGGTCACGCTCTATCCACCCGTTCACCAGCTTCTCAACCTCACGCAATTGTTCCGGCGTGACTTTCTCCGGATGCGTGAAGTCGAACCGCGTGCGCTCTTTCGTGATGTTGCTCCCCTTTTGCCACACGTGACCGCCTAACACTCTCCTCAAGGCCGCGTTCATGAGGTGCGTGGCGGTGTGGAGCCTGACGACCTCGTCCGTGTGGTCGGCCAATCCCCCCTTGAATACTCCAGCGGAGGCGGTCCGGGAAAGCTCCTGGTGCTTCTCGAATTCCCGGGCAAACACCTCGCGGTCAACCTGCTGTCCATTGGTTTCCGCCAGCTCCTTGGTCAGCTCCCAGGGGAAGCCGTAAGTTTGATACAGGTCAAAAGCGATCTTACCATCCACCGCCTGTAGCTTCTCGAATTCGCGCAAACCCTTATCCAAAGTCTTGCTGAACTTCTGGGCCTCCTCGCCCAATATACGCGTGACGGACTCGGCTTCGCTGTCCAACTCAGGGTAAGCGCCTAGGAACGTAGCTCTCAGCGCCATGACGAACCCCGGGATCCAGTCATGCCCCAGCTCCAACTGCCTCGCATACACGAGCGAACGGCGGATGAGGCGGCGCATGACGTAGCCGCGGTCCTTGTTGGAAGGCTGTACGCCGTCGGCGGCCATGAAGCAGGCCGCACGCAAATGATCGGCAATGACCTTGAACTTAAACTCGTCCTCTATGCGGGTGTTCCCCTTCAAGTACGTGATGAGCGGAACGAACAGATCTGTTTCGTACACGCTTCTTAGGCCGTTCAGGGCCACAAGCGTACGCTCCAATCCCATGCCGGTATCCACGTTCGGCTTGGCCAGACGCTCGTACTTTCCCTCGGCGGTTTTGTTGTATTGCATGAACACGTCGTTCCAAATCTCGAACCACCGCTTATCTTTAGGATCGAACGCCTTAGGCGCAGGCTCCTCCCCGGTCCAGAAGAACATTTCCGTATCCGGTCCGCACGG
>CAZMHN010000009.1:27322-31542 GCA_964566145.1 uncultured Gammaproteobacteria bacterium
TTGCCTAGCATTTCGAAAAACGTAAGGTGCGTAGCGTCACCCACCTCGTCTATGTCGCCGGTACGAATGCACTTCTGCGCGTCGGCCAGGCGTTTGCCCAAAGGATGCGGCTCACCGAGCAAATACGGCACCAACGGGTGCATGCCCGCGGTCGTGAACAGCACAGTCGGGTCGTTCGCCGGAACCAGCGGCGCAGACGGGATGACGGCATGCCCGCGGGCGGCAAAGAATTTCAGGTACTTATCACGAAGCTCGCTTGAGGAAATTGGCATATGTGCCTAAGGAGAGTACCAAAGAAACCGCTTTGTTTCAAGCTAAAAATCGCGTCAGACTACCAGCTCAGTTTTTGCCCTTGAACGCGTGAAATAACCGCACCGCCCGCAACCTCCAGCCCGGCTCGCGTCTTTTTGTACAGCACGGCCGATTGCCCGGGCGTAATGGCGCGCTGGGCCGCATGGAACGTTATCCTCAATCCGTTGCCCTGCCGCGACACCTGGGCCGGGAACGCCGGGTGTCGGTAGCGGTGCCGAACCATAAACACAGCCGGCAGATCAGGCTCCCCTGCCACCCAGTGGGGTTTTTCCGTGACGCATATGCTCGCCATTATGAGCTTTTGCTCCTTCAATGAACCTACAATAAGCTTGTTGGCTCGCCAAGAGCGCCCCACCACGTACCACGGGCCGCGGGACAGACCCAGTCCCTCCCGCTGGCCAATGGTGTAGAACGCCAAGCCTGCGTGCTCGCCAAGCTTCACCCCTTCCGTGTTCACGATTGGTCCGGGCCGCTCCGGCAGCCTGGTACGGAGAAAATCCTTCATCTTAACTTCGCCAACAAAACAGATGCCGACGCTGTCGGGCTTCTCGGCCACGGGGAGTTTCGCCCGCTTGGCCTGGAGGCGAACCTTCTGTTTGGTCATCTCGCCGACCGGGAACATGAGGCGCCTAAGCTGGCCCTGCTTTAGCGTATACAGGAAATACGACTGATCCTTGTTCTCGTCCGCTCCGGCCAACAAGCGGTACGTTCCCCGCGATTCATAGATGCGCGCATAGTGTCCCATGGCTATGGCGTAGGCGCCGCGACCCAGTGCCCGTTTCAGGAACAACGGAACCTTCACGAATTGATTGCAGCGCACATCCGGATTGGGCGTCCTGCCGCGCGCGTACTCCCGAAAAAAGTAGTCAATGACCGACTTGCGGTACTCGCGCTCGAAATCCCACACCTCGAAAGGGATATTCAGACGTCTGGCCACAGCCGCGGCGTCATCCCGTTCACGCGTCCAGCTGCACTCACCGGCCAGGTCTCCTCCCGTTCCCGTATAGTTCTTCATAAAAACGCCGCGTACGGCGAACCCCTGGCGTTGCAGAAGATACGCCGATACGGCAGAATCCACTCCGCCGGACAGCGCCACGAATACCGTTTTTTTGCCGCTCAACATACCGTCTGGGAGTATACTGGTTCGGGTACGAGGAAATCAAAACGGCCCCGCCTGCTAGGCGGGGCCGTTTCCAATAATCCGTTACTGCTTGAATTCGGCTATAACCACGTAACGTTTCAGGGCGGTGCCTATGGGATAGCTGGTCTGCAGGGTAAGCAGTTTCTCCTTGAAGCCGTACTGCGACAGATAGCTCGTATCCGTGGCTTTCACAACCTTTGCCTCCTTGACCACGTACGTATACGGCGTACCCAGCCTGTCCGTAACGGTGACCTCCGCCCCCAGTTTTATCCTGGGCAGAGTGGCGAACACTGTCTTGTAGCTCCCCTTGGCCCACTTGTAATCGGACGAATGGCCGAAGATGTACATGTTGCCGTAGCTTCCCGGCATGGCCGTGCCCGGGTACTGCACCACGCCGCCTGCCAGGGCCGCCTGGAATGCTTTCTCCGTAGCCTCATTCACATACTTCACTGGAACGGTGATGTTCAAACTTGGCAGGTACAGCGTATCGGGCTGGTAGGTCTTATCCGACTCTGGCTTGGATTGATTCGAAACGGCCTTAGGGGCCGCCGGAGCGCCGCCACCGACCGTCGCCTTCACCTGTCCGGCCTCCACCGGGAGCAAATAACGCTTATGGTCCGCCACATCCACGTACCAAAGCTCGCCATGCGCCTCAACCTGTATGAGATACTTGCCTGCAAGCTTTTTCGCCAGACGCGCATCAAGGGCAAGCGCTCCTGTGCTCAACGGGTCATATCCGTTAATAATCTCCGCGCGGTCATCGTAGCCGTCGCCGTCCGTATCCCGGGACGAGCCGCTGGTTCCGATGGCGGATTCCAGGGTGTTACTCAGTCCGTCCTGGTCGCTGTCTTCGCCGGTAGACCGCCCTAGCCCGATCTGAATCTTACCCAGATCGGAGTTGCGAATGCCTATGACCGGAAGGTCGGACACGGCGAGCGTCGGAGCGGACGCGGCTTGGCTGGCCGCTTCGGCCTGGCCCAGGTTTGGCCTGGTGAACGTATAGCGTATGTTCTCCCACAGGTAATAGGGATTGAACACGGCTACGGTCGCACAGGACACCAGGAGGCCGACCGCAACGGTCTTCCAGGTCCAGTGGCGCTCCACGTATAGCTGAACAAGACGAAAATTCATGTGACTCCTTGGTGTAAATGTCTAGCCGAAGTTAGGCGGTGAACTTGCGGTAGTAGTGCGCCATTAGGCCCTTGCGGTAGCGGCGCTGGAGGTAGGGGTACGCTGCCAATAGCGGTACGGTGAGAAGCTGCTGGAGCCCGGTCGGAAGACCGGTGCGCGGCAGTTCGTCGGTTGCGCCCAACACCTGCGGCACAGGCGGGTAACAGCTGGAAACGTTCCTCAGCGCAGCCCCGTTGGCTTGGATAGTGACGGGGATGCCTGAAAGTACCGAGTCGTCCACCGCCACCGCCAACCCCTTCAAGTACTCTGCTGTCTCGTCGCCCGCCGGCACGAGGTAGCGCTTCGCCGTAATAGGATCAACGTACCACAGCTCACCCTTGCCTTCCACCTGGATGAGGAACGCGCCGCGCTTCTGCTGGGCAAAATCAAGCCTGATAGACTGCGTTCCTGCGCCCAACGGATTATAGCCGTTCTGGACCTCGGTCCTGTCGTCATAACCGTCGCCGTCCGTGTCGGTAGAACCCCGGTTCGTGCCCAAGGCGTCTTCCAGCAGGTCGGAAAGTCCGTCGCCGTCAGCGTCGGTCCCGAATCCGCTTGATATGCCCACAGGCACGGCATTGAGGTCATCTGCACGTAGGCCTTGCGCGAAAGCGCGGGCGATGTCGTACGTGACCAAACCGAACTGCATGTATGCGCGCTGACCGCTTACAGGGTCGACGTACCACAGCTCTCCTGTCGGAGCGGTAATGAGCTTGCCGCGGTACTGGTCCACTACAGCGGAATCCGTCCTCCTCACGGCATCGCGGGCTACCGCCACGTCAATACACTGTTCGCCCAACACCTGGCCGCAGGAAGTTGCCTGTACGCTGCGTATCTCGATGGAGCCGGTATAGCGCTCAAACTTGACGTACACGGTCGTACCGGGAGCCGCGCTCCAGGCGACGCTCGCCACCGGGGAAATAGTGGTGGCGTTCGAGAAGTCGGAAGCGTTGCTTATCGTTATCGAACGCACGTCACTGCCATACGTGAAGTTGAGCGGCGAACTCGGTCCGCACGCCAATGTCACGTTTACTGGGGAAGGATTCGGGTTGCAACTGGCGCCTGTGCATCCGCCGCCGCCTCCGCCGCCCGGGTCGTCATTGGTAATGACGCAAGTCTTGGTCTCACCGGCTGCAATGGTGCCGGAGCATTCTCCGCCCAAAGACTTTGTGTAGTTAAAGGAACTGGACTCATCCACGCTGTAGGCACCCGGTTCAACGTTCACCGTTACTCCGGACTCAGAACCAGGGAACGATGTCTGCGAAGGGTTCACTGCAGTCACGTTCATGGTGAATTCCGCCGCCTGCCGACTGCCGCCGTTGTTATTTACAACGCGCTTTATGACCACGAGCTTGGTTTCCGACGGATCGTCGTTCGTAATGGTACAGGTCTTGGTCTCATTAGCCGCCACAGTACCGACACAGTCGGCCGACAAACTCTTGGTGTAACCCAGACTGTCAGGCTCGCTAATGGTGTACGCGCCCGGCTCCACGTCTATCATCTCACCCGGGGCTTCCTTGCCTTTGAAGGTATTCTGGTAGCTCCCAGCGGCCTGAACCAAAATGTCGAAATCAGCCGCCACCTTGGTACCGCCGTT
>CAZMHN010000010.1:0-28637 GCA_964566145.1 uncultured Gammaproteobacteria bacterium
GGTCGGAAACGCCCAAAGTGATGGAAGTGGCGGAAGAAGACCAGCCGCCGGAACTTATGGGCGAGGCGTTGAGCGTTGGTCCGGCGCCGGATACGACATGCACTGTATCGCCGCTTGTTCTGCAGTGAGCCGCGTCGTCACAAGCGCGGTAAGTGGTGGTATAGTCACCCAGATTGTCGAATATGTAGTAACCGGTAGCCACAAAAGAAGAGCCGGTGCCCGACCACGGCGTGGTGCAAGTGGAGCCCGCGACCGTACCGTTCGACCCTGACGAGCTTATCTTGCAATACCCTTGGGAAGAATTGAACGAATAGGTGGTAGGGCTGGCGCTGAAATCCACCCGCAGGGAATCTTGCTCCGGGTCGGATACCTGTATGCCCACACTTATGGGGCAGGGTGCGCCTAGGTTGCAAGTTAGGTCGGCCTTAGCTTCATTTGTTCCCACTGTGAAAGATGCTACCAGCGCTATCGCGAACACTGCCAAAGCAAAACAAAAACGCCAGGCCTTGGTCAGCGCTAATGTTCCGCCCCTTATAGGTGACGCGGTTTTACTGGCTATGGTCGTGTTTTGTTTTCCCGCGGGAGCCGCAGGGTGTGAGTCCATGCGAAAGCTCAAAAGTATGCGGTTGAATACTTGTTTATTATAACACAGTTTTAGCTTCTTTGCAACAAAACGCCTGACATAAAAATGTCAGGCGTTACGAACCAAACAATTATTCCACCTGCACAGGAATTATGACCGGATAATCCTTTGAGGTATGCCCTGCGCCGTCCTCCACCACCATGTAAAGCTCCTGCTCGCCAGCCTTGTTGAATTTGAACTCAGGCGTCACGGCCTCGCCCGCCTCGGCCTTGATGGGCTCTCCGACAGGCTGGCCGGTCGCCTTGTCGTAGAAGCGAATGGTCACCTGGTCCCCTTCCGGATCCTGCGCGCGTATCGTAGGGCCTGTACATACCTCGCCCACCTTGCATTCTTGTACGCGTAGCGGACTGCGCTCAAAGGATACGATCGGCGTCGGCGCCAGGTTCTGCTCAGGCATCATACGAATAATAAGCGCCATCGCCCCCAGGCCGACTACGGCCACAACAGCCACCATGCTCCAATCGCTCTGGCGACCCTTGATTGAAGCTACCATGTTCGGGGACTGCTCCATACGCGTACGGATCCAAAAACCGTCTTTGATTTATGAGCCTAAAACCGGCTCCGGCATCTGATCTATCGTCACCGCTACCGCAGGACGCTTCACCAGCGGCGAGGCCAACAAGTACTGCTCAGGCATCAACGGCTGCATGGTGAGCACGCCGATGGCCGCGGCTATTCCCAAAATGAGCGAACCTGGGATGGTACCGACGGTGCGTATGTAAGAGGGCTGGTTAGCCATACAATTGCTAGCATGTTAGAGGTTATTCGGACAATCACAGTATATCACCCCGGAACGGTTTTTTCCATCAAGCGCAGGTTGGCCGGGTCTGGAAAACAAAAAACAGCGCAGTGGTCTGAGCGGAGGGGGTCTGTCCTGAGCAATGCCGAACGCTACGCCAGCTCGCGCTCGTCGGACGTTCACCCCGCGGACGCGGGGTTCACTCCTGCCCTTCGATCCCCGAAGAGTCGAGCCATCTGTCACACTGCCCTGGGCGTACTCAGTGACTCCAAAGCATTGGTCGGGGTGGAGGGAGTCGAACCCTCTGTCACACCCACCCCAAGGGTGCATGTTACCGGTACACCACACCCCGACCAATGCTTTGAAACTCGTAGGTTCGCCGCCGATCCTGCGCTCGCTCGGATCGGCCCCCGCGGGCGCCTGCTTTACAGAGCGCACTCATCGTACGCGCCTGAAACAAAAAAATCAAGCTCCGTCCGTAACTCCGTGTTCCAACAAAAAGCCCTACCTCGGGCTTGGTACGATTGGAGTCCCTGAAACTCCACATGGACCTCGGCTGACAGAGTTCGGGTTCTTAGGCAGACGTCTCCGCCCGTAGACCCTTGCCCTGCGCCGCAACTGGTCGCGTGGGGCCCGCAGCACAACCTACAAGTAGGCGGCAATCTAGAGCCCCGATGCATCGAGATTGTAGAGCTCAATGCGTACCAAGCCTTATTGTGTAGAGCTACTTCAACACTAGCATGCACGCAAGGAGCGTCAATCGCTTTTCAAGCCCTGCCAATCCCTAATGTTAGGTAAAATCTTATCCACATTGGCTTACCTTAGAAAAGAAAAAGGGAGCGGATTGTGCCGCTCCCTATGTACTGTTGCATTACTCTGCATTCAGCCGGCGAAGCTGTTCTATGAACGCATCCCGCGCTTCAGGCCCCATATCCATGAGTTCGCGCAGGAACGCCTCTTGCGACCTCACGGTCGCTCCTTCATCCCGTCCCGATTTCGCGCGTATCACCTGGTTGTATGCCCTGATAGCGCTCGCTCTCACTGCTTCTCCGGCCTGCTTTGCCCTGTTCATGTTCCCCTCCTGGCGGTTAGTGCCGCAACGCTACTCTACGAAGTACAGCGAACGGGACTCGCGGTGCACTGTCGTACGCGGAATCGGCTGCTGCCGGACTATGAGGTCCCCTCGACCGCGAAGGAACAGTGCGCCGCTCTGGTGCGCCAGCGAGCGCAGGCTGTACCTGACTGCGCGGTGCTCTTCCGGCGGTAGCCAGGCGTGTGCCTCCCGGCTTGCGAACATGAGGCTCTTATGGACAAATGCCGCAGCCTCATACGTTTCGGCGTCCGAGAATGAAGCTACGCACTCCGGTTCGAATCCGTCCGGGCCGACTGCTTCGCTTACCTGCCCGATGCCGGCCTGCGCCTGATTCAAGTAGAACTGCCAAAGACAGTACCAGCCCGCTTGCCTGGCGGGCGTGAGCGACCCAGGGTGTACCTCGAAATGCTGGCTCACCTCAACGAGCAGCCTCCCGAATACCTTCGCGAGAATCACGAGGGACTGCGATGATATATTCTTTTGCAGTTTGAACATGACTTCCTCCATCGAGCTGTGTGTTTGGTTGTTTGGATAATGATGAATCGTTTCAACTTTCGCAATCACCTACCCAGGTTCGGCAGATTGAGCAGAAGACGAAAAGGAACAGGCTCGTCCTCTCGTTCGGCATTGCTCGACCTCTCTTCAAGTTCTGCCAAGCGTTTCTTAAGTTCCGCCTGCTGCCGCTTGATATACTCGTTATCCGGGTAGCGTTGTGCCAGATGTCCCAAAATGCTTTTGTACCTGTTTATCGCGGCTGTAGCACCCTTGGCTTCAGCAATCCTAAGGTCGCTTTGGGTAATTACGGTCGTAGTTTGTGTTCGCATGGTCCGCTCCTTTGCTTGGCATATTGTTTAATTTATGATTGGTTGTTAAGGGACAAAAAACCAAAAGCCTTCCGGCGATTCCGGAAGGCTCTCAGGATGCGTTTCGTCTTTGACTACGCCAACGCCGCTCCTGACCTTCCGGCCGGAGTAAACCAGAACCAATAATTGCGGCTGATGCGTTGCATAGGTAGTGAGGGTGAGCATAACAGGCACGCAAAAAACGGTCAAGGCGCTTGATATAAAAGAAAAACCTTCCGCGTACAGATGTTTGCTGTAGGGAAGGTTTTTGCGCGTCCAAGCGTTGGTGTTGCCGGAACGCGTACTGGATTGGTTTGAGCGTATTTACGCTCGTTCTGGGCTGATGAGACTTCTCAGGATGCCGAAGTTCGGGTCGCAACCAAGGTCAAGGCCGCGGTCAGGGTCTTGCTTCTGGTAATACGGGCTGAGTTCGGGCTCGCTTTTAGCCTCCACCGTGTCGTTGGACGGAGGCGTTGTTTCGCTATCACCCTTGGGTGATAGCGCAGGCAGGGCAGGTTCCATTAGGAAACTCCTTCTGATTGGTGGGTGGATTCAATGACTACGACTTCTTCATGCTCTGCGACAGGTTCGGTTGCGCCGCACTCGGGACACCGTATGATTTCGCCGTCGCCTTGTGCGGTTGTTTCAGGCGTTCCGCCCGTACAGCCTTCCAGATGTTTGAACATGCTTCCTCCGCGACATGTGAATTGATTGCGTGATTGTGGTGTTCTGCGTCCGTTTCAAACGTATGAGTCCGGCACGGAAATACCGAGCGGATCCTCGTCGCCCTGTGGCAACGGCCCGAATGTTGCTTTACGCCCCGGCGTTTCGGAAGCGGCCGTGTCGCCGCTCTTTACGGCCGGATTATACAAATGTGCCATGCCGATGCGCAACTGCCTCGTCGCGGGCGGCTTTTCTCCAGCACTACGTCCTGCTTCCATTGGTACCTCCTGTGAGTTGATGATTGGTCATTCCAAAAACGTTTGCGACGCCGCCTGAGACTCCAGCGACCGAAAATACTCTCCCATCATGACCGTGACGGCGGAGCGATGCTCTTGTCCCAGAGCCGGGACATACATCATGCGCTCAGCCCTCAGCATGTACTCAAGCGGGCGCGCTACGCTGTTTGAAAACGGATTGGGAAGCAGATCGCCCCGCTCCAGCTGATGGATCAGCGACACGAGCATGGCTGGGGTGGCGCAAGTACTGCAAAGCGTACGTGCGTCGCCGTTCATGCCATCCTGAACCACGCCTAGCGAATGGCCGCACGACGAGCACGCGAGCCTGACTGCGGGCACTGACACCTGCACGCTGCGGCACGAACCGCACTTGCACACCTCGTCTCTCATAGCCGCCTCCTGTGAGTAATATTGAAGTATTTGAATTGTGAATGTCCGGTATAAAGCAACCGGCCGTCCTATGTCTAGGAGCGGCCGGTGGAATGTCTGTGTGAGACTTTTGAGGGATACTACCCCATCCACGCCCGCTCCGGAGGAAGGACGATAATCAGACCCAGGATGAGGCCCAGGTTCTGCGGGGAGCGGAGGTTGTGGCTCAAAGTAGCCATATGGGGTATGGAGCGTATGCTAAGGAAAACGGGATAAACTGTCAAACCAAAGGTTTTCCACAAGAAAAATCCCTAACCCTTAGCGAACTCTTTGCCACACTTTTGACACCGCCCGGTGCCGCAGGGCCACGCTGACCCAATTGACGCCCCACAACCACGCCACTCTCATGTAACCAAGCTTCCGGAAGCGGCGCGGCGACTCGTACACGACAACGCGCCACAGAAAACTGATGCGTCCGGCTTTTCGCAACCGTCGATACAGGTCGTAGTCCTCCGAGGCCGTCAGGCTGGCGTCGTACCCTCCCACCCGCCTGAAAGCCGACGCGCGCACCACCTGACAGTTGCCGCGCCCCATGCCGAACCCCAAAATGTTCTGGCACAGGAACAGCAGGTTGAAGAAAGTGAGCCCCACGGCGTCGGCGAAAATTCGTTCCTTCGGGTCCACCTCGACCCGAACCGTGGCGGCGGCCACCCGCTCGTCCTTGAGCGCACCCAGGGATTCCGTAAAAAGCTCGTCCCACGACCTCGGACACGAATCCGCGTCCAGAAAAACGAAGACGTCTCCCTGCGCCGCCGAGGCGCCGGCGTTGCGGCCGGCGGCAATGGTCTGATGTCCGGCCGCATTCGGCGCCACCACGCGGGCACCCAAGCTACGCGCCACGTCCGCGGTCCCGTCGGCGCTCCCACCGTCCGACACGATGAGCTCCACTCCGTAGCGCGCCCGAAGCTCGGGTGTAAGACCCTGGAGCGTCCGTGGCAGTACGTCTGCCTCGTTCAGCGTGGGAATAATGAGGCTGACCATATGCCACTAGCCTAGCACAAAACAAAGCCGCCCCGTATGAGCGGGGCGGCAATATTCTGGAATCACAACCGTTGAGGCCGTCCAACCTATCAACTGTCCTACTAGGCCAGCTCCAATGCCAGCGCCGCCTGCTTTATAAGCGACACTACGATAGGCGGCGGCAATAAACTGTAGCTGTCAACACCTTCATCGTCTTTAATGATCCAGGGCGACTCCTTTATTTTTACGTTGCCGGAGGATTCTCGCTCATAGTCATAAGCGGGGGTAATTTCGTAATTGGATACATTATCATCTGCCGACAATACTGGTATTGAATTCCTCAAGTATATTTTGGGAATTCCATGCAATTTCAACAGTTGCCGCATGATTTTATCGTCAGTTTCCAGACGCTCTCGTATTGGCTCTATCCCCAATTCATCGCCCTGCTTCGGCGCCATTCTGGCTCCTTGGCAACCCGGATTGTCGCACTTCAGATAAAACTGCTTGGTGGCCTCGTCGTAGCCGACCTCTTTGGTTGCCATAAGCTTTAAGCTTCTGGGGGTTTTGCATATGGGGCAGACCACGCGGTACTTGATACGCTCACTAATGACCGTATTGGGCAAACTGATAAACACCAAAAAATCAGGGTCGTCACGATAACCGATAATTTCCTTCAGATATAATGAATAACTTAATTGATCCAATGCTCGAGGGAAGCCATCAATAAAAATGGCCTGGCGAGGACGTTTACTAATCTCGTACTTTATCAAAGCTAGGATAAGCTCAGAAGAAATCAGGGACGATTGACTGCGGCCAAGAATCAAATCTATCGTCTCTTCCGGGGAATGATAGCCTCGATAATTCTTTTTCAGAAAATCAACAAGCTGACCTTGGCCAGCCTTGGTTTCTACTAATGTGTGGGCATCACGTACAATATCGCCTATAGACACATGGCCGACCCTATCGCTGCCTATGGCCTCCATGAATAATTTTGAATATGTCCCTTTGCCTGAATTCTTCTTACCCAACAAATAAGCAACGAAGGTTTTACCTTCTGCCAGATATTTCCTAATAGCTTCAATCTCTGGTCCAGCCTTTAGGGCAAAATACTGCGCCCGCGCTGACGGGTCACTCAAATCAAAAGGCCGGTCACCATCAATCTTGGTCTTAGCTATGGGAAAATCATTGAGCTCCATAAACGTGCTTGAATAATAACTGCTATTGAATATTGACTACTTAAGTAAAGCTCTCACCTTATCCACTATCTCCATCGGCGTCTGGTTTGCCTTCACGAAATAATCGTTGGCTCCCAGGGCCTTGCCCTTCTTGATGTCCTCTTCCTGGGCCAGGTTCGTCAGCATGATGATGGGCGTTTTGGCGAATGCCTTCTCCGCCCGTAGCTGTTGCAGGGCGTTGAACCCGTCCAGCTTAGGCATCATCACGTCCAAAAGGATGGCGTGAGGCTTCTTATCCCTGGCCAGCGTTAGGGCCTCTTCGCCGTTACCGGCGCGCACCACTACGAACCCTTCGGCCTCGAACTTGGCCGCATACATGTCGGAGAGGAGGGCGTCGTCTTCGGCTATCAGTACTGTGTACTTCATGGTTGACATAATGGGTACTGGTGAATGCACGAGCTATGGTAGCACAATTGGCCGATGAGGCAAGGCTAAGGCCTTGTCCACCTCGCGCCGTCGCTTTCGAAGCGGATATCGCCATCCTGATCGGTACGCAGTACCGCGGGGACCAGGCGCGTGAGACGCAGGATCACATCCTCGTGCGGATGGCCGAACCGGTTATCCGCCCCAACGGAGACAACGGCCGTCTCAGGCGACACGGCGCGGATGAATTCCTCGCTCGAGGACGTGCGGCTACCCTGGTGCGCCACTTTCAGAAGCTGGGCTTTGACGTCGGCACCTGAAGCCAGAAGTGAAGCTTCGTTCTCTATGGGCGTGTCGCCGGTGAACAGCACAGCCGTACTGCCGTAGACTATCCGGCTCACGATGGAAGTGGCGTTGAGGTCGCTCGTGCGCGCGCCGGCGTAAGACATCGCCGGCCACAACACCTCAAGCCTAGCGCCTGCCCCTATATCAAAACGCTGTCCGGCCCTGGCAATGGTCACCGGTATGTCCTGCTCGCGCACAAGCTCAAGGAACGCGATATACTCCGGCGTCGTATGCGTCGCGTCCGTCATGAGTACATGCTTCACCCGGTACCTTTGAAGCACGTAAGCGAGGCCGGCCAGGTGGTCGGCGTGCGGGTGCGACAGCACCACAAGGTCCAGAGTACGGACGCCGAACGGCAAAGCCTGCCCGAGTTTTGTAAGCACGGCGCGGCTCGGTCCGCCGTCGATGAGCACAAACGTCCTATCCGGCGTGGTCACGAGCGCGGAATCACCCTGACCCACGTCGAAGAACGTAACGGAGAAAGCAACCGGCTGGCGGCCGGCGACAAGCCACGCCGCTACGATGACAAACGCCAGGGCAAGCGCAAAACGCATCCGCTTCATACCGGCCGTCGCTTATATAGGCGCCACCAGGCTCCCCCGCCGGCCAGCGCCAGGAGACAAGCCCACCACGTGACGGCTCCGGCCGCGGCCCAGGGCAGGGCGGCCAGCGCTCGGGCCACGAACAATATGTAGGACAAAATCAGCGTCAGCGCCCAGCCGACCGCGGCTGACAGGAACTCGGCGTAAGGCACGAAGCTAAGGGCCAGCGCGGACAGCCCCGCGCCGTAAACCAGCGCCACGGTCGGAGCTATGAGGAGATTGGCGAACGGGCTCACGACGGATACCGTGCCTACACCCAGCCAGATGACGGGCAGGGTGGCTAAAGTGGCCGCCAGCGTCTGAGCCGCGGCTTCCCGCAATCCCCAGCGCTCAGGCACGAACCCCAAACGCGTTGCCAGCCTGGGGGCCAGACAGAGCAGTCCGGCCATGGCGGCGAACGACAGCTGGAACCCTAGGTTTGCGGCCAAGGCCGGCTGGAACATAAGCATGACTGCCGCGGTGCCCAGGAGCAGATTGGCGCGGTCGGCCGCGCGCGACCCCAGGCGGCCCACGGCCACCAGCGCGGCCATGATGGCGGCCCGTACGACCGCCGGTTCCGCTCCGGTGAACACCACGAATAACGGCAGAACCATGAGCACTGCGAAGGTAGCACTCCGGCGCCACAGACCCGCGCCGATGAGAAGCCAGAACAGTATGCCCGTGAACACCATAACGTTGTACCCGGACACGGCCAGGAGATGGGTGGTACCGGTGCGCCTGAAATCGTCTGTAATTTCCCGCGGCAACCCGCCGTCGTCGCCCCACAGCATGCCGGTGGCCAGGGTCACGTAAGGCTCAGCCACCAGACCTTGCAGCCTGCGACCGGCCTCGCGCCTCAAGCTGAGCAGGCGGCCGCGCAGGCTCGGAGCGGCCGTCCGGACCAGGGCAAGTTCGGGGAACGCACATTCCCGCTCAATTCCCTGCCGGCGGTACCCGTCGAACGACACTGCGGCAATCTCCTGACAATCAACCCGAACAGCGTCTCCGTAGTTAAAGCCCGGCAAAGGCCTGGCCGTAAGGAGCACCCGCGCGCCGGCGGGGACCTTGGCTTCAACCACGTAGCGAACCGCTTTCTCGGAAATGCGGGGAGCTTCCGCGATAACGGCCGTGAAAGTTTGCGCTCCGGTGAAGGAGCCCGCCTGAAGCGGCGCGGGCAGGAAACTGACGCGCAGGAGCATGAGCATCAGGCCGGCGACAGCAGTGAACTGACGTCGCAGGACGGGCAGTTTCCAGGCGCAGGCCAGCGCCGCTATGGCGGCAACGGCCGGCCAGGCCGCAGGCCACGCGGCCAGGCCGCGTACGGCCGCGACCAGGACAACGCCGCCCGCGAACCATCGGAACAGCACGGCGGGCGGAAAGCTCAGTTCCTCGCTGACCCGGCCTCCCCAAGCCATAACCGCGAAGCGCCCTTAGGTGCCCGTCACCAGCTGCCTCAGCCTGGCCTCAATAAACGGCAGAAGGTCTCCGTTCAGTACGCCGTCGGTCCGGTTCGTCTCGTGCTCGGTCCGGTGGTCCTTCACCATTTGGTACGGGTGCAGAACGTACGAACGCGCCTGATTGCCCCACTCAGCGCTCTTGTATTCGCCCCGGAGCTTCTGCTTCTCGGCCTGCTGTTCGTGCCATTTCATCTGCCATAGTTTGGCTCTGAGATACTTCAGGGCTTGTTCCTTGTTCTGAGTCTGCGACCGTTCGTTCTGGCATTGCACGGTAATGCCTGTCGGCAGGTGCACGATGCGCACCGCCGAGTAGGTGGTGTTCACGCTCTGGCCGCCGTGCCCGCCCGACATGAACGTATCGATGCGCAGATCCTTCGGGTCTATTTCCATATCCACAACGTCCGGCAGTTCCGGCAGCACCTCCACAAGCGCGAACGACGTATGGCGCATCTTCTCGGCGTCAAACGGAGAAATGCGCACCAGACGGTGCACCCCGGCTTCACACTTGAGATAGCCGTAAGCGTAGACACCCGTAACTTTTATGAGCACGCTCTTGATGCCGGCCTCCTGGCCTTTTGATTCGTCCAGCACCTCGGCGCTCCAGCCCTGCTGTTCCGCGAACCTCAGATACATCCTGAGAAGCATCTCGGCCCAGTCCTGCGCGTCCGTGCCGCCGGCGCCGGCGTGGACGGCCAGAAGCGCCGGCCGGTCGTCATACTCCTGCGCCAGGAGCTTCCTGAATTCCAGCTTAGTGAGGCGCTCGGCAAGCGACGCGTACTGCCGCTCAAGCTCGCCGCGAAGGCTCACCGACTGGTCGGTTTGGTCGGCCTCCGCCAGTTCCAGCGCATCCTTCACGTCGCGCTCCAATCC
This sequence comes from uncultured Gammaproteobacteria bacterium, assembly GCA_964566145.1. Lineage (GTDB taxonomy): Bacteria > Patescibacteriota > Patescibacteriia > Veblenbacterales > UBA10138 > CAZMHN01. Next base: position 10,517 of record CAZMHN010000010.1, read on the forward strand.
CCTGAACTCGGCCAGTTCGCGCGTCAAAGCGTCGTGGCGCTGGGACACCTCCCGGGCCTCGCGTTGGTCCTGCCAAAAGGCAGGGTCCTGCATGGCTACCTCGAGCGCGCGGGACTCCCTTTCCAGCCTTTCCGGGTCAAAGCCAGTTCCGGGCCGCCTCGACTCGCGCCTTCAGGGCTCGGAGATTTCGCACTAGTTCAGCTTCCTGCATACACCTCTACGCTATCAAAAACGAGCCAACAGCACAAAGCATTGCTATAATATGAACATGAAAGAACAACCCATCACCGGCGGCGGAGTAGGCGTCATGGTCCTAAAAAACGGCCGGGTGCTCCTGGGCTTAAGGAACGCAGACGCAGCCAAAGCCGACAGCGAACTCCGCGGCGAAGGCACCTGGACCATGCCCGGCGGCAAGATACGCATGGGCGACACGTTCGAACAAACCGCCTCGCGCGAGCTTACCGAAGAAACCGGCTTGGCAGGCAGAAACTTCAAGGTCATTTCCATTTCCAACGACACCATACCCGGGGTGCAGTTCATCACCATCGGCCTGCTGTGCGAAGACTTCGAAGGCGAACCCAGAGTGATGGAACCGGAAGAGATAACCGAATGGCGCTGGTTCCCGCTCTCGTCCCTGCCCCAAACCATGTTCCCACCAAGCCGAAAGATGGCAGAAAAATACCTGTCGAACAAGTTCTACCAACCGAATGACTCGTAAAATCATACTCGTCGCCATTGTCGCGTGCGGCGTACTTTGGTGCGCCGGCGTTGTTCGCGCGTCTGACCTTGATACTGACGGTGACGGACTGACGGATGAACAGGAAATCAAAGTGTACGCTACAGACCCGAACCTTGCCGACACCGATGCGGACGGGTTCAATGATAAGGAAGAACTGGACAAGGGTTACTCCCCCCGCTTCGCTGATAAGAAACTAGTGGAAGCCGATAGCGACAAGGATTATTTGCCTGACGCGTGGGAACTGGCGCTGGGTACGGGCGTGATGGAGCCTGATTCGGACGGAGACAAGTACCTGGACGGCACCGAAGTGCGGGCCGGGCACGATCCCACGAATCCGGACCCTGCGGCCAAGCTCGAAAAGCTCATAAGCGTGAACCTGAAAACCCAAACGCTCGCCTACTCCCTGGGCGGCAAGGTGCTGGAGCAGTTCCCCATATCCAGCGGCTTGCCGCGCACGCCCACGCCCGCGGGCGATTTCGAAGTTCTCCAGAAGCGCCCGGTCGTGCACTACCTCGGTCCGGACTTCGACTTTCCGAACACCAAATGGAACCTGAAGTTCAAGAACGGCAGCGCTCTGTCGTACTACGTCCACGGCGCGTACTGGCACAGCGCCTTCGGCAAGCCCAGAAGCCACGGCTGCGTGAACGTTTCATACGAGAACATGGAACGGCTCTACACTTGGGCGCAGGTGGGAACCAAGGTTAAAATCAGCAGTTGACGCCCACAACAAAGCACCCGCGGCCGCGGGTGCTTTGTTGTGCAGGCTGAAGCCTGGCTACTCCGTGAATTCCCCCAAAGTAACGGTCACCTCCTTGGTCTGGCCTTTGGAATACACCTTGAACCTAACTGCGTCGCCAGGGTTGTACTTGGACAAAGCTTTCACGAGCGAGTGTTCCTGGTCCACTTCCTGTCCCCCTATCTCCAAAATGATGTCGTTTTCGACTAACCCCGCCTTGTCGGCCGGACTGCCCGGCACCACGGCCAGGTCGGCGGTTTGCTGTCCGCGGATTATCAAAGCGCCGTGGTCAACTTCCAGCTTATTGGCGCCGGCCAGTTCCGGCGTCACGATGACGTAGCGTATGCCCAGGTACGGCCGCACGAGCTTGCCGTACTTCTCGAAAGAACTGACCATGCGCTTGGCCTCGTTTATGGGAATGGCGAAGCCGATGAGCTGTCCTTCGCGCGACACCGCTGTGTTCATGCCTATGGCTTCGCCCGCAAGGTTCAGCAAAGGCCCGCCGCTGTTTCCGGGGTTGATGGCGGCATCGGTCTGGAACACTCCTTCCAGCTGTTCCGACTGTCCCTGGTTGTCCCCGGCCACCACATTGCGTCCGATGCCGGAAATAACGCCCTTGGTCACCGTGTTGCGGTACTCGCCCAAGGCATTGCCGATGGCTATAACAGTCTGCCCTATCTGCACGCCGTCGGAATCGCCCAAGGCCAAAGCGGGCAGGCTGGCATCCTGTATCTGCACCAAGGCCATGTCATTCACCGGGTCCCTGGCCACCACTTCGGCCGGGAAGCGCCTGCCGTCGTTCGTCAAAACCGTGTACTCGGCTTCTTCGTCTTCCACCACGTGCCGATTCGTCAGAATGAGCCCCCTGTCCTGGTTTATGACGAAGCCGGTGCCGCCGCCCACCTCCTGCTTTCCCTGAGGCGTCTGTCCTTGTTGCGGGAATACGAAGTTGAAGGGGAAGCCGAAATCAAAGAAACTGTCGAACGGGAACGGGTTTGGGCCCGTGAGATTGTATATCTTGGACAGGTCCTTGGTGATGATGATGCTCACCACGGAAGGCGAAGCGCGCTTGACCACGTCGGTCGTGGAGGACTCTTCCTGTATCATGGTCCTGGATTCGGGCTGGACCGGCGGCGACTGCGGCCCTGCGGGCGCCGGACCAGCGAGCTCGGGAACGCCGATGGCGCGCAGGAGCGTGCCTCCCCACAAGGTGGCGGCCGCTCCGCCCAGAGCGCCGGTCATGAGCGCCAGTACCAGCGTTACGGCCAAAAACCCGCCGGAGTGCGGCGATTGGCGGTGGGCGTACGGGGAAACGGAAGTCAACGACTGTTCGTCGCGGTCTTCAATGAACATAGGAGTTACTTTAAGTACTGTTCCAACGTCTTTGAATCAATTCCTGACTTCTGCAGCTGCTGTATGAGGCTGTCGTTGGTACCGCCCTGCGAAGGCACGCCCAGCAGATCACTGTACGCACCGAACGCCGTCTGCAGGTACGGCTTCAGAAGTATCACGCCCCACACCAGCGGCACAATTATAATCAGAAGCTTTATCACGCCGAGCACCTGGCCCCACAGAATGTACCGCCTGGCGCGTTCGGTGGATTCGTAAATGCGCCGTGACAGCTCAAGGTTCTCCTCCAAAAGGGCGCGGTCTCGTTCACTGCTGGAAAGGGTTGCGTCTGGTTCCATAAGCGCCAGTATAGCACGATGGACGGACCCGAATCCACGAACGGTACTGCCCACGACAGCGGCCTATTCAGTTACTACAAAGCGGGCGTCAAATTCTTTCACTGCCGCCAGGCCGGCACTGCTGAGAGCTCCTGCGCAGGCACCGTCAGTGCCGTACGCGCCATGAACTCGAGCGCCGAAACGCCGTCTTTCAGATGGTAGCGAAGCCCGTCCCTCGGGTCTACGTACCAGGCTTCACCCAAAGACTCAACCTGCAGAAGGATGCGGCCCTTGAGCCTGCCCATAAGCCGCTCATCAGGTTCGTCCGGCTCCGTGGTCACGGGCTGGCCCGCCCCCGCCGGGATGCGCGCCAGGTCGGAGTTGGAAATGCCCAGGCCAAAAAGCTCAAGCGCGCGGTACGCGGCCGAGGCTTCGGCCAGGCAGTAACGCGTGCCGCCCACGGGCTCGCAGTACCAGGCGGCCCCGTCGCTTGCGGGGCGAAGTGTGAAGCCGCGCCAGTCCTTGCTGGCCTGCCCCGCGCCCGGCGGGAGTTCGCACGAAGCCGCCGTGGCGCCCAAAACTTCCGGCTCCGGCGGCGCGGCCGGTTCCGCCGCTTCCGCCTGTGCCGCAACAACGAACGGAACAATTAGTTCGTTGTTAGCCTGGTCTATGTCAAGCTCGTAAGCGCCGGCAGTAACGCGCGCCTCTCCCGCACCGGCTTCGTCTGACACGAACGCCAGCGTAAGCTGTTCGCTCGCATAGTTATTGACGCGTGCGAAAGTCCATTCGCGCGTTAGGGCGTCGAACGCGCCGCCGCTCTGCTCATACGCCCGGATGTCTGCTCCTTCCGGCAGTTCGAACGCCACCTTCACCGCCTGAGCTTCATTCGGACCCCGGTTCCGAAGCGTGACGGAGAAAAGCGTTTCCTCGCCTGCGGCCGCGTGAATAACCTCCGTATCGGTTTCCAGCGCAATATCGGACAAAGGCGTGGACCCCTTACCCGAGCCGCCCACATAGCTCCCGTGCGCCACCGGGTAGCTTTTGCCCGTGAGCGCGACGACGGCGTATGCGGTCATGGCCGGCGAACCTGAGGGGTCGCCTGCCTGCCACTTGAACGAGCCGTCGCCTGTTTGCAGGGTTTGCAAAAACGTGAACGGCGTGGCCGCGCCCTTGGTCCAACTGGAAGCATCGAGCCCCAGCTTGCCCAATGCCGAGATGACCCAGGAAGTGGAAGCGGAATCCGAGGCGTCGCAGGCAGGCCAGGCGCAGGGCAATTGGTACGCGAACCCTGCGTCAGGGTTCTGCTGGGTCGCAAGATACGCCACGGCGCTGGTCATCGCGGGGTGGGAACTGGCATACCCGGCCTCGCTCAAAGCCATGAGCACGGCGGCCGTGTCGTTAGTGTCAGAGTCATACCCCACCCCCCAGCTCCACCCGCCGTCCGCGTTCTGATTGGCTGTGAGGAACTGCGCGGCTTCTCGGACCACGGCGTCATTCGCAGGCGCGCCGGCGGAACGCAACGCCAGAATCCCCCAGGCGTCGTCATTAAGCCAGGACGCATTGCCTAGCTGGCCGCCTTGCGCCATGGCCTTAAGACCAGCAACCAGGTCGGCCCCGGTATACGCAACGGGGTTCTTGCCCAAAGCCGTAAGCGCCAGAATGCGCTTGGCATAATCCGTGGCGCTTGAGCCGGAAAAGGTTTGCAAAGACGATGCGTCAGTGCTTTGCTCGCCGGAAGCGGCCAAGGCCATGGCAGTCCAATCATCCAGCGCCTGGCCTTTGAGGTACGTAACTGCTTCCGGCACTCCGGCTTGCGCATAGAGCGGCAAGAGGAATATTGCGACTGCAATAGTGACGATGAATTTGCGCATAGGTACGTAACTGGTTACGTAATTAGATAAGTAAATTTTTCTGTTACTTCTCTAGGAGAAGTAACCAAGAGTCGCCACGTAGGTCTACGTATCAGGCAGTGCTCGTCGCGCTCACCGGCTGGCGCTATGCGCAACGGTCACAGCACGCTCCAGCCTGGCGTTCGCGCGAGCTTCCGCTCTGCACCGATACTCCGACATAGTGGCAGTATGGGAGCCGGAGTGAGGACCTCAGAACGTGCGTGTTGTGGTCGCTTGGCATAGCACGTTCGTTTGTCCTCACACGGCTCACCCTCAAAGCGTGCCAGGGGTGGAGGTGAAGGAGGTAGGGGGTGGACATCGCAACTCTGAACCCCCTGCCTCCTTCGAAAAGTATTTCTCTGGAGAAGTAACGAACCCATACTCTGAGCCACCTACCCTCTGCGAAAACCATTTTCAAACTAATCACCCCTGCTCCTAAGGAGCAGGGGTGGCACGACAAGCGTATCTTTATGGTACGACTCACGAACCGCCTCCTTTCTCGCGAAGGAAGAGTTTGCAGTATACTTCAGCGATTCAGTGATCGGGCTCGTCCACCCTAAAGGCGGACATACCGTAGCGGGACTGCGCCGGATTCTCACCGGACTTCCCTGAACCGCTGACTAACCGTGAAAAGAACTAACCTTAAGCCCTCGGACTCGCGAAAGGGATTTTGAGCACGCTATTTGATTTACAAGCGTCCACGTTCCAAACAACACTCCCGTGAATATCAGATCCCCCAGCATCATGTTCCTAAAGAACGGGATGGCCAGGTCGTAGGCCAGGATCAAGCCGCCGAGTGTTTTAGGGTACCAGTCGGCTGTGGCCCACACGGCAAAGTTCGTAGCCAGGAAGAAAAAAGTGGATGAAGCCAGCGAAGCCAGCACCAGCTTGTGCGCTTTGAGCTTTTTCAGCCACGCGCCAGGCAGAACCATGAGTGCAAAGCAGGCATACACCGTAAGCATTACCGGCACGTGGTAGAACCCGATGATACTGTCCGCAATAAGCATGCCAAGCACGGGCACTATAACGGCCCACTTCCTGGACATGACCATGCCTGCCAAAAGAGCGGCCGCGGTCACGGGCGCCACGTTCCAGGCGTGCGTGGAAAAATGCGTAAGCAAGCGCCACGCCACGATAAGCGCGATAAGCGCCGCTCCCAACACTATGTTCTTTTTCGTATCGCTCGTCATGGCTTTTACAGTTCCGACTTACTGAACGTCCACAGCACAACCTCTCCCCCCGAAAGCTCGTACTTGTCCGCCGCCACCAAAGGCTGCTCCCCGTCCACGTAGTACTGCCAGTAGCGGTTGCTGTCCCCGTTCGCTTTGTCCGCCACCAGCTTCACGAACGCGCCCATGGAGGAGGACTTGTCCACGTCCAGCGTAAGCCTGTTCTGGGTCGTCACCTGTTGCAGGAGCGCCAGCACGGTCGCGGGCTCGGGTATGGCCTCGCCTGAAAACGCCCGCATCGTTTCGCCGTCGTTTATCAAAAGGCTCACTTTCGCGTGCCGGTCCTGGTTCAAAATGGGCAGGTCCACGCGTAATCTGGGCGCCGTGCCTATGGCGTAGCCGAACAAGAACACGGCTACGGACGAAAGACCAATGAGCACTCCGTACCACAACCGTTGCTGGTTTTTTGTCATACGTTCAAAAGGTTATGCCTGTCCCCTGCCCTGCCAATGTGTTTCGCCGTGCTTGGCGCGGTAATTCGCGGCGCGCGCCAGCGTGAACAGGTAATCGGACAGCCGATTCAGGTACCTGACTATTTCTCCCCGCACCTCCGTCTCGGCCGAAAGCTCCACTGTGAGCCGCTCCGCCCGCCGACAAACCGCGCGCGCCACCTGCAGAGCCGAGGCCAGGGGCGTACCGCCGGGCAAAATGAACTTGGTAAGCTCAGGGAGTTCTTCATCGTACTTGTCAATCAATCCTTCTAAGCGGGACGTGGCCTCATCGGTCAAACGCGTCAGCCCCGTAACGTCCTGTTCTTTGGGGGCCGAAAGCTCGGCTCCAACCGTGAACAGGTCGGCTTGCACTTCCGTGAGTTCGGCGCGGTACGCTTCGCCTCCGTCCTGAGACAGCGCGAACCCGAGCCAGGCGTTGAGCTCGTCCAAAGTACCGTAGGCTTGCAGGCGCTTGTGGCTCTTGGGTACGCGCCCGCCGCCATACAGCGACGACTCGCCCTTGTCTCCTGTTTTCGTATAGATTTTGGTCATATGGTTCTCTCTATGCCGCTCTGCCGTAGTAACCCTGCCACTTCTCTAGGAGAAGTGGCGCAAGAGTCGCCGCCGCGGCCTGCGGGTCAGGCAGTGCTCGCCGCTCTCACTGGCAGGTGCTATGCCGAACGACCAGAGCACGCACCTGCCGGACGTTCGCGCGTCATCCGCTCTGCCACTGACCCTGCGGCAGGGCGGCACATGTAAAAGCTATTTCAATTCGCACGCGCCGGAGACGCAGGCCAGTTCCTTAGAGCCTTCGGTCTCATCGTCGTACTCGTAAGCCACCACGTTGGAAAAGTCTATGGTCGGGAACTTCTTCACTATCTCATCGTACTTCTCCTTGGTGATTTCTTCGTAAGGCGCCAGCTGGTACACGTGCTCGTCCTTCGGCAGGAACGAAAGCCCGCCGACCATATCCCAGTTCTCGTACACCCAGTTGCCCACCTTCAGCCACTCGTCGCTCCCCACGGAAATGGTGGTGGAGGGGTTGTGCTCGGTGTAGTTCGTCTTCAGGGTGCGCCAGTGCTCCAGCAAATCCATGGCTGACAGGTCCTTGCGCAGTATGGCCCCTTCCGGCGCTTTCATGGGGAACTCGAGCACGTAAGTGCTGGCGCTCCCGTCCACCTGGCCGACTTCGGGGTGGTAGGGCACGCCCATGTCGCGCATCATGTGGAAAAGCGGGTTGTGGCTTTCAATGCGCACGCGGCGGACGTAGTACTGCGCGTGCCTGGGGTGCATGCCCGACGAGGCGTCTGTAAGCTGGGAAGTGTTGCCGGAGGGCTTCACGCAGGTGATGCAGGTGGAAGGATTGATGCCGAACTTCCTTGCGTACTCCCTGTTCACTTCCACTGCCAGCTCCTTGAGCTTCCTGAGCACTTCAGGCTTCCTGACCACGGGACAATCCCACTGTCCGGTGATGGACACGCCGAGCAAGGCCTCTTCTTCGCAGTGCTGCTTCCATTCCTGCGACAGGTACGGGAACTTGGTGAGCGACGCCTGGTAAGTGCCCAGAATGGTGGCCAGGCGGACCTTGCGCATCAGCGACTCTTCCGTGTCCTCCGGCCGCGCCACCACTTCGGTCAGGTTGCAGAACTGCTTCGATTTCAGAATTATCTCGCCGCACGGGTTGGTGCCGCATGTCTGCGCGTCCGGCGCGAACACGGGCCAGCGCCTGACCGGCAACTGCTTCTCCAAACTCCCGCGGTTGAAAATGCCGCGCTCGCCCGAACCGGACTTCACCAGGTTCACCCACTCGTCCAGGAACAGCGTAAGAGAAGGCTTTTCGTTGTACACCGCCGAGTTGTTGGCCATGGCCCGCTCCGGGTGCTTCAGGTAGAACTGCCCGTTCTTAGCTTCCTGCATGTCCCGGTCGTCCAGATCCGAAAGCGAGATGAGCGCGCTCCTGCGCACGCCGCCCATGACCACCACCTCGCCTATCTTGCAAATGATGTCATGCACGTCCAGGGTGGTCAGGCGCCTGCCCTGCCGGGACAAAAGCTTGTCGCGCGAGAACTCCATGAGCGCTTTCAAGGGGCCCGGGCCCGAAGCGCGGCCGCCCATGGTCTTTAGCCTGGCTCCCTGGGGCCTGACGAGCGAATAGTCGAAGTCTATGTCCTTGCCTTCGGACCAGGCGTTCAGCCCTAGCACGAAAGCGTCGGCCCAGCCCTCTTTGCTGTCCACCACTTTGTGGGTAAACAGCTTCACGCCGGCCTGCCGCCTCACGATTGGGAGCTGTTCCACGGTCTGCCGTTCCACCGAGAAGCCCACGCCCGTGCCGCACATGAGAACGTACATTATCTCGCCGAAATCCTGCCACTGCGTGGGCGCGATGAACGAACAGTTGTAAGCGCACACGTTGGTGGTGCGAGCCGCCTTGCCGGCGCCCCACAAAAGCCTCATGGAGCCCAGGGTTTCCATTTTCAGCATGCCCAGCCGTACATCTTCATACTCCTGCGGCGTCAGCTTCTCCCCCAGGTTCTCCCGCATGAAGTCTATGTAGCGCTGGACCGTTTCCAGCCAGGTCTCGCGCCGGCCCTGATCCGGCAGCCACTTGGAATAGGTGGAGTAATACACGAACTCCGACAGCTGATTCCGGAAATACTGCTTGCTTTCCGCCGCCAGCTTCCTGACCTCTTCCGGCACCGAGCGCTTGGCCTTCCGTAGCTTGGCGTGCTCATCGCGGTACAGGATGTAAGCCTTGGCGGTCTTGAGCCATTTGGAGTGCATCAGGGTGAGCTCCACAATGTCCTGCACCTGTTCCACCGTCGGCATAGTGTGCCCGTCGTACACGCGCTCCAGTTCCTGCACCACTTCCCACGCGAGCCGCGCCGCCTCTTCACGCCCAAACTCGCTCGTGTCCTGACCCGAGCGGTAGATGGCCTCTATAATCTTCTTGGGATCGAACTCCACCACGCGCCCGTCGCGTTTTATGATCTTCGAAAGCTTCCCTTCCGTCACTTGGGACTTCTGCTGGGTTTCTGACTGGACCTCTGGGGTGTGAGCGGACGGGCTGGCGTGTGGCATAGGCGGGTCGTTTTTCAAAAGTTTGTTAGCGGCGGGAAGAGGAACGGCGGCTCTTAGGCGCGGCCGGATGCAGGTCTTTGAGCTCGCGCGTAAAACTGGCTACGTCCTGGAAACTGCGGTACACGCTGGCGAAACGGATGTAGGCAACCTGGTCGAACCTGCGCAATCGGTTCATGACCACTTCTCCAATGTCTTTGGATGTCAGCTCGGTCTTTCGCTTGCGCTGTATGTCGCGCTCGACGCGCTGGACCAGCCCCGTGAACTGCTCCGCCGTGTAGGGCCGCTTCTCCAGCGCGTGCTTCAGGCCCGTTTCCAGCTTCTCCTTGTTGTAAGGCTCCCGCCTGCCGTCGCGCTTTATGACCGTTAGTTCCAGGATTTCCCCGGCTTCGACCGTAGAAAACCTGAAGCCGCATTTCCCGCACTCGCGGCGGCGGCGTATCGAGAGGCCGTCCGTGGCCACCCGTGAATCCGTCACTTTCGTATCGAAATAGTTGCAGTACGGGCAGCGCATGGGCTTGGCGCGCACCACAAGATGTTGTGGTCGCAAAAGCTATTGTACCTCTAGATATTGCAGGGCGCAAAAGTCGGTAAAACTGGGTGAATTGGCGGTTTACCAGCCCACGGAAGACCCCCGGGCGCTCCGCTCCGGCCTCGTCGTGTGGATAACCTAAGCCAAAAAACAAAAAATCGCCTGTCTTACGAAGGGCGAATTTCTCCTTCCTGCTTTTTACGGCAGGCAAGCGTCGCGAAATGGTTGTGAGCGGCGGGGGCGCCGGCGGGACCATTGGTTTTTGTTTATTTTGCTGGCTTACACTAGGTATGGTAGCAAAAATCAGCCGCTTGGTCAATGAAACCTAAGAAAAACAGGCGTTCTGCAGTTGCGGCGGAACGCCTGTCATAGAGCCTGCAAGCCGTTAGGCCTAATCCTGCATCTTGAGGAAGGTCAGCTTGTGGCCCTTGGGGTACACCTCGAAGTAATTCGGAAGCTTGTCCAGGGATGGCAGTACGGCATAGTACAAATTTGACGCCTGCCTGCCTCCGCGCCTCAGCATGAACGCGAACTTCAAAGACACACCCTCGGCATCGGACAGCATGCTGTAGGTGTAGCCATTGGTCTGAAAGTCAAATTCCTGGCTTTCTCCCCGATTCAGCCTGAACTTGCTTTCATGTGGTACGGTGACCTGGATCAAGGGCGTGGCTTCCTCTCTTGAAAGCCACACTGCCAGCAAAGTGTCGAAATCCAGGCGGGAGGGGCCGGTATTCTTGATTGTGAGGTGCACTTTATACTCGGGTTGCGAGCCGGAGGCCATCATTGACATATAGTAATCCTTGGTCGCCCAGCCGCTTACTGTTATTTGGGCTTGGGCCGCGCTGACAAGTGCGCACGTAAGGATAATAATCAGGCACATGCGTTGCATAACGGAACTCCCTTCGGGTTGTGAAGGAACGGGTGGATTGGGTGCGTGCAATGAAACTTGTTATCGCGGGTGCAATATCTGTAAAGCGCCTCTCAGGCTCTGGAACGCATCTACGCGTTCCCTGTCCAGCTGTGTAAGCAGACTGTCGACTCGATTGTAACCGTCCTCTCCGGCCACGGCATGAAAACACGTGTGACCGAAAAACAGCTTCAGAAACAGCTCGCTTCCTACGATATCCCACTCCGTGTATGGGGTCGTATCGTGACCATTTCCGTCACCATGGATATCGAATATCCTGTTGCGATTGGTGTCAGCCAGAAACAGGTCACCTTCTTTGAACTGCTTGGTTATCTTGTCCAGGCCTTTCTGCATTTCCTGCAGGAAATGCTTCTGGTACCAAGCTTCAATCTTGGCGACCACAATCTGCCTTGATTCCAGCGGAAGATTCATGACTACGTACGCCGTCTGCCGAGGTGTGAGCATGACGTGGCTCTCGCTACTCATCTCATCAAGGTACACGGAGAAACTGACATTCAGCCAAGCGTCGTCTCCGCTACAGTTGAGCTTGTCGCTTATGAACACCACCGTGTCAGCCAGTTCAGGATTGTCGGCGATCCTTTGAGTCACCCTGATGCCGGTGACGCCGTTCAAGCACAGGTGCGGCCGGAAATGGCTCTGGTCAGCTTGTAAAAGAGCTGCGATGCCCTTGTTCAGATCGGTTTTGAGCTGCGATGCTTTTTTCAGCTCAACCAAAATGTAATACTTTTCCTCATCCCTAGACATGATTATGCCCTTTCCTGATGTTTATTCTTTGAATGGATTTATGACAATTCCTATTGATTTGCCGCCACCTTAGTGCAAAACCATATATATTACAAGAGGCCATTACCCAGTCTGCTTGACGCGGCTGGTTCAGCCATTGTAAGCTCAGCGGATTCACAGCAGAAACCAACCAAAACATTCACAACTTAGAAGGGACATTACCATGGGTTCGCAAGGCGAAAAAAGGCGCCAGGTGCTGGGCACCGCGGCGGGCGGAATTGTCGGCGCCAAAGTGGGAGCTGACAAAGGAGGCAGGCACAACATACTCGGCTCGTTGCTCGGGGCCTTCGTGGGCGGCGTCGGCGGTTCTTTCGCCGCCGACCTCGTGAACGCCGCTGTAAAGGCGGCTGAACAAGCTTCACCAGGCGAGGCCACCAAGAAAACTGACGACTTGGAGCAGTCGTTAATACGCCTGGGAATCTACAACTTCATACGCGGCCAGGCGCACGAAGCGGCCCAGCAAGGACCCCTACTGTACGCCATGCTCGATATTTCAACCGGATTCTTTCAGAAGCACCCGGAAATCCTTGCCAACGGCCTGGATAAAATGTCCGACGATATGGCCGCGGAAATGACTGCCTATGCCAAGGCGGCCATAAGACAGCGAAGGGCCGCGCTGCTTGCCGAGGCTGAGAAACAGCTCAAGGTGGAGTACGAGAAATACGAAAATCTGCTCAAGGCTTGTGGGATGGATTTCAAATTCGATTACTCCGCCGACAAAGGACTTCTTCTGCTCGGATTCGGGCAACTCCTTGATAAATTCTAAGGAGCGGCAAGGAGAAAATGGAAATACACAGCCCATGCGAAAGGAGAACGCAATGACTCAGGGCCTGGTCACGGTTCGGCATAACGGCGCTGTAAAGCTAAAAATCGTCGCGGGGAGCGACGGGTACAACGCCAAGCGCGTAGCCACAGCTATCCGAAAACTCGGAAGAGTGCCCACGCTGACAGAGGCATGGACAATCGCCTCGCAGAACTCGTTCGGCGGCAGTGACGACCTTGTCGTAATGAACGAACGCGATGTCAGGACATGCACCCACCCCATTTCTAGGCTTTACCGCAAAACATTCAGGCAAGCCGAGTTCAACCCCCGGTGGAAACAAGGAACGGCCGACCATATCGAAGTGGTCGACATCTAAAACCGGCCCACCCCGGCAACTACCCACAGTCCAGTGCTTCAAAGCACTGGGCTGTTTTCTTATTCCTGATGCTTATCTAGACACTTCTTCCAATGTTGTGCCTGCAATTCGGAAATAACGGCTGACGCCGAGGGAAGGCTGGACCGAGAACGATTCCTCGGGCCTGCGGTCGGCGTAGTTCACGATTATAAGCCTGTCGCGGTACTCGGTTGTCTGCGGCGCTATGCGGTCGCCAAGCAGCATAGCGTTCGTACCGACAAACCCGCTCCCCCGGCTCACCTGGGCCGCCACGTAAAAGAACGTACCGCTCCCGCCTGCGTCCCGCGTCAAAAGGAACGCCGTATCCTCCGCTCCATCGCCATTGAAATCGGCTTTCACGTCATTGCCGAAGTAGCGCACCGTTTCCCTGGGGTCTGACGTTTCCCAGTACCCGTCCTTGAGCGTCACGTGCTCCCCTTCTATTACATACGTACCGTCCTTGGAATCCAGCCTGCCGCCCGTGGCCAGGTACATGTCGCCGTTCGTGAAGTTGAACTTGTACACCCCGAACGCCGCCACGGCCGCAATGGCCGTCACAATTACGCCTGCTATGCCCAGGATGATGTTTTTCATACGTAGACTACAACGCCTACTGAACGCTTACGTAACACAGTTAGCGGCTACACAGCTGGGCTCGGGAACCAGCGGCGGCGGTAGTACGCGCCGACCAGCGCCAGGTTCATGAGCATTAGGTAGGCCGGAAAGCCCCATTCCGAGAACGTCCATGTCTGTATGGCCAAGAAGGCGGTCAGCTGGCCGAACAGCCCGGCCGCGTACGGGTGCACGGTCTCGGTTTCGGGGTGGCGCCACGATTTCACCACCGTGGGCACGCCGGCCAGGCCGTCGCTTACAATGGCGAACGCCAAAGCGACCAAGGGCTCTTTTGTGACGGCCCACAGCACTAGCGCCAGCACCGAGGCCGCGCCGCAGGCGTAATCAAGCTTCCCAAGCTTCCAGTACGCCTTAGGGTTCCTGAACGACACGGTAAGCACGAGCAAAGGCCCGAACCCGGCCATGAACACGGGGAGCACAGCCCAGCCGGTGCCCTTGGCCAGGGCCGCCACCGTGCCGATGATGGGCGCCGCGGCCCACAGAAGCCAGCTCACCCGGTTGGGCTTGGTCGCGCCCCGCAGGGTCTGCTTTACGTAGGACAGAATGCCGAGGATCTGTACCGCCGCTCCGATCAGGACCACGTACTGCAACATATGCCTGAAGTATAACAAACCCCGCCCCGCGGGGCCGGGCAGGCTGACTGCTTATCCGTTATGTATTCTTTTGCGGGATGAAATGGATAAACCAGACAAACCAGAGCAGCCAGAGCAAATCCTTCCAGTCTTGGGTAAAAATCCCGGGAATGCCCAGCAGACCGATAAATCCCAGAAACCCGAGCGTCCAATTTTTCCTCATATGTATAATCAGTTTATCTGCGCAAAAAGCACTACGTAGTTCTTGCCGTAGGCTTTGGCGCATTTGGGGCAAGTGGTGTACGAAAAATACAGCTTCTTCATCTGCCTGCCTTTGCTTTCCACGTACTGCTTCATCTCCCGCGCCCACTTGCCGGCGTTATTGTACGGCCCTTCGAACACTTTGGTAAGAAACGTGCCTGAAAGCGTTGCCATTTGCGCGCCCGGAACTTGCCCGGAAACGTCAATGTAAATGTCCGAACCCCAAAGAGACTCGTCGCACAGCATGAGCTGATAAGGGGCTTGCGCCCCGGCCTTCTCGATGAGCGCCATGTTCTTGACCACCTTTCTGCCCATGTTCAAAGGCATGTGCAAAAAACTGGTGACGCGGTCTTTGACAAAGGCCTTGTCTTTCCAGGCTATCTCCTTGTCCTGCCAGGGTTCGGGGTGGAACCTGGCACAGCACCCCGTTTCCTTTACGCCCGTGTCCATATGCTCTCAGTCTACCCCCGAACCGCCCAGGGCTTCAATTACGCCAGGCTCTTCTCGCGATAGGCTTTCGTGTACTCGTAAATGGTGGACCAGAAGGCGCCGGCGAAAAACGCGACCCCGATCTCTTCCAGAGGAACGCCCAGAACCAGAATGCCCCAGGTGTTCTTCAGGTTATAGAACTCCTGCACCATGCCTTTGAACATGAAGTTCACCAGAACGAAAACCCCGAAATACAAAAAGCTGAAAATGAACGCGCTGGCGAATATTTGCTTCCGCAAGTCCCTGCGGAAAAAAGCCGTCACGGCCGCTCCGGCCGCGCCGACTATCATCAGATTGTAAACGGCTTTCAGCGGGAACAGAACGGACATGACCACGTAAGCGAGCGGGATGAAAAAGATGAGCCAGTGATGAGGACGGCCGCCGCGGGCCATTCTGACCAGCTTCTCTTTGCGCAGGAATTCGTACACCACCGAAACAATGCCGGCCATGACAAAAAGGAAAACGAAGCTCTCTATGCCTACGCCGTATCTCCTTATCAGGCCGAAAAGCGAATCGGGGTTCCAATACCCCGGCACCAAAAAGAAATCCATGAATCCGAAAGGCATTCCGCACAAGCTGGCCCACAGCATTTCCCGCCGCAAATCCTTCCGCTTCAGGAATATGAACAGCCAGAAAGCAAAAAGCACCAAACAGCCGGTAATGTATGCGTATGCGTAGGGCATTTAGTTTTTACCGGCGGGGGCGTCTATTTCGCCGCAGACTGATAGCTCCCGCTGATTTTACGCGCAAACTTTGTGGTTTTATTTCTCGTATATTTTTTCGCTTGTGGCTATGCCTTATTACTAGAGCCTATGCGCTCGAACGCCCTAAGCACCTCCAATGGAATAGCGAAAATAATGGTGTTTGATTGATCGGAACTGACGTCATTTATCGACTGCAACGTTCTTAAATGTAACGCACCGTTCGAACTGGCAAGAATCTGAGCCGCTCTAGCCATGTTATCAGCCGCCATTACCTCACCTTCGGCCTTGATGATGACGGATCGCTTTTCGCGTTCGGCCTCAGCCTGCTTGCCGATGACGCGCTTCATTTCCTCGGGCAGGGTGATATCCTTCAAATCAACCGAATTCACCTTTATTCCCCAAGGGTCAGTCAGTTTATCCACGATGGAACGGATACGTTCGGAGATTTTATCACGATTGGAAAGCAACTCGTCCAATTCTACCTCGCCCACAACGTTGCGCATGGTGGTCTGGGCCAACTGGGAAATGGCGTACTTGAAATCCTCCACCTCTATAACGACTTTGTCAGCCGCTTCCACGCGGTAGTAAATGACGGCGTTCACCTTGACCGATATGTTGTCCTTGGTTATTGCTTCCTGGTCGGGCACGTCCACCGCCTTCACGCGCATGTCCACTTTGACGTAGGTCTGAAAAACCGGCACCACCAGACGCCAGCCCGGACCCATTATTCCGTGATACCTTCCCAGCATGAACTTCACTCCCCTTTCGTACTGGTTTATCTGCTTTATGGAAGCGAGTACCAGCAGGACGGCGAGTATGATCAGCGTATATACAATGGGCATAAGCGTTACGATTAAACGTTAGTTCCTGGGTTCACAGTAGCACTCTATCCTCCGCACAAAAAGGGAACGGGGTTCAGGCCTCTTGCACAAAAATCGCCGGGAGCGTCCATGTGACTATTTCTAATTTAGGCAAATAGGAAATAACTGAACTAAAGGTGCTTGAGGACGGAGCGCACAAGTGGAGGCGGTTCCGCCGACAAACGATAATACACCATGATGTTGCGGCGTTCGTACTCGACTATGTCAGCTGATGCCAACACGGACAGGTGCTTGGAGACTGTTGGAAACGACACCTTGAGCAAAGCCGCCAGCTCGCCTACGCTGGCCTCACGATGCCTTTTCAGATAGCGCACCACTTGAAGCCGCCTGCGATTGGCCAAAGCTTTGAATACTCTCTCGTCAACTGCCATATGTATCACACACTAGCACTATTTCTAATTTAGGCAAATGGGAAATAGTCAAACGGAGAAAGGGACGGGAAGGTACATGCGGTAATCAAGCCAGCAGCGGCTCGACTGCCTGGAGCAGTTCTTCGAACTTGGTGTAGCCGGCCTTGGCGTTGAAGTGTCCGGCGTTGGGTATGAAGGTCAGCCCCACCCCAAGCTCCTGCGCCAGCTTTTCTCCGTTGGCTAGCGGCACGTACGGGTCGTTGTCCGACTGGAACACGTAGAACCGCCCGGCCTTACCCCGGATGCCTGGCCAATCAAAAGAAAAGCCGCTGAAGCTGTTGTCGCTGTCGTAGTTCTTCATGGGCTGAATGCCGATGGGGGTACCGGTGAAGAACGCCGCTTTGACAGGCTGGGCAAGCCTTTCCAGCAGTCGGAGCAGAAAAATGCCGCCCAGACTGTGGCCGATGAGTATTGTGTCCGCGTCAACGTATTTTTGGTACGCCTGGAACACGCCGAGCCACGCCTCGAGCGACTGCCCTTCGGGCGTTGGGAACTGGGGAACGTACACGGTACAGCCTTTGGCTTCCAACTTCTCTTTCAGCCACGGGAACCAGTTCTCGGTCGGGTACCCGGCAGTGCCGTGGAATATGAACACGTTCTGCGACATGCCCTCATCTTACCACAGCCGCGAGCCGTTTGAACCCAATAAACAAACCGCCGATCCTAAGAGGCGGCAGTCATTTGACTATTTCTAATTTAGGCAAATAGGAAATAGTCAAAAGGGGCGGGAGGCGAATTAGAGAATGGTGCGGAAGGTATGCAACCGGTTACGTAATTGAAATCAGGTAAACGCCGCCGGCAATAAGCATGACTGCCAGCAACTTCAACTTCCACACGCCGCCCGCCAGCTCCTCTTTTAGCCATTCCGGTTTCCAGAAGGAAAGCAATGACACGTACAAAAGC
Source organism: uncultured Gammaproteobacteria bacterium (assembly GCA_964566145.1). GTDB lineage: Bacteria > Patescibacteriota > Patescibacteriia > Veblenbacterales > UBA10138 > CAZMHN01. The sequence continues at coordinate 28,536 of CAZMHN010000010.1, forward strand.
AGAAACAACGACTGTGAACCGCCCAGGGCGCTGATGAGCGAAACCGAGCCCAAGGATACGGCGTACTCATAGCTCGCCCTGGCACACAGGGCCAATGATTCG
>CAZMHN010000011.1:0-27376 GCA_964566145.1 uncultured Gammaproteobacteria bacterium
GTCTTGGAATGCCTCGCTGTAAACGGATACGCCTCGTCCGAAACCGATTACGCCTACAACTAAGGAGGAAATACCATGAGTACGTTCACCGATTCAATGCCGCCCGGCTCCGTCTTTGTGCCGCAGGTCATCGTGGAGCGCCGCTGGAAATACACGCGGTTCCTGCTCATCCTCAGCGCCATCATCGCGGCGACATGGCTCTTCACGCCCTACAAGTACATGTCAACGTGGGAATTCATCACGCTCATGGCCATTGCCTCGCTCACCTGGGTAGTAGCGTTCCTCATCAGAATGCTTTTCCTGGACAGGAGCTACGTGGTGAACGATCCGCGACCACCGTGGTTTGAACTGACCGGAGAAACGACCGGAAAGTTCTTCGTCACCATCATCCAGTGGTTCTTTATAGCTCTGCTCGACGGATTCGTAATAGTGACATCTCTACGAGCAGAACCAATCAATGGTACAGGGCTGACATTCAGCGTAATCGTGGCGCTTATCATCCTCGTCATGCTGTCCCAGATAGTGTCCGGCATTTCACCAAGATTCAGGGCCACCAAACTGGCACGCGCCTTGGACATACTGCCGAACTGATGAAAAGAACGTTTATCGCTTCTGGCTCCCAAAACATCGGGAGCCTTTTTGTTTTTTCCTCGCGTGAGGCTCGATAGGCCTTATCGGACCTCGCCCGAGCGGGTCAGCAGACGCTGACCCTACTCCTCAGTTCTTACTTCACCTCGACCTTCACGGTCTTGGGCTTGGCACGCTCTTCCTTGGGCACGGTTATCTTCAACACGCCCTTGTCGTAGGTTGCCTTGGCCTTGTCGCCGTTCACGGCCGCGGGCAGGGCGACGGAACGGTGGAACGAGCCGGAACGAATCTCCTTGCGGTAGTAGTTCTTCTCGTCCACCTCGCTCTTCTTCTCGAACGAACCCTCGACAGTGAGGACGTCGTTCTCTATGGAAACGTTCACGTTCGCGGGGTCCACGCCCGGAAGCTGTGTTTCGACCACGACATCGTCGTTGGTCTGGTACACGTCGAGCGCCGGCACGAACCCGGAAACGTTCGCGAAGCCGTCGTCGAAGAACCTGTCTAAGTCCATGTTCTGCGGCCAGAACGGACTCCAGCGCACTATCGGCATAGGCTATGAATGGTTAGTGATTAGTGTGGGCAAAAGCCCACATCGCCCAAGCCGTCCCACGTAGGGAGACCGCTCGGCCGATCTGGGCCTGACGCACTTTCAGGAATGGTACTTTAGGCGTCCTCCGCCTTTTCGTCCTCTTCCGCCGCCTCCCCTACCTCGTCTATGGGGATGAGCGGAACGCCGCACGACGGGCACCGACCACGGGCCTCGTCCGTGTAGCCGCACTCGGGACAAATGTAGTCCATAGTGGCTCTCCTAAAAGCGTTAGTTTGTTCTGGTACTATTTTACAACGACTCTCCGGGGTGCGCTAGCGGGCCACTTTCACGCGTGCCGGCTGAAGCAGTTTGCCGTGGAGTGTGAAGCCTCCGCGTACCTCCTCGGCGACTGTTCCCGGGGGCTGACCCGAGCCTTCCACCTCGCCTACGGCTTCGTGGAGCGCGGGGTCGAACTTCTCCCCGACCGTTTCCAGTTCTTTCACGCCGTGGTACGCCAGCACTTCCATGAGCTTGGTTTGAATGTGCCGTATGCCTTCCACCCAGGCGCTCCCCGCCTCCTCCTTCGGCACCGACGCCAGCGCATGCCTGAAGTAGTCGGCGAGCGGGAGGAGGTCCTTGACCAGTTCGGCGTTGGCAAAAGCCGTAAGCTCCTGCAATTTATTTTCGGTCTCGCGCTTCAGATTCGCGTAGTCGGCCCGGGCGCGCTGCCAGCCTTCCAGGTACTCCTTGGCTTCGCGCTTGGCCTGCCCGAGTTCGTCCAACTGGGTTTCGGGCGTCTGGTTATGCGAGGAATCGTCCGACATACGTGAGCCTGCCTACGTTAGAATCGTAATCCATGCGCACCGGTCCCAGCAGACCGACTAGCACCTGATGCCTGCCTAAGGGCATTGCTCGGTACACGACGGCGCAATCATCGCCGAAGGGATTATTGGAACCCAATCGCACGGTAACGTCATCCGACGCCTGCGGCATAAGCTGTCTGAGCGCCTCGTCCAAATGGTCTATCACCTTGCCCATGGCCACCACGCTCGCTATGTCCTTGAACTCCGGCTGGGAGAAAAGATTGGCCAGGCCAGTGTAGTAAGTGTAATCCTTGGAAAACCCTATGACCGCCGCGTCGCCGGCGAAGTGCGCCAGCTGTTTGGCCAGCTCCTTGGCCGAAGCTTCCGCTTCCGACCCTGCCTGCTTCAGCACTTCCCTAAGGCTCTTCTGCTCCGCGGCCTTGGGCTCTTTCGGCTCCATGAGGTTGTCCACATAATACTGATACCCCTTGACGGTGGGGATCCTGCCGGCGGACGTGTGCGGCTGAGCCAAGAAGCCCGCCTGCTCCAGGTCGGCCATGTCGTTCCGTATGGTGGCCGAACTCACGCCCAAACGCCCCTCCAGTGCTTTGGAACCCACAGGCTCGCCTGCGGCCACGTGGGCACGGACTATCTCGGAAAGCAGTTTGTGATGCCGTTCTTCCATGAGTGATTCCTAGTTTAGCACTCTAAGCTTGAGAGTGCTAATTTCAAGTATAGCCAATGAAAAAGGCCTGTCAAGGGATGCAGGCGGCCAAAAAAACAAGGCCCGATGAATGTCGGACCTTGCGTGCACCGGACGATTTATGCCTAGTGCAGGAATGTAGCGTCCCGGCCGGGCTTTGGAGCCCGGGGGCTGGTTTTCTGCCCCATCAGTCTGGCGCCGGACTCATCCGGCACCACATGGCGCCACTTCTCTTTCAGCGCGCTTTCTTCTGTGGTGACGACCTTGGGACCGGTGATGAAGTGCGCCTCTTTTGCCGCCGCCCGGAACAGCCTGCCGCCTGATTCGCCGCTTTTGCCCATAGGGCCTCCTTTTAGTGGGAACACTGCAATTTGAACCTTACCCTAACACAAAACAGAACGCCGTCAACCTCGGAAAATCCATAAACAAAAACCCCGCTGTTTGTGATAGCGGGGTCCTTCTCTTTCGCCAACGGCTGGCGAGAACATGATGTTGCGAAAAGGGGAGGTCGCTTGGCTTGGGGCAAGCCGCATTGACGGAAAGGGGCCGTTGTCAATTGACCTTATCGTATCGGCCGAGGAAGCCGCACGATGCGTTGGGCTGGAAATGCGCCAAGGGCGCGGATTATTTCGAGTTGCGTCGTGAACTACTGCTTATAGCCGGCGCATTCAGCGGCTGAGACGTTCACTGAACTTCTCAACGGCGCCGGAACGGTTTGAATCCGAGGCGGAGGCGACGGTCTTGCCGTCGACCTTTACGTCATAGTGGCCTTCACCGGCCATGCCCAGCGTGATGAGCGTCACGCCGAGATCACGGTCTGTTCTGGTCAGCGCCACTTCCCTGCCCTCAGAATCAGTACCAGATGCAATGGTCTTACCCATGGCAGTCTCCTAGTGCTGATGTCTCCCGGAAATGTCCGGGTGCTCCGCCTTATGCCGCAAGGCGCGTTCGCGCGCATATATTGGCACCTCCTTGTTATGATTGTTGCCCGATTGGCCGGGCGCCTCACCTTAGCTTTCAAGGTGCTTTGTTTATAGCAACAAGGCGTACCACGGCAAGGCGGTGCGTGTCAACACTGACTGCGAATGCCCTACTCCTTGCGCAGAGCCTCGATGGGGTCCAGGTCGGCCGCGCGCCTGGCCGGGTACAGTCCGAACACCAGTCCGCACAATACGGAAAAACCAACGGACAGCACGACCGAATAAGCCGGCACCACGAACTTCCAGGCAAAACCCAAAGCGCCCGCGGCCACGGAAATGAGATAGGAAACGCTTACCCCGACAATGATGCCGGTAATGCCGCCGAGCATGGTGACCAGCACGGCTTCCATCAAAAACTGCCTCAGCACCTGCTTCCTGGTGGCGCCCACGGCCTTCCTCAAGCCTATTTCGAACGTACGCTCCAGCACGGACACGTACATGATGTTCATGATGCCTACGCCGCCCACGATAAGGCTGATGGCGGCCAAGGCCACGAGCAGAATGGTGAATCCGCCGATGACCGTATCCAGAATGTCCGTAACCTCGTCCATGGTCGAAACGATGAAGTCGTCCTTGTCCGGGTCTTCGCGGTCTATGTTGTGCCGGCTGCGCAACAGGTCCTCAATGTCGGCCTTAGTTACCTGCAGTTTGCTCTTGTCCTTATAGGTGCTCGTGATGGCCTGCACGTAATCTATTCCCAAAATCTGCTTCTGCAGAGTCTGCACGGGCAAATACACCATGTCGTCGAAGCTGAAGCCCAGTATCGCGCCGCGCGGCTCGAACGTACCAATGATTGTGAAATTCTTGTTCTTCAGCTTTATGACCTGTCCTATGGGATTCTGTCCTCCATACAGCTTATCGGCCACTCCGCTGCCCAACACGGCCACGCGAGCCAGGCTGGCGTCCTCTTCCTCGGTGAAGAACCTGCCCTGGTCTATTTTGCCCCGGTCTATGTCCAGAAACGTGCCTGACACGCCGTAGAGCATGACCGTCTTCTTGTCCAACGCTGACGTCGCAACCGCCTGGCCTATGGTCGCCGCGTAATTGGTGACTATATTGGGCAGGCGCCGAATGGCCAAAGCGTCATCTATGGTAAGCGTGGTAATGACTGTGCCAAGGGCCATGGCCTCCTGGCTCTCGCCGCTGTTTATGCTCCCAGTATTCGGCACCCTGGGCTCGGTCTGAATGAAGTTGCTCCCGAACGATTCGAACTGGCCGATCAAAAAGCCTTTCACGCCCTGGGCCGAGGAAATGACCACGATGACCGAGGCAATGGAAATGACAATGCCCAATCCCGTAAGCATGGTGCGCAAGGGATTGCGTTTGAAGCTGGTCAGCGCCAGGGCGATGTTCTGTTTCTGGTTCATGCCGTTATTCGTACCTCAGGGCAACAATGGGGTCGAGCTTGGCGGCGCGCCTGGCCGGGTAAAAGCCGAACGCCAGGCCTATGGCCAGTCCTACGCCGACGGCCAACGCAATGGAAGGAACGGAAACTATGAACACCCATTCGTACCCCAGCGCCCTGGCCACGAGCGTTACAAGGGCAGACACCAGCGCGCCGCCGGCAATGCCGATAACTGAACCTACGGCGGTTATGACCAGCGTTTCCAGGAGGAACTGGCGCTGGATGTTCTCGCGCGTGGCGCCCACGGCCTTCCTGAGGCCTATTTCACGATAGCGCTCGGTCACTGCCACAAGCATTATGTTCATGATGCCTATGCCTCCGACCAGCAGGGAAATGGCCGCTATGGCGGCCAGGAAGAACCTGAGCGCGTCAGTGACGGTCTTCAGTATCTCCACGGCGTCCGCCGCGTTGCGCACGGAAAAGTCGTCTTCCTCCTCGGAATCCAGGTTATGCCGGTCGCGCAAAACCTCTTTCATACCCTGAATGGTTTCTTCAATATTGGCGGCCTCGTCCACCCGCCCGCGCACCAAAGACAAATGCTTCCACCCTAAAAGCACCTTTTGCGCGGTGGTTAGCGGCACAAAAACGTACTTATCCAGATTGGAAAAGCCTACACTGCCCCTTGACTCAAACACGCCTATGACGCGGAAAGACTCCCGCTTTATTTTGAAGGTCTTGCCTATCGGACTGTCGCCGCCCCATAGCTCGTCCACAATGGTGCTGCCGACCACGGCCACGCGCGCCAAGCCCGCGTCCTCTTCCTCGGTGAAGAACCTGCCTTCTTTTAGCGTTGCGTTCTCCACCCGCGGGTAGCTGGCCTGCACGCCCATGAAAGTGCCCCCGTCCAGTTCCTGATTCTCATACACCATCTTAGCCTTGCCCTGCACGTAGCCGGAAACCGCCGTCAGGTGCTCCGTGCGGCTGTCCCTCAAAAGCGCATTCACGTCGTCATTGACCAATGTTTTCACCTGGATGCCGAATACGCTGGCGGGAGGGCCTTTTTCGTCCGAAGCGCCCGGCAGAACGCCCACGAGGTTCGAGCCCAGGGAATTCACCTGTGAAATGATGAGCGCCTGCGCACCGGCGCCCAGCGACACAATCAGCACCACCGAGCCTATGCCGATGATGAGCCCGAGCATGGTCAAGAAGCTCCGCATCGGATTGCCGCGGAGGTTGGAGACCGAGAGCTTCAGTATGTTCCGTACGTCCATGTGGTTGGGACCGCGGCGCGAGCGGCGCTACTTGAGTTCCCCGTCGAGCGCCTGGCGGCGCCGAGTCTCGTCCACGCTCTCATCGGCCACCAGCAACCCGTCCTTCAGCCTGAGAATCCGCTTGGCATAGGCCGCCGTGGTGGTTTCATGAGTGACCAGGATGACCGTACGGCCCTGGCCGTTGAGCTCGTCGAGTATCTTCATTATCTGCGAACCGGATTTTGAATCCAGGTTGCCGGTAGGCTCGTCCGCAAACAGCACCGAGGGATCGTTCACCAGGGCGCGCGCAATGGCCACACGCTGTTTTTCGCCGCCCGAAAGCTGGTTCGACAGGTATTCCATGCGGTGCGCCAAACCGACCGCCTCAATGGCCGCCCTGGCCTTGGCGGTGCGCTCGGCGTCGGAGATGTTCACGTAGAGCATGGGGAGCTTCACATTCTGCAGGACGGTCGTCTTCGGCAGAAGGTTGAACTGCTGGAACACGAAGCCGACCTTGGTGGAACGCATGGCGGCCAGCTCGTCGTCGGAAAGCGAAGACACATCCCGGCCTTCGAAAAGGTAGGAGCCTCCGGTCAGGTGGTCCAGGAATCCCAATATGTGCATGAGAGTGGACTTGCCCGAACCTGAAGGACCCATGATGGAGAGGAATTCCCCTTCGGAGATATTGAAGGACAGCCCGTGGAGCACCGGGGTGACCACGCCGTCGTTCTCGTATTGCTTGGTGAGGTCTTTTACCTCAATCAGGTGCGCCGCCATGGCTGTTACTTGCCGTTCTGCTTGAACGTCACGACAGTCTCCCCTTCCGTAAGGCCGGACACGAGCTCAACCAGGCCGTCATCGCCCCGCAGGCCCACCGCCACGTCCTTCCGCACGACTTCCTGTCCCGCGAGCACCTCCACGTACGACTGCCGCTCCTCGTCGTACTTCACGGCCCGAAGCGGAATTACCAGCACATCCGGCTTCTCGACCGTGGTCATGTCAACGTTCGCCGTCATGCCCGGCTTAATGCGCTCGTCGATGCCGTCGAACAGCACGGTAACCTCGTAATACACCACGTCCTGAATAACGGTGGAAGCGGGATCTATGAACGAGATGTGTCCTGTAAAGTGTTCGGCCGAACCGAAGGCGTCCAGCGTCATGTCGGCGATCTGGCCCACCTTGAGCTTGGCGATGTCCGACTCCGGCACTTCCACGCTGATCTCATGGTTACCCTCGGACAGAATTACAATGACGGGACTGGCCAGCGACGTGGTTTCGCCCACTTCGTTGCCCACCTTGGTGACCGTGCCGTTGACCGGCGCCGTAATACTGCGATCGGCCAGATCGGACTGCGCCCGGACAAGCGCGGCCTGCGCTGATTCCACTGCCGCTTCGGCGGCCAAAATGTCGTAAGACCTGGCCGGCGCCTTCACCTGGTCCAATCTTGATTGGGCTTCGGCCAGCGCACGCTCCGCCGCGTCCACCTGCTGCTTCTGCGTGGTCAGGGCGGTCTCGTAAGCCGCCTGATAGGTCGCGTAGCTGGAGCTGTTGGGATTCGGTATGCTCACGGTCCATGTGTCGCCGGCAAAAAGACTGCCGGTGGACGAGAACTGAATGCTCAAACCCCTGGTACCCATCGGCACCGAAGTAACGCGGCTCCCGGTCGCATTGATGGAAGTTTCCAAGCCAAAGTAGGAGAACGTGGGACTGGCCGAGTTCTCAATGCGGATGGTATAGTCGCCGCGCTCCGTGCCCTGGTATGTACCGGTCACGGCCAGCGTGGCAGTCGACAGGTTGCCGGCGTTGGCCACGGCCGTGGGCGCCAGACCCAGCCACTGCGCCAGGGCGTTGGTCACCGCCTGGGTTTGCGTCGACTTGGTGTTGGCAAGGGTCGTTTCGGCGGTCCGCACGGCGGCCTCATACACCGCTACGTCCTCATGCTTGGCGCCGGCGCGAAGCTTGTCCAAAGCGGCTTGAGCGCTCTTAAGATTCGCTTCAGCGGTCAACACCGCGCTCACGGCGTCGCCGGTATCCAGACTGGCCAAGCGCTGACCCGCGCTGACCGTATCCCCCACCTCCACGCCGATCTGCGCCAAACGGCCACCTACCTTGAAATTCAAATTCACCTCATCGGCCGCCTCGACCGTCCCGGTGGCCGAGACCGTCTGCACGAGCGTTTGCCGCTTCACAACTTCGGTCGAATAGTTGGGCTGGGCGTTCTTGTTCCTCTGGTAATTCACAAAAACGCCGATGACGACCACGATGAGAATCGGTATCCATACCTTCTTCATCTTCACTACGCGCCAGACTGACGATAGTACTGCCATAGGTTGCTGTTTCGTTACTGCTGATTAAGATTTGATAGCACCGAACTTCTTCACCATCTCCCTCACGAACCCCTTCATGTTCCGCATGGGCATCATGAACAGGGGCCCGGCCGGATGTACGAACACGACCAGCTTATCCCCTGCCCGGATCTTGGCGTACTTGCGAACGTTCGAGGGAATTACCACCTGCCCGCGTTCCCCCATGGTTGAAGTGCCCATGGCTTCGAGCTTCGGCTGCCATACGCGCCTGGACCGTATCCGGTTCGCCATAGAGATGTCGTGAAGTATGAAAAATATGAATTATCATATAAAGTATACCCATTTTTTGACTGATTGTCAATGACTGCCGGCGCACCCGCAAAAACGCCGAGGCATTGCCTGCCTCCCCCCGCTAACGCTACACTATGCCCATGTCCAGTTGCAGCACCTGCCGCCGCCCGACCTACGGGTTCAAATGCAAGCAATGCGGCAAAGAAATGAACTCCGTCGAGGAGTACCACGCCTGCGGGCGCGAGAAAATCGAGCCTAAGTGTTCGTCGTGCGGCAGGGTGCAGACCGAGTGCACCTGCGGATAAGCGCCCTTGTTGCTTTTCTAGAAAAGCAACGCAAAAGCCGCCGGGCGCGGCGGACGGACCCCGCGACGGAAAGGACGCCTATAAAGGTTCCGGCCGAGCCGCCTCCCACCCCTGCGGCACGTCGCAGGGCGTGGGGAAATCGCGCTCCTCGCCTGTTTCGGGATTACGCGCAGGAGTTATGACCTGAATGCACGCCGTACCGTTGCCGCCGGCCGTTGGCAGGCCGGGTACAGGAATGGCGCAGATTTCGGCAAGCTCGCCCAAGCTCGTCATTTCGTAGTATCCGGATTCGGCCGGCTTAGGCACGGGCAAGCGCGATTCCGCCAATCGCTCCGGCGGATTGACCACCAGCAAACGGCTGTCGAGCCGGTAGTCCACGCCATACTCTGAACCAACATTGAACGCTACGATGCGTCCGGAGGCCGCGTCCACAACGGCATTCTGCTGACAGCTCGTACCGCAGGCCCAGCTTGCCACCGCGTAATGCCCGGCGAAATTCGGTCCTCCCGCCTGCGCCGCCGTTATGGCTGTAAGAAATTCGCGAGCGGCCGGTTCGCTGGTGAAATCCACTACGGCCGGCACGCCGGCATGTGCGGGCCCGGCGGGGTAATCCTCGAACACTGGCAGATCCCGACATGCGACGGCCGCGGCCGACTCACGCTCCCGGTGCGGCAAGAAAGAAAATCGGAAAGACTCCAGCGCTAAGGGCACGAGCTGCATCGCGCGGTAGTATGCCACGGCAGTTTCTCCCTGGTACGGATTACTCACTGCCCAATGAGCGTAGAACACATCGCTCCCGCGCCGGCCCAGCTCCCTTACGCGCTGGGGCTCTTGCGCGTACCGCGCCTGCCACGAAACGTCATTCAAAACCCCGACCTCGAACATGAACTCAGGCGTTGCTTCGGGAGCACGGAACCAGAATTCAGTCCGGCTCCCCTGCTCAAACTCCCTGGCGTAGTACTGCCCGGCCCACTCACCGGGGAGCTCCAGGCTGAATCCGTACGCGTAGTTCACGTACCGCGCCGGCTCTGGCGAAGAACGGCGCGCCTCGTACCACAGCAATCCCAGGCTCGCCGCCATCAGCGCCGCGGCGGCAACCGCAACCATGACCCCGTCAGAAATACGCATATGGAATTCCACCCGTAATCATATAACTATCAGGCCGGCTCCCACCACCATAACCGCACAAGCCGCCACTTTGCGCCACAGGTTGTGTTCGTGGAACAGCTCGCCGCCTATGATCGTGGCGAACAGCGCCGACGACCGTTTTATGGCTATGACCAGTCCTATGCTGGCCAAAATCACGGCCTGGGCCTGAAAAAAACGGTACAGAACCGTGATGACGGCTATAAGCAGAATGAGGCCTCCCTCGGCCTTGAACGTATGCCGTATGTCCCGCCACCCGCCGTACCGAAGAGTTACGAACGCCAGGAAAGTGGCGGCCACGAACACGTGGACCAGCACTATGTAAGCCGAGGGATTCAGCCCGAAACGAGAGAGCACCACGCGATCGAACAAGGAACTCACACTGTACAGAAGCATGGCTAAGGCCACGTAACGTACATGGCGCGACTCAAAGAACGAACGCCACGTGCCCTTGAATTCCGGAGCGGCGGCCAGTTCAAGCGCGTACGTGCCAAGTATCATGCACCCAACGCCTATGACCTGTTTCAGGCTTAGCTGTTCGCCAAGCAGGTAAAAAGCTAGAACGGCGACCACTCCGGGTTCGGCCACGAGCAAAGGCGAAACCGTGCTCACCTCAAGATGCCGCATGGCTTTGGTAATCAGGAGAAAAGAACCCGCGGCCATGACCGCCACGCCGGCGACCAAAGCCGCGGCCGGAACAGTTACGGTTGAAAAATCCGCCACGGGCAGGAACGACAGCGACACTGCCAGCGCCGCCAGCGACAGTGCGGCCGAAAAAGAGGCGGCATGTTCTTGCCTGAGCGACTTTTTTTCCAGTATGGCCGCCGTAGCAGTCAATCCGGCCGCCAGAAAAGCGAACGCGTACCAGGGCATGCGCTAGTTCGAGAACTGGAAGTAGAGCGGAGAGCCGTTCCAGCCGTCGGCGGCCGCGCGCAATACGCCTTGTCCCCTGCCCGGGGCGGGAACGGTAAGCGCCGGCAGTGTAACGGGCTCTTCCGCGTTCTCCAAGTTGGCGTACAGCACGCACCTGTTGCCCTCCTCCACTAGGTATCTGTAATTGGTCTGGCTGTCACTGCCCGTTTTGGGGTCTTGGGGCGTCTGGCCAAGGAACGCGGCGTACTGCGGGTACCTGAGCTTCATCTCATCCACTATCTGAGCCAGGTCGTAGTCGCCGTACCCGGCGTTCGGCGTGTAACACGACAGCGCCAGGAACCTGCCGATCTGCGCCAGGTCGGCCTTGCGTTTAGTGTCGCGCGCCTTGTCGCGCGCCCCTCCGAGGTACACGAACGCCAAAGAGGCCAATACGCCTATGATGGCCACCGTCACCAGCACTTCCAAAAGCGTGAATCCGCGCCGCTTCATTTCTACCATTTTGATCCGATAACGCGCACCAATTCGGCCACCGTAGTGGCGCCTGACCTTACTTTGGCCAGTGACGCTTCGTGCAGAGTGACGCTGACCTTCTGGTGCACCAAGTTCCTGAGGGTGGCCGCGTCATGCTCCTCAATGATGGCGGTACGGATGTCGTCATCGAAAAGCACAACCTCGTAAATGCCTATGCGGCCGCGGTAGCCGGTCTGGTGGCACTCCAGACAGCCTGCGCCAATGAAGAACTCCTGCTGTTTGGCTTCGTCCCCGAAGAACCGCTGTTCCAGCTCGCCGGCTGGCGCCGGCGCCCGGCAGGCCTGACAAATCTTCCTTACCAGCCGCGTGGACACGACGCCGTTCAGCGCATGCGCCACGACCGACCGGGGTATGCCCATTTCAATGAGGCGTATGACCAAGCCGGCCACGTCGAAAGTATGGAAGGTGGAAAAAACCAGGCTCCCAGTGAGCGCGGCCTGGAATGCGCTCTGCGCAGTTTCACTGTCGCGTATTTCGCCGAGCATGACCACATCAGGGTCTTGCCTGACCGCGGCCCGCATGCCGCGCGCGAACGTGAATCCGACCGACTCGTTCACTTGCAGCTGGCGCACGTTCGGCATCTGGAACTCCACCGGGTCCTCCAGCGTGATGATGTTCCTTTCCGCGTTGTTCACGGCGTTCAGCATGGAGTACAGAAGCGTGGTTTTGCCTGAACCTATCTGTCCCGTAATAAGGTTTATGCCGTACGGACTAGTGAGCATGCGCTGAACGCGCTCGAGCTGTTCCGCCTCGAATCCAAGATTCTCCACCGCGAGCACCAGATTCTCACGGTTGAACAGCCTTAAAACTACTGCTTGACCGAGGACCGTGGGCACCGTAGACACGCGTACGTTGTAAACCACGTTGTTGTACGCGAACTCGAAATGGCCGTCCTGAGGCAGGCGGTGCTGGAACAGATCCATCTCCGCCAGCACTTTGATGCGGGACGTGATGGCATCCTGCGGCAAGCCCGTAAGGCCCTTTACCTGATACAGCAGGCCGTCAACCCGGAAACGGACGTTGAATACCTCGCCGTCCGGCTCGAAGTGCACGTCCGAAGCGCGGTAATCTATCGCGCTACAGAGGATTTTATCCATGACGTTCGAGGACGTCTGGGTCACCACATTGGGTGCACTGGCCATGCATATATTCTACCACAGCCCCAAAGGGCGGCCTATGGCGGCGCTGTACCCATATGCCTGCGCCAACTCGGCCTCTTTCTCGCGCCCTTCAAATCCCGAGGCATCTACATCAAAGACAAAATACCCTACCCCACAGGGTAAGGTATTTTGTCTTGGTACCGGTATCGGGATTTGAACCCGAGTTTTCGCCGTGAGAGGGCGACGTCCTGGACCGGGCTAGACGATACCGGCCAAACAACTGCCGAAGGCCCCTATCTGAGAGCTAACTAAGAATAAGCATTTCGAAGCTTATCGTCAACCCTAAAAGCATTCCCGACGCGCAGTCGGTCCGCTTTTACTATGACAGCTACCCCTGAACAACTGCCTCCACTTTTATGCGTTCCGGCGGTATGTCATCTGGAATAAGAATTTCCGGGGATTGGAAGCGCCTGCGTTGTTCTGAGTACGGCAATTTACGGAACTCAGCCAGCGTAATGGCCCTGCCCCAATACTTTCGCGCGGACTCCCGGATTTCTTCCCTAACAGGCTCGTTAATATGGTCAGTGCTATTATGGGCCGCCCCCGCATCGTGAACCATTTCTGCAATGGCATTGTAATCCTCTGCGTCAACGACTAGAGCTTTGTCTGGATCAACCAACATCCCTATAACAACTTCCCCCATGCCCGCCATGGCTGATGAACTTTCGTGGTCACGATAATCAGGGACGGCAAAATTCGCTTTTATCCTAGAATAGCCCGGCTTGGCTATCCCGTTCTCGTCAAAAATCCCATCAATGACCTGCTTTACCTTGTTCATCTCCCTGCCGGTAGAAGCCGCTAACATTTGTGTACGCTCAGGGTCCCTATGCAAACCATTTGCGTCAATGGAATCCAACCGTTTTTCGTCAACTGCACAAAAAACCAATTCTTCATCTACGTCCCGATCCGAAGGCTCATCCCCGTGCAAGGATTTTCTTGCCTTACTGTAAAAATCCAGCTCGAACAATCGGTTACCAGGATGCCGGCTTTTTAGTTCACTCACGGCCTGTGCGCGCTTTTCTTCTTTGGGCAATTCCTCCACCAACCATTCATAAAGCGGCCGCAAATTCTCCGCCCAGTCCTTGCCGCCACTCAGTTCTATTTCTGCCATTATTTTTTCAATATCGCCGTTGTGCTTCCTTACATTATCTAAACATAACAAATTAATTGTGTTGGCACACTGCTGTATACCCTCATGCGCATTTAGCACATCGGCTATTTTTGTCCCACCCATAACATTTTCAGTTTCAAGCTCGTTCATGTTGTAGTATGCCCATTTGGCCTGGATATTTTCCCAAACGCGCGTAGCCTCCCTTGACTTGGCAATTTTTTCGGCATCCAGCTCGCCTGACCTGCCTTTTTGCTCATCGTATACTGTGTTATCTTGCTGTGCTTTTTCAAGCAGCACATCAGCAGCTGAAATCTTACCTTGGCCGCCAAGTTTGTCTTTCCAAGAACGCTGACTGTTTACCTGTTTGGCCGCGGCCTCGGCTTTACGCAATTCATCGGCTGCTTCATTGCTTACAAAACCTCCCTCGGGAACTTCCTCATACTTGGACCGTTCCGAGTCTGGCAGATCACTAAGATTCTTAGGCTGCCAGGATTCTGGATTAAATGGAGACATAATCAAATTCGTTAATTACTAAAAAATATTCAATAAATTACGCCCAGGGTTTGCTCTGCCGGACCAGCAGTTCTTTGGCCCTCTCTGGCTCGGCCATAAGCTCCTTCACTACGCGCTCCATGCGCACGCCCTGGCTCCCCTTCACAAGCACCACATCCCCGGGTTTCAACTGTTCCTGAACAAAACGCCCAGCTTCACTGCTTTTTCCGACATGCCATGTGCGGTTCAAAGGAAAACCGGCCTGCTGGGCCCCGCGCGCGATGTCGCGGGAACGCTCGCCCACAGTTACCAGGCATTCCACTCCCGACCGTACGGCTGTTTCTCCCGCGGCGCGATGCAGAGCTTCGCTGTCGGCGCCAAGTTCGAGCATGTCCCCCAGCACCGCCCAACGCCGCCCGCCGGGAGCTACGGGGACTTCACGCAACGCAGTAAGCGCCGCTTCCAGCGCTTCAGGCGATGAATTGTAAGTGTCGTCTATGAGCAAAGTATTGCGCACGCCCGGCAGAAGCCTTAGCCTTCCGGCCGGCGGCGCGAATTCCTCAAGCCCCTTGGCCACTTCAATGGCGTTCAGGCCGAAGGCGGCGCCGACCGCCGCCGCGGCCATGGCCATGGCGACCGCCGGATGACCGATGGCGCCCCGAACCATCATGGGCACGGTACTACCGCCCATGGCCAGCCGGAAGCTGACGCCTTGCACTGCTCCGTCCGCCTGGCTCAGGCTTATGCCGAGCGCCCTGATCTCAGCCTGGGCAACGATGCCGTACCGTACTACGCGCGCCCTGGTCTTGGCGGCCAAGGCGGCCACGTGGGAAAAATCCGCATTCAGCACGGCCGTACCGCCCGCCGGCAAACTGGTGACAAGCTTTCCCTTTTCGCGCGCCACCCCTTCCACGCTCTTCAGGAACTCAAGGTGCGTCGGCGATACGGCGGTAACGACCGCCGCTTCCGGCCGGACGACCGAAAGCAGGTAATCCATGTCGCCGGGGTGGTCCACGCCGTACTCGAGCACCAACACTTGCGGGTACCTGGCGTCTTTCACCAACAGCCGCCGCAACGCCCGGCCGAGTATGCCAAGCCAGGCCCAGGGATTGCGGTATCCGGAATCCGGCTCCGTGAGCACCGCCAAAGGCAGGCCTATTTCGTTGTTCAGGTTCTTCCCCGGCTCACCTACGCGCCAGCGTACGCGCAAAACCGCGGCGATGGCCGTGCGGCTGCCGGTCTTGCCGACCGAGCCCGTGACCCCGACTACGCGCGGCCGGTACCTGGCTACGGTGGCGCGGGCCAATAGCTTAAGAATGAACTGCAGTAATCGTTTCATACCCTTGCCTTCCCCGGCTAATCAGACGTTCGCTCCGGCGGAACCTGATAGTACTCTAGCAGGAACTTGGCCACCTCCCCAAAAATGGGAGCGGCCGAGCTTTCCGCGAACACCACGCCCTTGGGCTCGGCTACCTTGACTATGGCTACGAACTTGGGCGCGCCGACCGGAGCGAATCCGACGAACGATCCGATGGTCTTGGTCGGATCGTAGCCGGCGCGATCCGTCAGCGGCACCTGGGCGGTACCGGTCTTGCCTGCCACGTAGTATCCTTTCACGCCGGCCCGCTTGCCGTGGCCCTGCTCCACCACCTGCACCAGCATGGCCGAAAGCGTAGCGGATGTCTGCGGTGATATGACCTGGCGCACGAACGTTGGCTCCGTACGCTCCACGCTGCCGTCCGAACGGCGCACCTCCTGCACCAGGTAAGGCTGCATGAGCCGGCCCCGGTTGGCAATGGCCCCAAAGGCGCTGGCAAGCTGAAGCGGGGTAACGGTGATGCCCTGGCCGAACGAAGCGGTGGCGGCGTATATCTCCTGCTTTTCCGTAAGCGACCTCAGGTTGCCCGGCTGTTCATGGGGCAGTTCGATGCGGGTTACCTGCCCGAAGCCGAAATCCCGCACCTTAGAACTGAACGCCTTGGCCCCCACCTGCCGCATGGCGAAGATGGCGCCCGTGTTCAATGACTGCTCAAGCACTTGGGTCATGGTCTGCACTCCGTGCGCCTTGAGATCCGAGTTGCGGATGGTGTTGGGGCCTATGACCACCTCGCCGCTGTCGAAGTATGTGGTCTCGGGCGTTACGGCGCCGGCGTCCAAAGCCGCGGCCATAGTGATCGCCTTGAACACCGAGCCTGGCTCGTACGGCACGGATACGGCCGGGTTCAGATACGTGCCCGCATCCTCCACTTCGGAGTACTGATTCGGATCAAAGCCCGGAGTGCTGCACAAAGCCTTGACGGCGCCGGTGGCTGGATCCATAACCACCACGCTTCCGCCGATGGCTCCGTGGGCCTGCGTCCCGCGTTCCAACGCCTCACAGGCCACGCGCTGAATGTCCTTATCCAGGGTGAGCACCAGGCTGGCGCCGTCAACCGCCGGCTCGATGTCCTTCTCCCCCAAGGTAAGAATGTCGCCGCCGGCGCCGCGTTCCGCCAAAATCCTGCCGGCGCGGCCCGCGAGATCCTGTTCCCAATACTGCTCAATGCCGTACTGTCCTTGCTTGCGTTCATTCACGTAGCCAACGAAGCCGAGCACGTGGCTGAAGCGCCTGCCGTCCGGGTAATACCGAACTACCTCCGGAGCGGTCCGTATGCCGGCAAGGCCTAGCTCATTCACTTTGTCCGCGGTCTCGTCGCTGGCCGCGTGCTGCAATGGTTCGTAGGGGTCGTCCTGCTTCTCAAGCTTGGATTGGAGTTCCCCGGCTTCCAGGCCCAAGACGGGCGCCAGCTGTTCCGCCGCCTTGGCAGGATCGGTCACGGCGCTGGGTACCGCGAATACCAGGTTCAGCGACTGGTTTACAGCTACGGGATACGTGCCGTCGGCGTCGAACACGTCCTGCACGAATACCTCGCCGCGCTGAGGCTGCAGTTCCGCTTCAAGCTCGTGCTGTTCAGACGCCTGAACCGAAAAGGCCTCCCGTTTGACTATTTGGAGGTCGAACAAACGCACTGTTATGGCAAGAAGGAACCCAACGAACAAAAGCCTCACGAGGGCCAACCGCCGGTTGCCGCTGGGGACCCCGATTCTGGACATAGGCTTCTCAAGCCTACTTCACCGCCACTCCCGGGAGCGGCGTAGCGGCCAGGTACTCTATTTTGTCAACTGCCACGAACTGCACATCCTCCGGGGCCAGGGCAGGCCCCAGACTGGCTTTGATTTCTGCGGCCTTGGCCTCAAGCTTCTGGACTTCCATCCGCTTGGATGCCAATTCCTGCTCCAGGCGGCTCACCTCGTACCCCTTGGTCGCGGTATCGTTGGTCAAAGCCAGGTACAGCGCCCCGCCTGCCACCAATGTCACGGCCAGCGCTACGCCAAGCCAACGCCGGCCGCGGCGCGGCTCCGGCATTCGGTCTGACATGTATCGCGGAGTGTGTACCATAGGGTACGGTTGGTGTTAGCTAAAGCTTTTCTATGACCCGGAGCTTGGCGCTCCTGGCGCGCGGGTTGCGCGCGATTTCATCGGAACTCGGCACTATGGGTTTTCTTGTCTCGATTTTGGCTTCAGGCTTCCCGCCGCAGCGGCACACCGGACTTGCCGGCGGACAATGACAGGCTCGGGACTTTTCCCTGAACCACTGCTTCACAATGCGGTCCTCGCCGGAATGAAAGCTGATGACCGCCAGCCTGCCTCGGGGCGCGAGCGCCTGCCAGGCGGCCGCAAGTCCGGCCGAAAGCGCTTCGAACTCGTTGTTAACTGCTATCCGCAAAGCTTGCCACACAAGAGTGGCGGGGTGAAGCGAGCGGCGTCCGCGCCCCTTCACCCGTTCCACCACCGACGTAAGGTCGGCAGTGGTTCGGAAGGGATGCAGGCGTCGCGTCTCCACGATTGTCCGTGCCAGAGCGCGCGCACGAGGCTCTTCCCCGTACACCCTGAATATGCGCTCAAGCGTTTCCTGGGAAGCTGTTTGTAAAAGTTCAGCCGCACTTACACCCTCGCGCGGATCGTACCGGAGGTCCAGCGCACCCTCGCTCTGGAACGAGAAGCCGCGGGCCGGATCCTCGAGTTGAGCCGATGAGAAACCCAGGTCGAGAAGCACCGCATCCACACGAGCGAGAATCCCAAGACGTTTGACATGAATGGCTAGCTGTGAAAATGAATCGTTTACGTAAGTGACCCTGTGCTTGAACCGCGTCAGTCTGCGCCTGGCCGCGGCAATGGCTGCCGGGTCGCGATCGAACCCGATGAGCTTGCCGTTTGGCGACGTAGCTTCCAGTATGGCTTCGGCGTGGCCGCCTCCGCCGAGAGTGCCGTCAACTACACACGCGCCTTTCCTGAGGCCTAACGCGCCGACCGTTTCCTCAAGGAGCACAGGTATGTGCTGGTAGCCCATATGCTACCTTCGCACTACACTCCCAGTTCTCCCAGCGCCTCCGCGATATCTCCGCTCTTTCCTTCTGTCTGCTTCTTGTAGCGCTTCCATTGCGCCTCATCCCACAGCTCAAGCCGGTTGTACAGGCCGGCCACCACGCAGTACCGCTTCATGCCCGCATACTCACGGAGGTAATCGGGCACGAGGATGCGGCCCTGGTTGTCCATTTCCGCCGGCATGGCGCCCGCCAGCATCAAACGCGCAAAAGCGCGGGTATTCGCCCGCGCAATGGGTAGTTTAGCCAACCGTTCAGCCAGTTCATTCCAAGCGCTCTTGGTGTACAGGAACAAGCAGTTATCCAAACCCCTAGTCACTACCGCTCCCGCCTTCAGGACGGAACGGAATTTGACCGGCACCTGGAGCCGGCCCTTACCATCGAGTGCGTGGCGGTACTCGCCAATGAACATGGTATTGAGGGTGTTAGGGGGAGACAAGGATTCGTGGAGCGCGGCTAAAACCGGGGTTATCCACTGTTCAAGCCGTTTATCCCCACTTTTATCCACTTCTAACCACTACAATACCATTTTACCCCACCAGCTCTCCACTGTCAAACCACCGTGTCAAGGCTATGGTGCGTATGCGAAAAAGCTCAGTACAACACGTACCAAGCTCAAAGTAAACTGTGTCAAAATATCCGCCCCGAAACCACTGTTGCCATGTCGGAGCGCTAGCTATAGCGCGGAGGTCACTAGAGCGCCCGTCAGCTGTGTGCTCTTGGCTGATGTCGCATAGCAGCTGACAGCGAACGCGACGAGTACTATCTGGCGCGTAGACCTGGGCAACGACTCTTCCGCCGCTTCTCTAGGAGAAGCGGCAAAAACTATCCTACCCTACTGCCGGACCGTGGTACCTGGCGGCCGCCAATGAACGTTTCGGCGCGCGCGCCATGCGGCGAACGAGTTCTGTGCCGCTATCCGCGTTGCACACGGGAACGCCCCAGGCATACCCCAGCGCATTGGCGGCTACGCACACGCGGCGGTTCTGCGAAAAACTGCTTTCTTCCGCAACCGCCACGCCTATGCCGTGAGGGGCCGTCTTGCGTGAAGACACGAACGTCGCCACGGCCCCGAGCAAACGCTCGCTCCGACTGCCATCATGCACGCGCCGGCGCGACAGGCGCTCCCCTTTCTGTCCCACGGCCAGGAGCGACAAATCCTGGCTCGACGCGCTGTTGAGCCATAGATAGTACTTGTTTTTTACAGCCATCGCTTGCGCCTGAAATACGAAACCAATCCTACGACTATTACAACCATGAGCCCGAGTGCCCACGGATAGCCCCACGGCTTGCCTATCTCCGGCATGTACCGGAAATTCATGCCATAGATGCCGGTCACGACGGTCAACGGCAGGAGTATGACCGTAACTATGGTGAGCACCTTCATCACCTCGTTCAGGCGGTTCGACACCACCGACAGGTGCGCTTCCAGCGTTGAGGACAACACGTCGCGGAACGAATCCAGCATTTCCGTAATGCGGAACAGCCGGTCATACACGTCCCGGAAGTACACCACCGTTTGCAGCGACACGAGCGAGAACTCGCTCCGCATCAGGCGGCTGAACACGTCGCGCTGAGGCGTCAGCAGCCTGCGCAACACCGTAATGCGCTTCTTGGCGGTCAGGAAGCGGTTGACCGTCTCGGTTGTGCCCGAGGTAAAGTCCCCGCTCCGGCGGAAGATGACGTCCTCAATCTGGTCTATTTCGCGGTCCAGACCGTCGAGCAAGGGGAAGTATTCGTCCACGTACCGGCTAGCCAGCTCCGCGAACAGCCGCTCCGGGGACAGGGAGTTGAGGTGCGCCCCCTCGGCCATGTGGCGGCGAACTTCATCCAGCACGCGCGACGGCCGCTGGTGGACAGTGACCAAGGTCTTAGGCGCGACGAAGAAATCAACTTCCGAAGTTGGCAGCCGCTTCTCGCCGGATTCCACGGCGTGCAGAATGACGAACAGGTACTCCGGGAACTGCTCGATCTTCGGGTAGTGGACATTGTCCAAGCAGTCTTCCACCGACAGATGGTGGAAGCCGAACACGTCCAACAGTATGGGTGCGTCGGCTGAAGTGAAACTCGAAATATCGACCCATAAAGGCTGTTTCTGCTTCAGCGCCCGTTCCAGGTCCGCGCGGCTGGCGCGCTCTGTGACCTGCCATTTGGCCCCCAAAGTAACGATGTGCATCATAAATGTCTAATCCTCCTCGCCTATCTCATCCACCACCACAACCTTAGGGTTGTTCAGGATAGTGAGGATGAACTTATCGCCTAAGCTCCTGCGTTCATTATACTCTCTGGCCGAAAGCAGAGTGAAATTCAGCTCTTTGCCGACTTCGCGCTGGAACCGCTCAATGGCCCGCAGGAAAGACGAGCGGTCCACCTTTCCGACCACGATAAGATCGGTGGGTGATTGCTTGGCTCCCGTGAACACTCCCGTCAGGGCAAAGTACCTGATGCGGCCGGCCTCGCGGACGCGCCTGACCAAATCCTGCTCCACGAGGATCTGCGACTTCAGAAGGACGGCTCTCAGCTCTTCAGCCAGAACAAATCTGCTGTTCAGCTGATAGTACTTCCTATCGCCCTGAGACGACACCTCGACCGCCCCCAATTTGGACAGGTTCGCCAATTCGCGGCGGACGGAGTTGAGTTGCTCCCCCACCTTCCGGCTTATCTCCCGTACGTAGAACGGCGTGCTCTGATTCGTCAGGAATAGCCTAAGGAGCTTTACCCGGGTCCGTGAACCGAACAGTTGTTCTAGCATGGCGCTCTGCTTAGCTGGTTCGCCCGGCCCTGAAGGGTACGGACGCGACGCGTAGTGCGTCGAGCGATGCAATGAGCTATAGTATAGTCGAACACAACCACACAGTAAAGCCGTATGTCATCGCCGTCGACCATAATCCCAAAGGTGGCCACACTAGCCTTGCCCACGCGCGAATCCTACGTGACCGCGAGCGTGTGGCCGGGAGCGGGCGGCATTCTGTTGCTGACCGCCGAGCTAAACATGACCCCGCCAGCGCGGCAGGAACTGACCAGCGCCCTCATGGGCAAGCTGGAACACCGCTGGTCTGAATTGTCACGCACCGGCCAAGATCTTGAACCGGACACCGTTCTTGAGCAGGTGCTCATTGAGGCGAACTCAGTGCTCAAGCTGTATGAACGCCTGCTGGGCAATCCCCTGGCGCCGCGTTACCACGTGGCCATCTCATTCCTCAGAGGCTTGTCGGCGGCGGCGGCGGCAGTGGGACACTGCGCGGCGTTCATCGTCAGCCAGGACGGCATACTTAGCATCACCCAGCCGGAGGGAGGAACGCGGCGGCCGGCCAAGCCCGTGTTCGAGCATGTATCAAGCGGCATCATGACGCTCGGCGAAACCCTGCTCATCGCAACGCCGGCACTCATGGATTATCTGTCTTCCGAACGGCTCCGCCAGCTCACGACCGAACATCCTCCGGGATTCAGTTTGCGCGAGATAGAAAAATTCATGATCAGCCTCAAAGTGCACCCGCCCTTAGGGGTCATTTGCCTGAAGCCGGAACTCGCCGCCGCGGCGGGACAGGACACCGACAGCTCTCTGCAACACCTCATGAGCACGCGCGCGGCCACATCCCAGCTGCTGAAGCCGAGCTTCTGGCTGTACCTGAAGTCTAAATTCAGCCGTCACCAAGGCCTTTCCGGCGCGGAACCAACGCCGGCGCCGGAACCGGAGCCTGCCCGGCCTTTGATGCGCGACGGCTCCGAACGGCGGCCGTCGGCGCTGGCTCGCGCGGCGCGGCAGGCCGGCCGCCTCAAATGGCTTACGGACCGGGAAATGGCCAAAACCATGGTTTCCCAGTGGCTCGAGCGCCGGCTCATGCTTTGGCGCAGGCTGTCCGTCACCAAACGGATCACGCTGGCACTGGCCCTCATACTGCTTGTGGCTTTCTGCCAGAGCATTGTACAGCTCGGGAAGCGGAACCTGACCGAGAAGCAGAGCGAAGAATACAACAGTGTGATAACTGTCATCACGGAACGCCAGGCCGCGGCCGAGAGCGCCCTGATCTACCAGGACGACACCGGCGCCCGGTCGCTCTTAGACGACGCCTACGCCCTGCTTGCCACCCTGCCCCAGGACTCCCGACAGCGCGAACTCCAGTGGCGAACCTTATCGCAAAGCCTGGAGCTGACGCGGCAACGGCTGGAACGCAAAGCGGTCATAAGCGAACTCCAGCCGTGGGCCCAGCTGCCCGTGCTCGAGAACGACGCCTGGAACCTGCTAGTGGTCAGTCCGTCTGCCGTTATCGCGGTAAGCGCGAACCGCCAGGCGGTGTCGGTCGATCAGGCCGGCAAAGTAGCTTCAATCGGCACCCTGTCTTCATCTGTCGGTACGCCTCTGCGTCTCATCTCCCTGGATAAAGAAGTGCTCGTACTTGGCACCAGCGGCCAAGCGCTCATAAACGGCAATTCCGTTTCGGATGTCCCTTCCCCACTGCCGGCCCGGGATGCGGCCTGGTACGACGGGCGCGTTTACTACCTGGACACGGAAGGAAAGGCCATATACCGAACGTCCCGCCAGGGCGCCGGTTTCGCGCCGGCCGTACGCTGGCTCAAGGCGAACCAGTCCCTGCCCGAAGGGTCAATCAGCCTGGCGGTGGACGGCTCCATATTCGTAGCCGGACCCGACAAAGTCCAGCGTTACACCAAGGGCGCAGTACAGGAATTCCCTATCCAGCCGCTGGAGCCGGCGCTCTCGGGCATCGGCTGCGTCCGCACGGACCAATCTTTCGACCTCATCTACACCTGGGAGCCATCCGGCCGCCGCCTGGCGGCGTTCGACAAGCAGGGCAAGCTCATGGTCCAAACGGTCCTGCCGGACACGGTGCGCGACGTGAGCGTAGACGGATTGCGCAAAGAAGCCTATATCCTGTCAGGCAACGCCATCTCCCGCCTGAACGTGCTGTCGGCCCTGGGCCGCTAGGGTTCAAAAATATCAACACCCCGCAGTAGCCTGCGGGGTGTTGATTAAAAACGCTTCGATGGCTACTTCAGGGTCACCTTGGCTCCGGCCTCTTCCAATTTCTTCTTCATGGCCTCGGCCTCTTCCTTGGTTGCGCCCTCCTTGGCTATCTTCGGAGCGCCGTCCACCAGATCCCTGGCCTCCTTGAGGCCCAGTGTCGTTACCTCGCGGAGCACCTTGATGACGCCGATCTTATTGGCCCCGGCTTCGGTTATCTCCACGTTGAACGAGGTCTTTTCCTCGGCGGCCTCGCCTGCGGCTGCGCCGGCGGCCGGCATGGCGGCAACTGCCACCGGTGCGGCCGCAGAAACACCGAACTTCTCTTCGAGCACCTTTACGAGCTCTGAAAGGTCAAGCACGGAAAGCTTCTCGATCTCGCTGACGAGACTCTTGAACTTCTCCGGCACCTGTACTTCTGACTTGTCTTCGGACATAGGTTTGAATGAATTAAGAATCTAGGATAAAAATTCAAACGTTACTTTCTCTCGGATGCGGCCCGCAAGACCTGCACCAGCCCCCTGAGATTGCCCTGCAGTACCGATGCCAGCCCGCGCATTGGCGAAGCCAGCGACCCGACCAGACGGGCCCTAAGCTCCTGCTTGCCGGGCAGCTTGGCTATCTCGGCAACGCGGCCTGCATCCACGAACTGCTGTTCCAGTACGCCGCCCAGGAGCTGCAGCTTCTCGTGCCCCTTGAGGAAAACCGCCAGCTGTTTGGCCGGCTCCACCTCATCCGAAGCACTGGCCGCTACGCTGACACTGCCTTTCATGCCATCAACCGACACGTCCGTAAGACCGACCGCCTCAAGCACCCGCTTCAACAGCGTTTTCTTGACCACCTGGAAAGTAACTCCGGCCTTCCTGAGTTCGCGCCGCAGCTGTTCAGCTTCCTTCACTACAAGTCCGGTGAAATCGGCGAACACCACGCCCTTCGCCCCTTTCAGCGCGGCCGTAAGGTTCTGGACTTCCTCAGACTTCTTCTGCTTGGATTTTGCCATATGTGATAGATAAAAAATCTGCGTTACTTGCCGCAGACCGTTCGGGCTCAAGCACAACACAGCTTGAGTGGGCACGCGCCTCGGTAGGCCCCTTCTCGGGTTTAGGTCCGTTCGTTGCTCCGGACACCTACGGTCTTGGGCAAAAATTGTTACGAAATGATGATATCAAACAATCAAAAACCAGTCAAGGGCTCCGTAAAAAGAGACATCCGCCGCGGCAAATGGGTTGCCGTGGCGGATGGAATTCATGGATTTACGGATGTATTAGGACTTTGGAGTTACGGGAATTTGCCCGGCCAAAACCCACTATGACCGGCTCATGCGCCAGGTAGTTGATCGGAACGCTGATACCGGCCGGGAGCTCCGCCCTCCGCAACTGCGGATTCAGGAACAGGAATAGCTCGTAGTCATAGCCGCAAGCTTCGGACAATTGGCGCAGGGTCGTGGTCCGTGACAGCTTCTGCACCCGCCGTGAAACCGGCAAGAGCGGCTGGTGCGCTTGCATACCCGATAACTGCGGCAGCCAGTCCAAACGCTCCTCCTCGATCAGCTTCATGGCCAAAAGCCAGAACACGTACCGCATGGTTTCCGGACGCTGGAACAGCAGGAAGTAGTCATCCGTGCCCTGCTTTTGGACGCGCGCATTGGTGGCGTAGGGTCCGGCGTTATAAGCCGCCAAGAGCAGAAGATAATCCCGGAAGTATGGCTGATGCACGGCCAGATACCTACAGCCGGCCGGTATGGATTGATAGGGATCGTACCGTTCATCCACGTATGCGTTTACAAGAAGCCCCTCCCCGGCGGCAGTCAAAGGCATGAACTGCGCTATGCCGGCGGCATCGGCCCATGACCTGGCCCAGCGGTTGAGCTCGCTCTCCCATGCGAACATTAGTCGAAGGTCCGAATGCAGACCGCGGCTGGCAAGCTCCTGCCGTATGAGGGGCCCGTACCTTCCTTGGCGCCTTTGCGTCATGGCCAGCCAGCCCTGTCTGTCGCGGAAATAGTCCAACGCATCCTGCAAACCTTCCCGCAAGAAAGGCCTGTGCAGGTCATACGTTACGCCGCAGAACACGATTGAATCGCGCCCGTCCAGCGTGAATGGCCGGGGCGGGTCGCGTGGCCGCTCGTAAGTTGCTTTAAGCGCTACTGTACGCCTGTCATCCTGCAAACCCACGGCCAGCCAGCCTGACACGAACAGGACCGCAACAAACAACCATAAGTATCTGGTCCTCATATATCCTCCGTTATTTGTTTGTTCAGGTTCTTTTTTGATTCGTTGTACCTGCACCTTAGTAAGTACAGCTTACTATGTCAAAGCGGCCCGCTTGAAGCGGGCCGCTCTTGCCACATCACTACTACAAATCAAATCTATTAGCGTGGGTCAATGATGCATGCTGAAGCGCATAATAATTACCTATTGGACGCCCCCATGTCTGTAACACCTGAAGATAATCAGGATCATGCCATTGGGAATACGCCAGCTCGTATACCGATATATCCTCTTTCTCAGTAAGCGGCGCTATTTGCTCTCCAGGCCAACTTGACGGATTCGCAGCGTACGGAGCGTGATAATCTAGGGCTAACTTCAGATTCCTTCCATTCGGCGACGTGTAGCTGTACAAATCCTGGCCCTGGTGCCTGGCTATGTCCGCGACCAGAGTAAATGGTTCGAGCGCGTACAGGGAGTATGACAACGATTTGGTCCTAGTAAGCTCCTCGGGGAACCTGCCCTGGTCGTCCATCTGGGCATCCAGCGCAGTTCGCCACTGACTCCAGGCATACGTAAGCAGCGTTTGGTCCCCCACCAGCGCACCAGCGCTAGCGATGAGTGTGAGCCGCCAGGGTTCGAAGTTATTATAATGCGGTCCGTGATTAGTCTGGGCATCAGCAGCAATCGTCTGCGCCCATGATTGGAACGTCGAACGTTCACTTGCGCTCCACCCATTATAATCCCATATTAGGTCGGCACCATATATTAGAGCCGGTATGGTAATGTAAATCTCAATCTCATAAACGCTCCTCAAGCCGGCTGTATGAGGTCCATAATTCTCCGCACTTGGGTACATACGCGTAGCTGGATCGACTGCCCACCTGCGTATCAGGCGAACTGCTTTATCCGCATACCGTGCATCGCCAGTGAACTGATAAGCTAAACCGAGGTTCTCTACAGCATGACTAACATTCTCCGCTGATTCGTAATCGGTCCTATCCGCATTAGGATTGAACACACCATCGGTTGTGTATGCCGGGTCGGTGGCATAATAGTTGGCGCCTGGACCCGCCCCGCCGCCGTTATCAGTCACACTGAGTTCAGCTTGGTTCAGCGCAGCATTCGCATCCGATATCACGGCGGCATACGCCGAGTGCCACGGTTCGGTCGATGAATTCACACGCTGGCGTATGGCGGTAACCTCGGCTGAAGACAGAAATATATTAGGATGATCTCCGCTCACGGGTGGAGGCGGCGCGGGAGTATCCGCCTCATCCGTATCCGTGGTGCCGGAACAGCCGGGGTCCGACATGTCTATCAGGCCGTCGCCGTCGTTGTCTATGGAGT
>CAZMHN010000012.1:0-27349 GCA_964566145.1 uncultured Gammaproteobacteria bacterium
ACGGGCTGATAAACAGTGGTGGTTATAACACGCGGCACAAGAATGTGGCAAGTTTGAGTAGCTACTTCTTTAGAAGAAGTAGCGCAAGAAGCGTTGCCCGGGTCTCCGGGCCAGACACCGCAACCCTCGCTCGCTGGTCGGCCCTATGCGCCATCAGCCTACAGCACGGGACCGACCCGAAGCTCGTTCGGGTGCCGCGGTGTTCTCTAGCCCTACGACAGGGCAACAAGGGAGTAAATTTGGCGGTAGTAAGGGTAGAACAGGTTTATTCAAACCAGGCGGATGTAGGTTTGCGGCTCCACCTCTTTGGCGTAGCCCCCGAGTTCCAGCACCGTGAGCATTGGCGCGAGTTCGGCGGCCTCGATGCCGCTCTCCCGGATGAGATCGTCTATGTGAATGGGTTCGTGCGTCAGGCGGGAAAGCAATCCGGCCTGCTCCGGGGATAGCTCGGTACGGGACGCGCGCGGCCGGGAAGCGGCTTCAAGGCCGAACGCGTCCAGAATGTGCCTCCCTGACCACACCGGGTGCGCGCCCTGGCGAATGAGTTCGTTCGGCCCCCAGGACGCCTGGCTGGATATGTTCCCGGGCACCGCAAACACCTCGCGGTTCGCCTCCAGGGCGTGTTGCGCCGTGAGGAGCGCACCCGACCCTTCGGCCGCCTCGATGATAAGAGCGCCCTTGGCCAATCCGGCGATGATGCGGTTCCTGAAAGGGAAGTGCTGTTTCAGCGGCGGTACGCCCGGAGCGAATTCCGTCACGAGGGCGCCGCCGCTCCGTACGATATCCTCGGCCAGCGGCTGGTGGGCCGGCGGGTAGATGCGGTCCAGTCCGCAGGCCAGGACCGCTACGGTCGTGCCGCCCGCCGCAAGGCAGGCGCGGTGCGCGGCGGCGTCGATGCCGTAGGCCAGGCCGGAAACGATCACAAGTCCCGAAACCGCCAAGTCGGGAATGAGAGTTTCGGTTACGCGAAGTCCGTAGCTTGTCGCTCTCCGCGTGCCTACAACCGCCAGCGAGTCCTGTGACAGCGCCGCCGCGTTACCTTTCACGTACAATACCGGCGGAGGGTCGTAGATCTGCGCCAGGGCTTTGGGGTACCCGTCGTCAGCCAGCGTTATGACCGCGAGTCCGAGCCGCTCTATTTCGGCCCAGGAAGCCTGGACGTCGGTCTTCGGCCTGTGCTCCAGCAGGGCTTGAACCAGGGCAGGCTCTAACCCCTTGTGCGCCAGCTCGTCGGCCGGGGCTTCCCAGGCCGTTTGCATGTCGTCAAAGGCCTGCCGGATCTGGGCAAAACGCGTAGGCCCGAGCTTCAAACACCGGTTCAAGGCCGCCCAATAGGGGGTATCTTTAGGGAGCGCGCTTGACATGGATTTTATGGAGCGGTACAAGTGTATGTGCTTGCCTTGTACAGTATCAAAATCTACAGGGCAGGCAATGCTAAAAACTAACGAGTCCCGATGGCGGGGCGGAGATAGGAGAGTCTATGAGCGATTTCGAAGAGCCGTATGAGGGCATGAGCGAGGTCAGGGATAAGCCCTCGGATGTGGAATTTCCGAAGGAGTGTCCTGAGTGTGGCACATCGAATCCCGATAATTCGGATCAGTGCGGGAATTGCGAAGCGATGTTCAAACCGGTCGAGAAGGAAGAAGAGCAATTTGCCGAGGTAGAGTAAGGGTGCGATTCGGAGCCCCGGCGGCATGCCGGGGTTTTTCATTTGCCCAGAAGTTTCAGGCTGGCCTTGAGCCACGGCACCCAGGCGCCGGCCGCCAGCGGGTGTTCGGCCTGCCAGGTTGATTCCACCTTGTGCCAGCGCTCGTCGAACTTCGTCAGGCGCTCTATGACGTCGTCGGGGGGCGCTTCCATGAATTTGAGGCTGAACCTGGCGTAGCCTTCCTCCGCGTTCTGGCAGGAAACTTCCTGGAGCCTGCCGTGCTCGGCGTAGAGCTTGAGCTCCAGTAGCGTCAGCAGGTTGCGCATCAGCCTGTCGTCGGCCGAATCGGTCAGGGGACGGCCCAAGAGCTCCTCGGCCGTCGGGTTGAGTTCAACCGGCTCGCGTACGCTGGCCAGGCGCTGGTAGGCCTGGATGCGCTTGTCCTCATTCGGGATCAAGGCGGGCATAATGCGTCCTTCGATGGGCAGCCGCAGGCGCACTTCGGGAATGGTCGGAGTAGGCAGGCCGGTCGAGAGCTCTTCCACGGCCTGGGCCAGCAGCTGGCCGTAGAGGTGCAGGCCGACCGCCGACACCTGTCCGTGCTGTTCGCGGCCCAGGATGGCACCGGCGCCACGCAGTTCCATGTCCTTGAGGGCCAGGGACAGTCCGCTGCCCAAGCGTTCAGCCGCGGCCAAAGCCTCCAGCCTTTTGTCCGCCGCCGCCGTGCGCTCTTTCGAAACCAGGAAATAGGCGTAGGCCTTGGTGGCGCCGCGGCCGACGCGCCCTTTCAGCTGGTACAGGTCGGCCAGGCCGAACACCTCGGCCTGTTCCACTATGAGCGTGTTCACGTTCGGCAGGTCTATGCCGTTCTCGATTATGGTGGTGGCGATGAGCACGTCAAGATTGCGCTCGTCGAACGCATGCATGGTCTTGGCCACTTCCGAAGGCTTCATGCGGCCGTGGATCAGGCCCAGGCGCAGGGAGGGGAAGAGCTGTTTCAGCCGGTGTTCCGCGCGCGCGAGGTCCTGTATGTGCTGGACCAGGTAGTAGGCCTGGCCTTTGCGGTCGAGCTCCAGCTGGATGGCGCGGTGCACGGTTTCGTCCAGGTCCTCCGTGAACTCGGTGGAAACCGACAGCCGGTTGAACGGCGGCGTGTTGATGATGGAAAGGTCCCTGACGTTCGATACGGCCAGGTGCAAAGTCCGGGGTATGGGCGTGGCCGAGAGCGACAGTACGTGCAGAGCCGGCTTCACCGCCTTGAGCTCTTCTTTCTGCTTGACGCCGAAGCGCTGTTCCTCGTCGACAATCAGAAGGCCCAGGTTCTTGAAATGGACGTCGCGCGCCAACAGCCGGTGCGTGCCTATGACCACGTCGACCGAGCCGGACTGTATGGCGGCCAGCGTCCGTTTGATGGCGGGTGCGTCCTGGGCGCGCGAAACCAGCGCCACGTTGACGCGGAACGGGGACAGGCGGTCGCTGAAAGTGTCGAAGTGCTGTTGGGCCAGGATGGTGGTGGGGGCCAGGATGGCCACTTGCGTGCCGCTACGCACGGCGCGGAAGGCGGCCCTTACCGCCACCTCGGTCTTGCCGAAGCCGACATCGCCGCACACCAGGCGGTCCATGGGCTGAGGACGCGACAGGTCGCCGGCGATTTCAGCCCAAGCCTTGAGCTGGTCCGAGGTCAGGGGGTAGGGGAACGAGGCAGACAGCTTTTCTTCGTCCGGATGCGGCTGCCACGGGCTGACCGCGGCGGACTGCCGCTTGGCGTACAGCTTCAGGAGCTCGCCCGCCAGTGCGGCCGCTTCGGCTTTGACGCGCTTCGTGACCTGGAACCAGGCTTGCGAAGACAGCCGCTCCAAAGTGGGGTGCGGACTGCCCAGGTACCGCGACAGGCGGTCGGTGTGCTCGATGGGCACGTAGAGCTTATCGCTCTCGGCGTACTCCACCACGAAATACTCGCGCGTCACCTCGTCGATGGTCTGGGAGGTGAGGCCGACGAACCGGCCGATGCCGTGGTCGATGTGCACCAGGTAGTCCCCGGGCTCGAGCTGTTCATAGGCCGCCAGATTCCTTCGCGGGCGGCGGCGCTTGGCGCCGGTGATTTCGCGGTCCGACAGGTACCGCACCTTCGAGAGCTCATCGGAGAAACCTTCCAGGTCGAAAGCCACGGCCTGCGGCACTTCTGCGATGTCGAGCGCCGCGCCTTCGGGCAGGCGATGCGGCAGGGTGTTGGCCTCGGTGGTGAGCGCGGTCACGCGGAAGCCCTTGGCTTGCGAATCCTTCACGTAGCGGGCCAGTTCCTCCCACTGGGCGCCGAACAGCGGCACGGGCGCCAGGAGCGGGCTCGTCCGCAGGGGGTTGATTGAGAGCGACCGCTTGTGTTTGGGTTTGAGATCCGGCGTGGAGGCGATGAGCGCATGCCCCGGCGCCACGTAATCCTCCAGCCTGGTTCCCGGGTCGGGCGTCAGGCGGTAGGGCAGGATGGCTATGGAATCGCACGGCTGTCCAGCGGTGCCGCTGCCCAGCGACAAAGGCGCCAGGCTCTCGATGCGGTCGCCGTCCCAGCTAATAAGCCAGGCGGCGCCCAGGGACACAACGGTCAGCGTACCGCCGGTCTTCACGAACCACCCGGCCCGGTCGGGCAAGGGGCCGGGTTCGTAGCCCGACGCCTCAAGCCGGCGCAGAAGGTCCATGGGCTTCCGGTTCTCGCCTGCCTTCAGTTCCACGGTTCCCTGCGCCAGCGCCTCGCGGGAAGGCAGGGCGAGGGACAGGTGCTCGCGCGCCACCACCAGTACCGAAGGAGTGCCCTCGGCCTGGACGGTTATCCAGCGCGTGTGGTCTTCGGGGAAGCGGAGGATGACCGGCGGCGCGGGCAGATCCTTAAGGAAGAACGAAGCGAGTTCCTGGGCAGGCTCCAGATCGCGGTTCGAGGGAACGAGCCATACCACGCCGGCCCTTAGTGCTTGCTCGGGCAGGCGGGAAATCAGGTAAGCCTGGCCGGACAAGTTCGCAGGCAGTGTCGCCGATGCCTCCTCTCCTGCGTACCAGCGCGCGAGCCAACGCCGCAACGCCGCCGAGCCTGCGGGAACGGCGGAAGCAGGGCCCTTGACGGCCTTGGTCGGTAGTGCTAGTGTGGCCTTGCTCACAAGAGGTTTTTTAGCTCATCTCAAAGTGTGGAACGTGTTTTCGGGTCTACTTGTCAGTGGTTTCACTCGTGACCCCTCCTCAGCGAGCGTAACCTGAAAAGCTTGGGTTGAAGCGGATTCCGATTCGCCTAACGCTGGCAAGTAGGCCTGAGAACGCGAGAGGGCACCCCTTAGACAGGGGTGTCTTTCGTATTCGCCGTCGTGGCTTGCGGAGTACCGCGCTCAAGCGCTGTACGCAACCTGGCCAGCGCTTCGGTCAGGCCGTTCCGGATGTCGGCTTCGATCGCTTCCGGGTCCGCCATAAGCACGTAGTCCTCCGGGGCCACGCGCTCGGGCGGTCTGCCTATGCCGATTCTGAACCTCCAGAAAGCCTTGGTGCCAAGGGCGTCAATAATGCTCTGCACGCCGCGGTGGCCGGCCGAAGCCGAGTCGAAGCTGATGCGCACCATACCCGGCGGCAGGTCCAGGTCGTCATGCACCACCCAGAGGTCTTTAGGCTCCGTTTTGAAGTAGCTCATGAGCTCCTGCGCGCTCCTGCCTGATCCGTTCATGAACGTGGACGGTTTCAGGAGCGTGACGTCGGTCCCGGGCAGGCGGCAGGCAAGGGAGTGCGGCGACCAGGCGGTCCAGGCCGCCTCCGGCGCGAGCGCTTCGGCCAACGCCTCAACCACACGGAACCCCACATTGTGGAGCGTCCGTACGTATTCCTCCCCAGGGTTGCCTAATCCGACTATCAGTTTCATACCGGCCCTGCTTTGGTACAGGATAGAACGTATCGGGATTTTGCGCTACTTTTTGCGCTGGCCCTGCAGCCGTACGCGGACCGGACTGCCGGCAAAGCCGTACCGCTTTCTCAGCGCCTGTTCCAGGAAACCCCTGAGCGCCACGGGTATGTTCTCCTTGGTCTTCATGGGAGCCACGAACGACGGAGGCATGGTCCCGGTCTGCTGGAAGTCGGTGAAGGGCAGGGTGCGCGTTGTCGAGCTCCGTTCAAGCAGGCGGCGCACGTCTTTGAGCTCCTGGGGCGTGAGCTGTTTGCGCCAGGCATGGGCCGCCCCGCGTGTCGCCGCCATGAGTTCCGTGAGCCCTTCCCCGGTCTTGGCCGACACCCACACCTTGGGCGCCCACGACAGCATGGGGAACCACCGGTCCACTTCGCGCACCAGCCTCTTCCTTTGGTCGAAAGGCACCAGGTCGCTCTTGTTCAGCGCCACGACGCAGGCTCGCCCCGATTCGGCCACCAGGTCGCCTATGCGCTGATCCTGGAACGCGCGCTTCAAGGAAGCGTCTATGACCACGCAGACGACATCTGCGGTGGTGAGCGTTTCCAGGCTTTGGGCGGCGCTCTGCTGTTCCAGCTTGGGCGCGCCCTTCAGACGCCGCCGCACGCCGGCCGTGTCGATCAGTTCCACCACCAGCCTGCCCTCATGGACGTATTCGTGTTGCCGGTCGCGCGTAGTGTGCGGCGTCGCGTGGACGATGCTGCGCTCGTAGCCGAGTAGCTTGTTGAAAAGCGAAGACTTGCCGACGTTCGTCTGCCCGAGGAGCACCAGCGACAGCTGGGGCTCGACCGCGGCGTGCGAGTCGAGATGCTTCAAAACCACGTCCAAGAGATCGCCGGTGCCGGAGCCGTTCTTGGCCGATACCATGACCGTGTCGGCGAAGCCGAGAGATATGCCTTCGCCCTGGGCGCGCTTGGCGCCGGAATCCATCTTGTTGACCACCAGGACGCACGGCAGTTTCAGGCGTCTGATGAACTGCGCCAGGCGCCTGTCCTCCGGGGTCAGGCCGACCTGGCCGTCAATGACCAACAGCGCCAGTCTGGCCTGCGCGAGAGCGCTCTCGAGCTGTTTCAGGGTCATGCGGTCAAGGTCGCTGGCTGTGCGCTTGAGCCAGCCGCCGGAATCGGTCAGCCAGAAGCGTTTTCCGGCCCAGTCCACCTGTCCGCGGTTCAGGTCGCGCGTCGTGCCGGCCTCGGGCGAAACAATGGCCGCCGGGCGGCCGACCAAGCGGTTGAACAGGGTGGATTTGCCCACGTTGGGGCGGCCTACCAGAATGGCACCGGCAGGCGGCAATGGGCGATCGGGAGTCATAGGCGGTGCGTTACGGTTCTACAGGTAGTCTATCCGCTCCCAGCACGATGCGGAAGTCGACGTTGCCGATCTCGGCCGTGCGCTCAAGCGAGATGGCGGTCGCGCCGAACAGGGCCTCCAGGCGCTCGCGGGTCAGAGGCTTGTCGCCGCCGGTGTAATCATAGATGAGCGTGCGGGGGAAGTCCTTGTGCACTGCGTTGCCGTAGGCCGTGACCGTTAGTCCCTGGGCCGCCAGCGTCTGACTGGTCGCTTCCGCCAGGCCCGGGGAAGATGTGCCGTTCTCCACCGCCAGTCTGGCGTGCTCTCCCTGAGCCGCTTCGCGTTCGAAAATGTTCAGGGTCACTTCCTGGAGTTCCAGGAAGTCGGGTACGATGGGGGTCAGGAGGTAGGCTCCGTCCGGACCGGTGGTCTCTTGCAGGAGCCCGCCGGGGTTGGCGTCGAACGTGCGGGTGATGAAGTTTTTGGTGTCGGCCCTCCGCAGCATGTGCGCCAGCCTGACCGCCTCTCCGGCGGTGAGGTCGGTTTCGATGCTTTGGGACAGCGTGCGGTACAGCCGCATGCTCAGGGACGGATTGAGGAATGTGGCGGGGGAGAGGAGCTTTTCCTTCAAGGCCAGGAGCACCTGTTGCTGGCGCTTGGCCCGCGCGAAGTCCGAGCCTTCGTTGTTATTGCCGTGCCGGGAACGCACGAACTGCAGGGCCTCCTCGCCGGACATTATCTGCCAGCCGGCCTCGAAGCTCACTGCGGTCATGCCGTTGTAGTCGGTCGGATATTGTGAGTCAGTGAAGGTGCGTTCCACGTTGACGGGGAGGCCGCCGAGCTGATCGATGACATCGACGAATCCGGTGAAAGACAGCCGCGCGTGGTAGTGTATTGGCAGGTCAAGCACCTGTTCCACCACCTGCCGGGCGAGCTCGGCGCCCTTGCCCTCCCCGTCCTTCTCGCCGAAAGCGTTGGCGTTGTTTATCTTCCGTAGCCCGTAGCCGGGAATGGGGACGAGCAGGTCCCGCGGGA
The DNA here is from genome assembly GCA_964566145.1 of uncultured Gammaproteobacteria bacterium. Taxonomy (GTDB): domain Bacteria; phylum Patescibacteriota; class Patescibacteriia; order Veblenbacterales; family UBA10138; genus CAZMHN01. Next base: position 7,902 of record CAZMHN010000012.1, read on the forward strand.
GCGAGATCATGGCCACCTGGTTCGTGGACGGCTTCAGGCTTACCACCATGATAGTGTCGGTGAGGTACGGCCCGTCGTGCTTGGCGCCGCCCTGTCCGAGCACCAGGAAGTTGACGCGGTCATCCGCTTCGCCCGCAAGCTTCAGGTCTTCGCCGCCGACCAGGCGTTTCACGTTCTCCCACAGGCTGTGCTGGTTCCATTCCACCACTACCGCCTGTACGTGCGGCTGCCGGGCCGCCCACAAGACCGCCAGTATGAAAATAATGGCGAAGGTATACAAAAAAAATTTCCCTCGGTTCGCGGCGCCGGGGGACGGAGGCAGGGTTGTCTCGGTGGGCAAGGGTATCATAGGAGACTTTACACGACGCGAAAAAAATGGTACCATTGGCCTGTTTACGTGTCAACGCGGGGTGTGCTAGGGTAGGCCTGCCTAGCGGCAGGCATAGCTTATGTCCTAAGCTCTCCTGCCGTCCGCGTGACCCGTCAGGGATGATTAGCTCAGCTGGTTAGAGCGCTGCGTTCACATCGCAGAGGTCGCTGGTTCGAATCCAGCATCATCCACCAGCCATACCTATATACTATACCGTCACCGTTCATGATGAGCTACCTCAAAACCGGCCTCCAGTTCGTGTGGGAAGTGTTGAAAGTGGCGCTGGTGTCGCTGGCCATAATCCTGCCCATCCGGTACTTCCTGGTCCAGCCGTTCTACGTCAAAGGCGCCTCCATGGAGCCTAACTTTCTGGACCACGACTATCTGCTGATCGACGAGCTGTCCTACCGTTTCCGCGAGCCGGTCCGCGGCGAGGTGGTGGTGTTCAGGTATCCCAGGAACCCTTCCGAGTACTTCATCAAGCGTGTCGTGGGCCTGCCGGGCGAGCGCGTGGTGGTGAAGGACAACGGCGTGTACGTCGGCCAGGCCGAACAGGAGCCGGCCGAACTCCCCGAAATGTACCTGGGGGAGTGGATACGCACGATAGGGAACCAGGACGTGAGCCTGGGCGATGACGAATACTTCGTGCTGGGGGATAACCGCGTAGCCAGTCTTGATTCGCGCGCCTTCGGGCCTATTGTACGCGGCGATATCGTGGGGCGCGCCTGGCTCAGGGCGTGGCCGTTCGACCGGTGGGCGTACTACGAGCCCGACGCGCTAGTACCGTAACCTATGCCATCGCAGGACAAGACCCAGGCCGTTGCGGCGACGGACGACAAATCCGCCAAGAAGAAGCCGGCCCAGCTCCAGCTCGTGCGGGGGATGCACGACATCCTGCCCGCGGAATGGCCGTGGTGGGAATTCGTCATCAGTGAAGCCAAGGACCTGGCCCGCGCGTACGGCTTTCAGCGCCTGGAAACGCCGGTGCTGGAGCGCACGGCGCTGTTTACGCGCGCCATCGGCACCGCCACGGACATAGTGGAAAAGGAAATGTTCTCGTTCGTGGATCAGTCGAACGACCACTTATCCCTGCGGCCCGAGTACACGGCCGGCATCGCCCGCGCCTACCTTGAGCACGGCATGATATCCCTGCCCCAGCCGGTGAAGCTGTACTGTCTGGGACCGCTGTTCCGGCACGAGCGCCCGCAGGCCGGCCGCTTCCGGAATTTCTGGCAGTTCGATTTCGAGATACTGGGCGAAGCTTCGGCCACGGCCGACGCTCAGCTCATCATCATGCTGGCGGCGCTCATGGAGAGCCTCAGGCTTACCGTGACCATACAGGTCAACAGCGTCGGCTGTCCCGTGTGCCGTCCGGCCTACAAGCAGGCTCTGACCGACTACTACCGCACGAAGCGTTCGGTGCTGTGCGAGGATTGCAAGCGCCGCCTGCAAAAGAACCCCATGAGACTCCTTGATTGCAAGGAGGAAGGCTGCCGCTCGCTCGTGCAGGGCGCGCCCCAGCTCGTGGATCACCTGTGCCAGGACTGCCGGACGCACTTCGTACGCGTGCTCGAATACCTGGACGAGGTGGAATTGCCGTATCAGCTGAATCCTTACCTCGTGCGCGGCTTGGATTACTACACCCGCACGGTGTTCGAGGTGTGGGGGCCGGACGAAGGCAAGTCGGCCCTGGCGGCCGGAGGCCGCTACGACAATCTGATAGCCGAACTCGGCGGCCAGCCCACGCCCGCGGTCGGGTTCGCGGGCGGAGTCGAACGCGTGGTTTTGGAACTCAAGGCGCGCCAGGTCGGCATTCCGCAGCCGCCGGTGCCGGATCTGTTTCTGGCCTGCCTCGGCGACGCCGCGCGCAAGAAAGCTTTGCGCCTGTTCGAAGACCTGAGGCGCCAGGGCATCCGCGCCGCCGAGAGCTTCACCAAGGACGGACTGAAACAGCAGCTTGAGGCCGCCAACCGCTTGGGCGTGAAGTTCGCGCTGGTCCTGGGGCAGAAGGAGCTGACCGACGGCACCATCATCGTGCGCGACATGGAGAACGGCATCCAGGAAATAGTGGATTTCCAAAAGGTGGTGGAAGAGGTGCAAAAGCGCCTGGCCGCCCACCGCTCAAACACCCTGGCGTAAGGGCGGCTGGGGCACTAAGGCCGGCCTCTATGGTCGGCGTGGTTTTGGCTTGACGAAGGGCTAAAAAGTACGTACAGTAAAACCCAGCCACCTGCCAATCATGCCGGTCATGAGGTATACCGCTAGGTGTATTCCGGCGAGGCGGCTTTCACCAGTATCTATTGAAAAGGAGGTGACTCACAGTGATTGAAGTAAAACGGAGAGAGGGAGAGTCTGTCGAAGCGATGCTCCGTAGATTCTCGAAGAAGGTTCAGCAGTCAGGCATAATCCTGCGTACCAAGAAACGGAGGTTCTTTTCGGCCGCTAAGACCAAGAGCGAGCTTCGCGCCGACGCTTTGCGGCGAGTGGTCATTCGACAGCGCAAGGAGTATTTGAGGAAAACCGGACAGCTCATGGAAGAGGACCTGCGTAGCAGGAACCCGAAGGTTCGGGCGCTAATCAAACGAGCCATTCGCAAGTAGCCCCATGACCGAAATTCAGCAGCGTTTAGATTCCGATGTGGCCGCGGCCGCGCGTGCACGCGCGGCCGGGCTCACGACCCTGCGGAGCCTCAGAGCGGCCCTGCAGAACGAAGCCATAGCCAAGCGGACGGAACTTGCGTCCGCGGACGTGACCGCGGTACTGCGGCGCGAGCTTAAGCGGCGACAGGATGCCGCCAAGCTGTACCTTGAGGGCGGCAGGCCCGAACTTGCGGACAAGGAAGCGGCGGAGGCGGAGCTCATCCGGAACTATCTGCCCCCGGCGCCGCCGGCAGGAGAGCTGGAGGCCACGGCCAAGCGATTGCGTTCGGAGCTCGGTCTTGCGGGACCGCAGGGAATAGGACAGCTGACAAAAGCAGTCATTGAGCATTACCAGGGAGCAGCCGACGGACAGTCGGCCTCGGCCGCGGCCCGGGCGGCGCTCCAGTAAAGACAGCCAAACACCCATGCCCACGCCTGAAACCATGCCCAGTACGCCGCCGAACCGCCTAAAGCGGTGGGGAGCGTTCCTCGGCACGGCGGCGGGGCTGTGCATGCTTATGATTGCCGGCCGGGCTCTGGCCCAGGACGGAAACTTCGGGCTGAACGAATTTTCGAATGCCACCAATCTGGGCACGGATGTGCCCTTCATAGAGACCATCGCTCGCATCATCAATATAGCCTTAGGGTTCCTAGGGGTGCTGGCCGTAGGCATTGTCATCTACGGCGGGTTCCTCTGGATGACCGCGCGCGGCGACGCCCAGCAGATAGACAAGGCGAAGAAGGTGCTGTCAGGCGGGCTCATCGGCCTGGCCATCATCCTGGCGTCGTTCGCCATCGCTTCGTTCGTCATCAACCAGCTGAGAAGCGCCACGAGCGGCGGGCCTCCGGGCACGGTACTGTGTCCCGACGGCGTTACGCCGCCGCCATGCCCGCCTCCGGGCTTCGGCGGCAACTATCTGGTGGTGCGTTCAAGCGCGCCGCGCGGAGGCAACGCGTCTTTATGCGCGGCCGTGCAGGCGGGCTTCAATGAGCTGGTTCAGGCATCGTCCGTCAACGGCACCACTTTCCAAATCGTGAACACCGACACCGGCGCCCCGTTCACAAGCGGCACGTACCAGCCGGCGACCGACGCCGCGAATTTCGCTTTCGTACACACAGCCACGGATTTCGAGCCTAACGCCAATTACCGCGTTACGCTCATGAGCGGCGGCGCTGGCATCAGCAGCGTATCCGCGCCCGTGAAACACTTGCGCAACGACGTCACCTGGTCATTCCGGACCGGTACCACTGAGGACGACACCGCGCCCACCGTTTCGGCGGTGGAGCCGCCGAACGGCGCCACGGACATCTGCCGCACGACTCCCATACAAATAGCATTTTCCGAATCCATGCTGGCCACCAGTTTTGCCGGGAACGTCATTTTGCGCGAGCGGGCCGATCCCTCGGTTACCGTGCCGCTGTCCGAACCTTCGTTCGGCGACGCCTACCGCATAGCCACGTTCTATGCGGCCGGCCAGCTTTCGCCCGACACTGAGTACGAGGTGTTCGTGCGCGGAGGGGCCACAGGCGTAAGCGACGCGTGCGGCAACACCTTGGCCTCGGACTACACCTGGAACTTCAGGACCGGGCAGACTGTGGATTGCCGCCCGGTCATCACCGGCATAAGTCCGGTGAGGGGTGATTACGGCCAGTCAGTCACGCTTTCCGGCGCCAGCTTGTTCCTGGACGGCGAAGTCGAGTTCAACCGGCTCCCGTCGGATACTTACAGCTTCGACAACAACCCGAACATACTGTGCTGGAACGGCGACAATCGGGGCGCCGCCTGCAGTTCTGGACAGATAGTGGCCAGAGTGCCGGTCGGGGCTTCGACCGGACCGGCCTACGACCAGGCCGGCGAAACCGCCGCCACCGGACCGGTCAGGGTAACGGTGGGGAATCAGACGTCGAACGAACTTCAATTTGCGGTCACAAGCCCGGTGGTGGAAAGCGTGAGCCCGAATCGCGGCGGCGCCGGGCAGTTCGTCACGCTTACAGGCTGGAACTTCGGGGATGCGCCCGGACGCGTGTATTTCATCCGGGGCAGCACTACTGTCGAAGCTTTGCCGCCCACAGCCTGCACCAATTGGTGGAACGAGACCGAGGTTACGGTCATGGTGCCTTCGGGGCTTACGCCCGGCGCCTTTGACGTTGAGCTCCGCACTGCCGCCGCCGGCACCAACGCCGGCAATAAGCGCAGCAACAGCCAGAATTTCTTAGTCACCACCGACCCGGCCGGACCGGGCATTTGCGAGGTGGTGCCGGCGAGCGCCGACATCGCCGCCTTGCCTACCGGCGTCGTAGTGACCGGCGAGCGGTTCAGCGGCAGCGGGAGGAGCCTGACCTTCGGCACGCTTCCGGCCAGCGGCATCAACTGGGTCAGCGCCACGCAGGTGGATGCCGACACGCCCAACACCGGCGGAGTGAACCTCCTGGCGCGCGCCCGGTGGCCAGTGTGCGTGACCGTATCCGGCAGGCAGTCCAACTGCAAGACTTTCACCGTGACCGGCACCGGAGGTCCGCCGGGCAACGACACGCCGCCGCGGGTCGTTGAGTCCCGCACGTGTACGGAAGGAGTGCAAAGTCCCAGCCCGTGGCGCGGCTCGACTGACGCCTGCGGCAATGCCCGCATCGCCGCCAGATTCACCTTGCCCATGGACCAGGCCACGCTGACTGTCGGTTCCGGCCAGAACATATACGCGGAGCAGTGCGGCAACGGCGCGGCTTTGGGCGCGTGTACGCTCACTTTGGGATCAGGCCCGGTTCAGTACCTCGTGAACAGTCAGAACGATGTCATAGGCTTTGCCGCCCTGCCGTCGGCGCCCATGCAGGACGGGTACTGGTACCGCGGCACGATAACGACCGGCGTCAGGAGCGCGTTCGGGGTGGCCATGGCTGACACTTACCAGTGGACCTGGCGCGTGGGATCGGACCTGTGCCCGGTCCAGAACCTCAGGGTCGACCCGGGCTACGCCACCATCCGCGCGCTCGGCGACACGCAGACTTTCACCGGCGACGTTACAGCCGGCAACTGCAACAGCCTTGACCCGTCGGCCTACGCCTGGCAGTGGGACGTCAGTAACCACCCGTCCGACACAGGACCCCAGCGCGCCAGCCTCATGACCTGGGCAGTGAACCAGGCGGTGGCGGAAGCCTTGGATTGGACGCCGTCGGGCCAGCCAGCCCGCGTCACGGGCAGTGTGCTGAGCGAGGCGAAGAGCGACACGAGCGACTTGTACATCAGCACCACTTTCTGCCGCGAAACAGTGGATTGCAACGCCTGCGGCACGGGAGTGTCGGACTGCATTTACGGCAACTGCGAGCCGGTCATAACCGGCATCTCGCCGGACAACGGCGCCATCGGAACCTGGGTCACCATAAACGGTTGTTACTTCGGGGCACAGCAGGGGACCGTGAGGTACCAAGGCTTGCTAGGTCTGTGGCCAGACCCGGCCATTTGCGGCACCGACACCTGGTCCGACAGGCAAATCATAAGCGAGGTGCCGTCTGGCATACCCACCAGCAACAGCCAGGTGCTGGTTACAAGGCCCGATCCTCCGGGCGGAAACGCCATGTCGCCGCAGAATTTCACGGTGAACACATTGTCGCGTCCCGCGTTGTGCCGGGTCAGTCCGTCGTTCGTATACCAAAGCCAGTTCGGCACCGCGGCAGTCGACCTTGCGGGTCAGAACCTGGGAAATTCATCGGCCGGCAACAGCGTGCTTTTCCTGTCGGCTGACGGCTTGTCCACCCAAAGCGCCGGCACTTACAATCAATGGACCGCCAGCCGGGTGACGCCGGTGGTGCCGATCATGCCGGCCGCGTTCCCTTTGACAGGCGTTGAGCGTACCCGGGTATACGTCGGTTCCACGCCGTCCAATGATTTGAATTTGGATTTGCGGCCGGGTTCGCCCGGCGGTTCGACCGAGCCCATCGTACTGACCGCCCAGGAGCCGGCCCCCGGTTCCAATCAGGTCTGCCGCAACCCCGAGGTCATAGCTACGTTCGACGGGCCCGCGGGCGGCAAGGTGCAGTCGTCCCATTTCAAACTGTACAGGATAAGCGGCGGAGCCTGCCTGCAGGCCCAGCAGGAGCAAACCACTTTGGAAAGACTGTGGCGATGGCTGGCCGGACTGTTCGTGCGCAAAGCCGAAGCCCAGTCGTCACGGTGCCTGGTGTCCGCCTCATTCCGGGCGTCGGGCAGTTCAGTGTCGCTTCTGCCGCGCGTGGCGCTCATGGCCAACGCCCAGTACCTGGTGGAGCTTACGAGCCCGAACGCCGAAGCAGGCTCAGGCACGGCGTGTAGCGACGCTTCGGCTCCTTGCAACTGGACCTTCACGACCGGTCCGGAGATCTGCGAGGTGGCGTCCGTGCAGGTCACCCCGCCCAACTACACGTTTACTAGCAGCGGCGACGACGAATCGTTTGCCGCCAGCGCCCGGGCGGCCGACGGACAGGCCATTGCGGCCACGTACGCCTGGACCGAGGAAGATTCCAGCGATGTGGTACAGGTGACATCCCCGTTGAATCAGGCGGCGGTCACGGTTCAGTCCAACAACGACAACGGCTCGGCCGTCATGCGCGTGGCGGCTACCGGTACCCTGCCTGACAGCGGGGGAGCGCAGGGCAGCGCTTCCATAGACGTGTATTTGTGCGAGATGCCGTGGGAACTGAACGACACGACCTATGACTTCAGGCTGAGGTATTGCCGCGGCGACCAGAACAACTATCAGCTGGGCGCCGGCCTGCTCGGGAACGGGAGCTTTGAGAACGACCTGGCCGGCTGGTCCAGCGCCGACGCCTGGACGTTCACGACCGACGCCCAATACGTCCGCGAAGGCAGGAAGAGCGCCATGCGCGAATTCGGGAGCGGCAGGATGGAGCAGGACGTGAGCGTGGAAGCAGGCAAGAGCTATATGGTTTCGGGCCAGGTTTACCTTGAGGGGGCCGCGGGCGTAGTGGTGGACGGGACCACCGTTTGGAACGACGGCGGCACCAGGGAATGGTTCACGTTCAGCCAGGTCGTGGCCGCAGGCTCAAACGCCATGAACGTGGAAATAATAATCTACGCCGGGGTAAGAGCCGTTTTTGACGGGTTCAGCGTCAGGGAGATAACCAACCAGCTGCCTGAACTCACGAGGGTGAGCCAGTCCAGGCCGGGAACTTCGGACAACGGACTTTTGCACGAGTACTTCCTGAAACCCCCGTCTTCCAACGACGCCATCGGCCTGCGCATTTACGAGAATCCCACGCGCATGAGCCCAAGGCAGTGGTACGAAACGCGCGCTGACATCACGCCCGGCAACCCGCAGGCAGTCAAGGTGGACGGGTACGAAGCCATGCACGACGCCCAGACGGTCTATGTCGGCGCAGTGAACCGGGACGGCTCGAACCGCTACGCCAACATCTACATCCTGTCCCTGAGCCAGGGCGCCGGCGCCACCCTGGCCGACATATTCGGCAAGCTTGTGGACGACTGGCAGTTCAACACCGAGAATCCGGTGCTGTCCGAGGATGACAAGCTCAAGCACCAGCACGATTTGAAGCGCCTTCAGGACCTTAGCGACATCAGCGCCTATCTGGCCGCATACCAGCAGCGGAACAGCCAGTTCCCCAGCCTGCCCTCGGGCAGCTTCCTCGCCGGCCGGAGCGTGTCGGCCTGGCCGTCGTGGCAGTCGCGCCTAGGCAACGATCTTGGCCGGGCCCTGCCCATAGATCCTTTGAACACTTTCAGCAACTGTCCGGCCGATCACGACCCGGCAACTTGCTGGCGCGCCTCGGACAAGACCTTCACCTGTCCTACGGGATCGCACGTGTACCAGTACCGCACCAGCGGAGACTTCACCAGCTACACCCTGAACGCCAACCTTGAGGTGAAGAACGTGACCTGGGCCGGACAGCCGAACATAGCAGTGGGCTCGAACGACGCCTGCGATTCGTACGGTTCGGGCGCTTCGGGTCCCATCGTGGACGTGTCTCCGCCGTCGTCGGTATCGCTTTCGGTAACCGGCTCTCCGACCACCGACCGGTTCACCATTTCCTGGAGCGATGCGGTTGACGGAGGCGGGAGCGGACTCGCGCGCTACGAACTTCTGCGCGCGCCGGACGCGAGCGGCAGTCCGGGCGCTTTCTCGGTCATTTCAGCAAGCATACCGCCGAGCATAACCATGACGACCGACAGCCCGTCGGCCGGTGTTTTTTGGTACGGCGTGCGCGCCGTGGACGCGGCCGGCAACAGTTCCCGGGAAGCGGCGCCCCAGCGCGGCGTTAAGGACACTACCGCGCCGTCGGCTCCGAGCTGTTCCCCGGGAGCAGGCACTTACAATTCGCCCCAGCAGGTGGCGTGCACGTCTTCGGACCAGGGCAGTCCGCAGACCGGCGCCGTCGTGCGCTACTCGACCACTGCCACCCCTCCTCATTGCGGCTCGCCGGCCCTGCCCAATCCGATAACGGTGAGCTCCGCCATCACTTACCGTCTGGTGGCCTGTGACGGCGCCGGCAACATGAGCGGCGTGTCGACTTACGCTTACACCATAACTTCGGCCAGCCGGTCTGCCTCGCTTGCGGGATCGCCTGACGCATCAGGCTGGATCTCCAGCCCGTCGGGCTTCACTTACACGGCTACCTGCGTACCCCAGAGCGGCCACACGCTGGTGGATTGCCGCGCTTTGGTGTCGGTGAACGGAGGCACGTGGACGGCGGCCGCGCCTAGCCCGCATCCTTTCACTGAAGGCGCCTGCCACAGGTTCCAGGCCATGGAGATAGACACCGGCGGCACCGTCAATTCGCCGGTGGTGCCCGCGAGCGGCACTGGGCCGTGCTACGACAGCGCCGCGCCGGTCGTAACCGCTTTCACACCCAGGCAGAATCCGACAACGACCCCGCCCGAGCTCACGTGGTCGGCCGGCGACACGCCTGGTTCCGGCATAGCCCGCGTGGAAGTCTGGCGCGAGGACGCGTCAGGCGCATGGTATCAGGCCTCGCCCGCGCTTTCGGCCACGGACACGAGCTGGATAGACGGCACCGTAACTGCGGCCGGTACGTACACTTACGGCCTGCACGTCGTTGACACGGCCGGCAACTGCATCACCGAGTCGGGCGGACACTGTGGCGGCGTCGGAAGCGACAGCCGCGACGGCACGCGGGCTTCGCTCGGTCCGGACGACGTCACGTACGAACCTTTGCCCAACGTGGCGACCATAACCATGCAGACGCAGGACGACTCCGGTGCGAGCATTGGAGGAGTGGACGCGTCCATTGACGGCACCATGGTCGGGCTGACGCCCACCACCAGGGACGTAACCCCTGGCTCGCATGCCGTGTCGTTCGCCAGCTCTTTGCCTTGCTACACCTACTCCGGCACGGTCACGCCGGCCCAGCCCATGAATTACACGGGCAACGCCACGGTCACGGGCACGCTCACCCGGGACGCGCCGGGGACGGTAGGCTCCAACCCGTTCCCGCCCAACAATGCGACAGGGATAGCCCCCAGCGTTACCCTGCAGTGGCAAGTGGCCACCTGCGCCACCAACGGCTACCTGGTGTTCATGGGTACGAGCGCCGGAGCTTTGACACAGCGCGCCGCCACAAGCAGTACCACGTATTCGCCCACCGGGCTCGCGAACGGCACCACCTACTACTGGCGCATAGACACTTCCAACCATGGACGCATTACGCAGGGGCAGGTGTGGAGCTTCACCACCGCGGCCGCCACGTTCAACGTGACGGTCGAGGCCAGGGACGACGCCAATGCGGTAGTGTCCGGCGCCGGGTTCAACGTGGACGGCGGGGCGCGCGACACCACCAGCCGGACTTTGTCCTTGGCGCAGGGGAGCCATACCGTCACTTACCTCAACGACCTGGCGTGCTATTCGCTGGTGGCCAGCTCTTCCCCGCAGACGATAAACGTTACGGGCGCCATGACCGTCATAGGCCGGTACGACCGGAGCCTGGCCACAGCGCCGTCTGCGCCGCAAAGCCCGACCAACGGACAAACGGGCGTGCCCATAAACACCACGCTCACCTGGCAGGCCGGCGCATGCCAAACCAGCTACGACGCGTACTTCGGCACCAGCCAGTCGGCGGTTCAGAACGCCGGCACGGGTTCGCCGGAGTACCGCGGCAATTTCACAGGCAACAGCTACACTCCGAGCACTCTGAGCTATTCCACCACTTATTACTGGCGCATTGACGCCAGGAACGCGCGCGGAGTGACCACGGGAGCCGTGTGGAACTTCACCACGGCCGGCGCGCCGGTCACGAACGTAACCTTCATCGCCCAGAACGACGGCGGCACCATGCTTTCCGCCGGCGTCAGGCTGGACGGGTCAGGCAGTTCCGCCGGCACCACCACGTTCACCGCTTCCCTGACCCAGGGCAGCCACAGCGCGGCCTATGACGCCGTGGCCTGCCACACCTTCAGCAACGTTAGCCCAGGAGCCACTTTCACGGTCGGAACCACCCCGCTTACCGTCATAGGCAACTATGCGCGCACTGCGCCGGGCGAGGCCACGAACCCGTACCCCCCGAACGGCGCCACCAACATGGCGCTTACGACCGCGCTCCAGTGGACGTCGGCCGCCTGCGCCACTTCCTACAACGTGTACTTCGGCACCAATCCATCCAGCCTGACGCTGCGCAGCACGCAGGCCGGCCTAAGCTTCACGCCCGGGGGGCTGGCGTACTCGACCACCTACTACTGGCGCATAGACCCTTCGAACAACGGACGCGTGACCACGGGGCAGACCTGGAATTTCACCACCGCGGCCGCGCCCACCTATACGGTCACGTTCCTGTCCCAGGACGACGCGGGCGCGGGACTGCCCGGCGCCGGCGCGTACCTGGACGGCAACTATATAGGCACCACGACCACGGGTACGTCCGCCGCCCAGGGCAGCCACACAGCCGTTTTCACGGATAACTTCTCCTGCCACACCATGGCCTCAGGCTCGTCGCCGCAAACCATAAACGTCAGCGGCAACGTAACAGTCACGGCCACGTTCAACAGGGACCTGCCGGCCCAGGCTTCGGGCCCGAGCCCGGTCTCGGGCGCCACCAACGTGCCTGTCAACACCCCGTTCCTGACCTGGGGTTCGGGCGCCTGCACTTCGACTTTCGAATTCTACTTCGGCACGACCTTCACCGCGGTCAACAGCGCCACCACCGGCTCAAGCGAATTCAAGGGCAGCCAGTCCGGCACCTCCGTGTCCCTGGGGCCTCTCGGCATCCAGGCCCTGACCACGTATTTCTGGCGCGTCGACTCCCGCAACAGCGCCGGAGTGGCCAAGGGGCAGGTGTGGAGCTTCACCACCGCCCCCACGCCCCCGCAAATAGTCATCGACAGCCCGGCGGCCGGTTCGTGGCAGGATGCGAATTTCGTGGTTACGATCCGCGACATCGCCGGAAGCTACCCGATAGTTTCCTGCTACTACGCCGTTTACAACTACACCGGCCCGGGTACGTACACCCAGGTCAGGGGTACCACCAGCCGCGTCTGCAGCGGCAGCGCCAGCAACGTAACCCTGATAGTCGACACTCCCGGCACGGGCGATTGCCGCACGTCCGGAACCAATACCTGCCGCGTCATAGCCTGGAATGTGGATTCCCAGAACGTCCAGGCGCAGGCATCGCGCGACTTCTCCATAACGTTCAGATAAGCATCCAATCGTGCTATGATGGATGCAGTCAGCTCGGTAACTCACTGAAACTTATGTTTGACCAACCCAAGGTCCCAGGCTCGCCAGTCGAGGACATATTCGCCGACGCGGACCAGGCGCCCCAAGCAGCACCCAGGCCGGCAGTTCCCCCGGCCGCGCCCCAGCCCATGGCCGCTCCCGTCGCCCCCGCCGTCATGTCCGCTCCGCCGCTCGAGTCTTTGTCTTTGGACGAGGCTTCAGCCGGCAGTTCGCGCCGCTGGGTCATCTGGGTGGCCGTAGGCGTCGTACTGGCGGCCGCCGCGGCCGCCGCCGCCTGGTACGTGTTCTTTTCCAGTCCTGCTCCGGCGACCGAAGACATAACTCCGCCGCCTCCGGCCGCGCCGGCCGACGCCGGGGACACGGGCGCGCCCCAGGCGCCCGCGCCTGAACAGACAGGCTCGGAGGATGCCGACGGCGACGGCCTTACGTCCGCGGAAGAAGCGCAGTACGGCACCGACCCCATGCGTCCGGACAGCGACGAGGACGGCCTGTTCGACCGCGAAGAAGCCAAAATATTCCAGACCAACCCTTTGAACCCGGACACGGACGGCGACGGCTTCAGCGACGGCGAGGAGATACAGAACGGATACAATCCTTCCGGGCCGGGCAGGCTATTGGAGCTTCCGTCGGTTCCGCCCGCGAACTAACAGGCTAGCCTTTTGAGCATCACCGTGGCGAACGAATTCCCCGCGCCAACTTCTGCACCCCAGCCTGCTCAGTCCGCTCAGCCGGGCGGAGGAGGGGAGGTGTGGGGCGACATCTACACCATGCCCACGAATTTCCAATCGTCGCCTCAGGATGCGCGGCGGCCCTCCGCGCCGAAGACCAGCGGCACCAAGTGGCTCATGGCGGCGATCATCGTGCTCATCGCGGCCATACTGGGTTTTGGGGCGTACTTGATCTTCAGCCGCCAAGGGAGCGAACCCGCCGAGCCGGAAGCTCCTGCGCCGCAGGTTGAGGAGCCGGCCGCGACCGAGCCCGAGCCGGAAGCTCCTGCGCCGGAAACCACGGCGGTGGAGCGCGACCGCGCGCGCTACCGCGACGTGCGCAACGTTCAGGCGGCTTTGGAACTCTACTACGCCGATTACCAGCGCTACCCCGTGGCGCCTTTGGCCCTGGCCCTGGGCACCGCCACCACCAACGTACTGGCCGGAGCCGGGTTCGGGGCCCAGGCGCTGGGGACCGTGTACCTGGACGCCGTGCCTGCTAACCCCCAGCCGGGCGGCAGCGACTATTTGTACGAGAGCGTGGACGGAAAAACGTACCTCATGCGGTTCTCGCTCGAGGTGGGCACGGCCGGATTGGGCGCGGGCGACCATGAAGCCAGCCCGGAAGGCATGGACGCCGAAGCCGTGCCGGAAACTGAGCCGGGCGGAGTGAAGGCCGTGGTGCCTCCGCCGCCCACCACCGACGCGGACATAGACGGCCTGACCGATTCCGAAGAGCCGGTGTTCGGCAGCGACCCCACTAAGCCCGATTCGGACGGGGACGGCTACAGCGACGGCACCGAAGTCGGCGGCGGCTACGATCCGTCACGGGCCGAAGGGGCCATGCTGGCGACCAGCGAGCGCTTTGTGCCTTACCGGAACGAGCAGTTCGGCTACGAAGCCCGCTATCCCAAAGATTGGCAGCTGCAGGTCGTGGACGGGGCCGGGGCCGAGGTGCTGTTCCGGAGCGAGGGAGGAGAATTCATCGAGGTGCTCATCGTGGGCAACCCGGAAGGCCTGTCGGCCGCGGCGTGGTACGCCACGCAGGTGCCCGGCCTCACGGCCAGCGAAGTGCCCCAGCTCACCGCGGGCGACGTGCACTGGGCGCTGTCGACAGACGGCTTGAATGCCTACGTGGCCGCCGGCAATTCCATCGTGACCGTGAGCTACAACATCGGCACCAGAACGCAGGCGTCGTACTACCAGGTGCTCCGCACCATGCTCCGGCTGTTCAAGCTCACGTCAGCGCCGGCGGAGGAGAGCGCGCCGTAATGGGCGCGGCCGTCAGCAACCGCCAGGCGCGCCGCCTGCCTCCGGGCACGAGCCTGCGTTTGCGCGCGCTCGCGCGCGCGGCCGGCCGCGCCGTCAGGCAAAAGTACGGCGAAGTGGGATTCGTGTTCGTGAGCGAGGAAGCCATCCGCGCCTTGAACCGCACTTACCGCAATCACGACCGGGTAACGGACGTGCTGTCGTTTGCTTACGGAGCGGATCCGGTTTCGGGCGAAGTGGTGATGTGCCTGGAGCAGGCCGCGCGCCAGGCCGCGCGGCGCAATCATGATCTGCGGCGCGAACTGGACGTGCTGGCGGTGCACGGCCTTCTGCATTTGGCGGGCCACGACCACATGAAGCCTTTTGAGCGCGCGCGCATGCGCGCGCTTGAGCGCAAAGTGCTAAGTTCTCTGCCATGAAAGCCGCGCGCTACCCCAAAGCCCGGAACAATCGGTTCGCGTACGCGCTGGCCGGCCTCAAACACGCCTTCCGCAGCCAGCGCAGTTTCCAGCTCGAGGCGCTGGCGGCCGTCATAGTGCAGTGGTACGCGGTTTGGGCGCACCTGTCGTTCGAGCGCTGGGCTTTGCTCACGCTCGTTTCGGGAGCGGTGCTCGCGGCCGAGCTTGTGAACACGTCTTTGGAGCGCACAGTGGACCTCATCGAGCCCAGGCTGGCCGCCCCCGTCAGGGCCATCAAGGACATGCTGGCCGCTTCCGTGCTCATTCTGGCCGCTACGGCCCTGCTGTTGTTCGTCATGAGCCTGTGCACTAGCTGAACAACTAAATTACTCAGCTAGGGCGGCTTCACACATGCGGTGGGCCGCCCTATACTGTAGGGGTACGCAGATACACCCATGGCCAACCCCTCACTCATCACCGGACTTGATGTAGGTTCAACTGCTGTTCGCATTGCAGTGGCGCACGGCGGGAGCACGGAACAGCTCCAGGTCATAGGGTTAGCTGAAGTTCCGTCCGAGGGAATACACCGCGGCGTGGTGACGAGCATAGACGACGCCGTCACCGCCATCTCGAGCGCGCTGGAGAAGGCCGAGCGCATGACCGGCACGCCGGTCGAGCACGCCTGGGTGGGCATCAACGGCAGCCACATCCTGGCTTCGTCGTCGCACGGCGTCATCGCCGTGGCCAAGCCGAACGGCGAGATAGGCGAGGACGACGTGACGCGCGTGGTGGAAGCGGCGCAGGCCGTGGCCACGCCGCCGAACTACGAAATACTCCACGTCCTGCCGCGCACCTTCTCGGTGGACGGCCAGCCCGGCATCAAGGACCCCACGGGCATGACCGGCGTCAGGCTGGAAGTGGAAGCGCAGATCATCGAAGGCCAGTCGGCGCAAATAAAGAACCTCACCAAGTGCGTGTATAGGACTGGCGTGGACATAGACGACCTCGTGCTCGGCATTCTGGCTTCGGCCGAAGCCGTGCTCTCCAAGCGGCAGAAGGAACTGGGAGTGGCGGTCCTGAACATCGGCGGAGCCACCACCAGCCTGCTCGTGGTGGAAGAAGGCGAGCCTTTGCACGCGGCCGTGCTCCCGGTCGGGAGCGGACACATCACGAACGACATCGCCATCGGCCTCCGCACCTCCATCGACGTGGCCGAGCGTTTGAAAGTCGACTACGGACACGCCGTGCCGGAGGAAATAGGCAAGCGCGAGGAAGTGGACCTGTCGGAGTTCGGCGGCGGCGAGGAAGGCATGGTGAGCCGCAAGCAGCTCAGTGACATCATCGAAGCCAGACTGGAAGAGATCTTCTCCCTGGCCGACCGCGAGCTTACCAAAGTGGAGCGCTCGGGCAAGCTGCCCTCGGGCGTCGTGCTCACGGGCGGCGGCGTAAAGCTTCCGGGTTTGCTGGACGCGGCCAAGCGCTGCTTCAGGCTGCCGGCCATGATCGGTTACCCCATGGACGTGGTGAGCCCCCTGGACCGCGTGAACGACCCGGCCTTCGCCACCGCGCTCGGCCTGGTGCGCTGGGGCGCCAGCCAGGAAGTGCGTTCCACCGGGTTCAAAGCCTTGCGTTTTTCCTCGGTCGCGCAGGTATTGGGCAAGCTCAAGAACCTGCCTAAGCTGTTCATGCCCTAACTTCTAAGCCCTAAGGTACACCCTTTTATGGAAGTAAAGCCCGAAATCGAGTCTTTGGCCAAGATAAAGGTCGTCGGCGTAGGCGGAAGCGGCGGAGCCGCCGTGAACCGCATGGTATCCGCCAAGATACGGGGCGTTGAGTTCCTGGTCATCAATACGGACGCGCAGGCCCTGCACCACTCGCGGGCTTCGGTGAAGCTGCACATCGGCGCGCAGACGACCAGGGGCCTGGGCGCGGGCATGGACCCGGACATCGGGCGCAAGGCGGCGGAAGAGAGCCGGGACGAAATGAAAGAAGCTTTGAAAGGCGCGGACATGGTGTTCCTCACGTGCGGCCTGGGCGGCGGCACGGGGAGCGGCGCGGCGCCTTTGGTGGCCGAGCTTGCCCGCGAAGCCGGCGCACTGACCATAGCGGTCGTCACCAAGCCGTTCGGGTTCGAGGGCGCCCAGCGCAAGCAGATAGCGGAACGCGCGCACGACGAGCTGGTGGACCAGGTGGACACCATCATCACCATTCCGAACGACCGCATACTCCAGCTCATCGACAAGAAGACGAGCTTGCTCGAAGCTTTTTCCATCGTGGACGACGTGCTTCGCCAGGGCGTGCAGGGAATTTCGGAACTCGTCACCGTGCCCGGGCTCATCAACGTTGACTTTGCGGACGTGAAAGCCATCATGACCGGCGCGGGCAGCGCGCTCATGGGCATAGGCACTGCTTCGGGCGAGAACCGGGCAGTGGACGCCGCCAAGGCAGCTATTGATTCACCACTTCTAGAAATCGGCATCGACGGCGCCAAGGGCATACTCTTCACCATAACCGGCGGACCCGACCTTACCATGTTCGAGGTGAACGAAGCGGCCCGCGTCATCACTGCCTCGGCCGACCCCAACGCCAAGATAATCTTCGGCTCCATCATAGACGAGGGCATGAAAGACCAGGTGAAGGTAACGGTCATTGCGACCGGCTTCGCTTCCGGCAACGCGCCCAGGAAAGTGTCGAGCGCGCCCAGCTCGAGCGCCTCGTTCGGCCTTCCCTTTGCCCGTTCCGAGCGCGTCGTGTCGGCCCCGCCGCCTCCCGCGCCCCCAAGGCGCGAGCCCATACGCATAGAAGAAGAGGACGAGCCTACCCAAGGGTTCCAGAGCAGGCCTTTGTCGCACGTGGAGCACTCTTCCAGGCCCGTGAGCGTGGGCAAGGGCCCCAAGGCCGGGGCGGAAGGGGAGGCGGGGGAGGAAGACTACGAAATCCCGGCCTTCATACGCAGGAAGCTGAAGAAATAGTTCAAAGCCCCGCGAAAGCGGGGTTTTTGATTTTTGGGCATATTTGGCGCAGAATGCCCAGTAGGGAAGGTAAGTAAGCGGTTACGTAACAGGTTACGTACATGCCACCACAGCAACCCAAGGGTTCCAACATCCGCAAGCTAACCAAAATCGGCCGCAAGTCCATCGGCCTAACTTTGCCTATTGAGCTTGTCCGCGAGTTAGGGTGGAAGGAAAAGCAGAAGGTGGTGGTGAAGAAGGTGAGAGGAGGGGTTTTGGTACGGGATTGGAAAAGATGATAATTAAGGACTTGCCGAAAATTGGTTGGGCACAAGAGAAACGTGAAGGGTATGACTCTGTGCGGTTTTTTGATTTGAAACTTTTGATGATGCAGAGAAATAAGTATGAAGGGTAGAATAGATAGAAGACTCAAATTCATAGACCTGTTTGCTGGTTTGGGCGGATTCCATTTGGCCCTAAAGAAATTTGGGCATGATTGTGTATTTGCAAGTGAACTAGATCAAGATTTGGCGTTACTTTATGAAAAAAATTTTGGAATTAGACCCGCTGGAGATATTAAAAAGATTCCACCATTTTTAATCCCTAAACATGATATCTTGTGTGCGGGTTCTCCTTGCCAGCCATTTTCCAAGGCCGGCCAACAGGAAGGATTTGATCATCCAAAATGGGGCGATCTTTTTAAGTATGTCTTTCGGATTATTAAATACCACAGGCCGCATTATATTTTTTTGGAAAACGTACCCAATCTTAAAGCTCACAATAGACAAAAAACTTGGGGACATTTGGAAAAACGTTTAGCCTCTTTGGGTTATGATATTAAATCTGCTTATCTTTCACCTCATGAATTTGGAATACCCCAATTACGGAAACGAGTATTTATTGTAGGGAGTCGTAGTGGATTAAAAAATTTTTCATGGCCAATTCCGACAAGAGGGTCGTTATCAATCAAATCCATATTAGATTCATATCCGCGCAATGCGCGCCCCCTTTCCGTGCAGAACCTAGAATGTCTATCTACTTGGCAACAATTTATCAAACTTTTTCCAACAAAGAAGGTATTGCCATCTTTTCCTATATGGTCAATGGAATTCGGAGCGACGTACCCCTACGAGAATACCGCACCATTCCATCAGAGTGTACACCAACTTCAAAAGTATAATGGCAGCCATGGTGTACCCTTGAAAGGATTGCCTAAAAAACATATTTTAATGGCACTACCAGCCTACGCCAGGGTTGAAACAAAAAAATTTCCTAAATGGAAGGTTGATTTCATCAGACAAAATCGTGAGTTTTATATACAAAACAAAAAAGTTATCGATACCTGGTTGCCAAAAATTTTGAAATTTCCACCAAGCCTTCAGAAATTCGAATGGAACTGTAAGGGGGAGAAACGGAATTTGT
>CAZMHN010000013.1:0-27166 GCA_964566145.1 uncultured Gammaproteobacteria bacterium
GAAGATGCAATGGGACATTTCCAATATGCAGACGACCGAGGGCGTAGGCGCCTTAAAGAAGCTATTTTTGGCCGGACCAAGCGCTGAGATAATGGAGAGCGCTATGCCGGCGATCACCGGGGAGTCAGCGGTCTATCATTACGTAGGTAAAATAATTGCCGGGCTGATTGATGACATGGTAGGTGAATACGGCGAGTGGAAATGCATGGAAGGACAGGGGTTCACAGCCAGGGAAATATTCGCCAAGCGCGCTATTTCACTGGGCATATCGACGGTTGTAGCCTCTGGATTGCTGGTGGGCGCGGAGTATGTAGGCAAACAAGGCGAGCATTCAGCCAGTACCGGGGATCAGCTGGCTTACAGAGCCGGCGGGGGAGCCATGTTCGGCCTTGGGGCAACTTTGGTTTCACAGGTCACAGCCATTCAGACCATGAGCATTTTAGACAAAGCAAGGAGGGTTTTGCTTACCGAGGGCAAGCTGACCGCTATGGATTTCCTGGAGGAGAGCGAGGGATTCCGTGAGGCATTCAATTTTGACGCGATCAAGCGAAAGAAAGACATAACACATGAAGAGCTTATGGCAGAGATACGCAAAGCGTTCGACATTATGGGCGAGCATGAACGCCAGCGTCAGCCAGAGATGATACTTACTCCTGAAGAGGTCGGCGAACTGCGCCAGCGTATGAAGCAGATGAGCAAGGAAGAAATAGAAGCTTTAGTCAATACCAAGGCCGATGACAATGAGCTGGCTAAATTCGCCGCGCAAAAGTCGGGGGAACGCGACGCAACTAAGTTCCTGGCCTACAGCGCGAAGTTCAAACGTGATTGGGATGAGATTTTCCGTCTGCCAATGCAAAAGGCGTTCGCGCGCAAAGTTGGCTCTACCGAGGAAGGAGTGGAACGTGTTTTCTCCACGCTTGGAGACATGAAACTACAGGACATGAGTTCCGGCATCATGCCCTATGACAAGGCGGAGCAGGAAAAGCTGATGGAGGATCTGTCCAAGTTGGACACCAGCGCGCTTATACAGATGATAGAATCCAACCCAAGCGTGAAACGCTTTTGGAAAGCAGTGAAGCAGGATTTCAACCACCCGGCCAGGCTGGGAGTTTTCCTGGGTTCATTAGCGGCCATCGCCGGCGGTTCGATTTCTTGGGCCGTGGGCTTGAAGAATGTCGGCTTTGTCAATGCCGGACTTGGCTGTCTGGAAACCACGGGCGGCGTCATTGCGGCAGTCGGCTCCAAGATACGCTTCGATATGCAATGGCAGGCCAAGATGAAATCACAGCTCCAGTCCCAGCTCGTTGAGCGGCAGTTCGCCGCGAAAGATTTGGGCGACCAGTTCTCTGCTCCAGATGCCAGCTCGGGGGTTGACGGCTTGCGAGGCATTAGGATATAGTAGGGCATCAATTCAAAACCAACATCGAAAGGAGCTAACATGAAATACATTTTCGGTATTGTCGGAGGCTTAGGCCTGATAGCCCTTTACGCATGGATCTACTTCAAAGTATCAGGGGTGGACCCGCGCCGGTGGCTATCGGGCAGGCGAATGATACAAAACTCACTCAGGTGAGATGAATACATTCAAAGAGCTGTTGTACAATCACAGCTCTTTGTTCATATTTACTACAGCTCGCAGTATCGCCTGTGCCCCTGCCAAGAATCCTTCAGTGACGAACTGAGTGATTCTTGTTATACTTCACGTCAGATAACCATTGATCATTATATAAACAATATGGCAAAAAGACGGACCGGTGTTGGAAAGGGTAGAAAGTCACGCTCCCATAAAACCAAGAAGCGGTTGGAAATAAAACGACAGATGCTCGAAGCCAAGAAGCAAACGCATAAGTATAAGCGTAATTTGCAGAAGAAAATCAATTCATAGGACGCCTTGGGTTTGATCGCTCCAAGCTCGGTCCGGCCGCCCATTTCGGGCGGTTTTGGTTTAGGCCTTGACACGCCTACAGGTAGGATATATTCTAATAATTGAATATGTATAGAGCCGTATTCCGCCAACATGCACAGCTTCTGAAGGCTTTGGCCAACCCTAAGCGGCTTGAGGTGGTGTATCTCCTGAGACAGGGAAAACTCACGGTTTCTAACATGGAGCGCATGCTTGGCTTGCGCCAAGCCAACCTTTCCCAGCATCTTATGGCGCTTCGCCGCTTCGGCGTCGTGGCTGCCGAGCGCAAGGGCAAGGAAATGTACTACCGTTTGACTCACCGTAACTTCGTCCTGGCGTCCGACTTGTTGCGCAGCGTCCTCATGGAGCGCTTGGGCGGGGCGGCGGCTCAGGCCGCCAAACAGCTTCAGGTGGTAACGGACCCTGTGTGCGGCATGCGGCTGACACCGGCCTCGGCCGTTCGGAGTTTAAGGCGTTCCGGCCGTACGCGCTATTTTTGCGGCGCCGGATGTGAGCGCGAATTCAAGCGTTCATAACTTATGGCCAAACGCACGTACCAGGTATCCGGAATGCACTGCGCCTCGTGCGAGGTGCTGATAGAGCGTGCGTTCCTAAAATCGAACGGAGTCGAGAATGTGAAAGCCCATCAGGCAGGGTGGGTTGAGGTGTGGAGCGGACAAGAGCCGGACCTTGAGGCGGTGAACGGGCGCCTGGCGCCGCACGGGTACCGCGTACGCCCCGGAACAGCGGCCGTAAGTTTCAGTGCCAAGCGTTTCGGAAGCATAGTGCTGGTCGTTCTGGCCGTGTACCTGTTGTTCAAGCGTTTGAACCTGGTTCCGAATCTGGGCACCGGGGAAGACCTTTCATTGGGCGTGGTGTTCGTGATGGGTTTGGTGGCGGCCGTGTCCAGCTGTATTGCGGTTACGGGAGGGCTCCTCGTGGCCGTAGCCTCGGCCCACGCCCAGGCGCACCCCGAGCATACTGGCTGGCAAAAGTTCCGCCCCCACATTTTTTTCAACCTCGGCCGCGTGGCCTCCTACGCGGCGCTGGGAGCCGCGGTTGGCGGCCTTGGCTCCGTGCTGGCATTCTCGCCGGCGGGCAGCGGCATAGTGACGCTCGTGGCTAGCCTGGCCATGATAGTTCTCGGCTTGAGGCTCCTAAATGTATTACCGTGGCTCTCGCGCCTCACCGTGCGCCCCCCGAAGCTCATAGCTCACCGCCTGCATGATTCCGCCGGCGCTACCCGCGCCTGGGCTCCGTTCCTCTTGGGGGCCGGAACCTTTTTCTTGCCCTGCGGCTTTACGCAGGCGCTTCAGCTCTACGTGCTGACGCGCGGCGACGCTGGCGCAGGCGGCCTGACCATGCTCGTATTCAGCTTAGGGACTCTGCCGGCGCTTGCCGGTCTCGGGGCGATTACCAGCTTTGTCAAAGGCAAGGGGCAGAAGGCGGTAGCTCTGGCGGCCGGAGCCGCTGTCGTGGCGCTTGGCGTTATCAATTTCGGGTACGGCGCCAATTTGACTGGCATGAGCACCGTATTTGCGCAAGCGCGTGAGAGCCTGAAACGCGCGGCCGGGAGCCAGGGGAACGAGGCGCAGGACTCGAACGCTACGCTGGTGGACGGCGTGCAGGTGGTGAAGATGGACGTGGTGGCGAGAGGGTATTCGCCGAACCGTTTCACTATTCGTGCTGGCGTGCCGGTGCGCTGGGAGATAAACGGCGTGAATACCTACGGGTGCCAAAGCGTATTGCAGTTCCCCGCGCTCGATGTCACGAAGTACATCAAGCCGGGCGCGAACGTAATAGAATTCACGGCCCAAGGCGAAGGGGAGCTCCCGTTCCACTGCGCCATGGGCATGTACACCGGCAGTTTTACCGTGCTGCCGGAGAATTAAAGCGGCTATGAGGACCATTACATTTCCGATAGCGGGTATGCACTGCGCCTCATGCGTTACCTTGAACGAGGATTCTCTCGCAGAGGTGCCGGGCGTAGCTGACGCCTCGGTCAATTTCGCCCTCAAACAGGCGACCGTTACCTATGACGAGTCCTGTGTCAGCGAGCATGATTTGCACGAGGCGGTACGGCGCGCAGGCTACGACATTCCAACGCACCAAGACAGGGTTCAGGCGCATGGCGACCATGCCGGGCACCTGACGAACGAGGTTGCGCCTGCCAAACGCAAAGCAGTGTGGTCCGCGGCACTAGCCGCGCCAGTTATGGTGCTTGGCATGTCGGGCCTTACGTTCGGGCCGGAGATTTCGGGTATTATGGCTTCCATGTGGTTCGTGGCCGCAGTGAGCGCCGGAGTCATCCTGGGATTCGGCTGGCAGTTCCACGTCGGACTCATAAAGGAACTGCGGCGCCTGAGGCCAGGCATGGACAGTCTGGTCTCCCTAGGCGCGCTGGCCGCGCTCGGCTTCAGCTCGTGGGCCTTGCTCGCAGGGGAGAGCCACATCTATTTCGAGACCGGCGCCATCATAACCGCGCTCATACTGCTGGGGAAGTATTTCGAGGCCAAGAGCACTGGCCAGGCCAGCGAGGCGATCATGAAGCTGATGGAGCTTGGGGCCAAGCGGGCGCGCGTGCTGAAGGACGGACGGGAGGTGGAAGTGGGCATCGAGGAGCTGAAGGTAGGCGACGTGGTCATGGTGCGGCCTGGCGAGAAAGTGCCCAGTGACGGGGTAATTGTGGAGGGCGCGGCCGCTCTGGATGAATCCATGCTCACGGGCGAATCAATCCCGGCCGATAAGCAGGCGGGTGACAGGGTGTACGGGGCCACACTCAACACTAATGGTTTGGTCCGGGTGCGAATTGAGAGGGTGGGCGATGGCACTATTCTGGCGCAAATCGTGAAGCTGGTGGCTGATGCGCAGACCAAGAAAGCCCCCATCCAAAAACTAGCCGACCGCATATCAGGTGTTTTTGTACCCGTGGTGCTGGCCATTGCCCTGCTGACGGCCGTGGGGTGGTACGTGACCCGGGGTGACATAGCGCAAGCCGTTATCCCGGCCGTGGCAGTGCTCGTTATCGCCTGCCCGTGCGCCTTGGGGCTTGCCACGCCGACTGCAATCATGGTCGGTACGGGCGTTGGAGCCAAGCGGGGCATCCTGGTTAAGAACGGGGAGGCGTTGGAGCGGGCGAAGAAGATAGACGTGGTGGTGTTCGACAAGACCGGCACGCTGACGCATGGCAAGCCGGAGGTACGCGACATGTGGGTAGTGCCCGGCATTGACGAGGCGCAATTCCTCATCATGGCCGCGAGCTTGGAGCATGCGTCAGAGCACCCTTTGGCCCAGGCCGTAGCTCGTTATGCTTTAGAGGAACGTAAACTGATTCTTGCTCCGGTGAGCGAGTTTGCCGCCGTCCCGGGCGGCGGTGTGAAGGGCACGGTAAGCGGTGCGGCCGTGGCGGTCGGTACGTTGCCGTTCCTGGAGCGGTTAGGCGTTACGACCACGGAGCTGGCCGCGCGTATTCAGGCTCGTCAAGCCAAAGGTGAAACCGCGTTCGGAGTCAGTGTTGGCGGGAAGCCGTCCGGTGTTATTTCAGTGGCCGATGCTGTTAAGCCGGAAGCTAGGGAGGCGGTGCAGAAACTCGCCGCGCTTGGCATTGGCGCGGTCATGCTGTCGGGCGACAACGCGCGTACGGCAGAAGCGGTCGCCCGCGAGCTCGGCATTGCGCAGGTTATGGCTGAGGTACTACCGCAGGACAAGGCAATGAAGGTCAGGGAGCTTCAGGCGCAAGGTAAAAAAGTGGCTTTTGTCGGCGACGGCATCAACGATGCGCCGGCCCTGGTCCAGGCTGACCTTGGCATAGCCATGGGGAGCGGTACCGACGTGGCCATGGAAGCCGGGAGCATAGTGCTCGTGCAGTCGAATCCGCTGAAGGCAGTGGAGGCCATACGCTTGTCGCGTCGTACGTTCCGTGCCATTCAGCAGAACCTGTTCTGGGCCTTTGCCTACAACGTTGCGGCAGTTCCGCTGGCGGCCCTGGGCCTTTTGAACCCCATGGTGGCCGCGGCGGCCATGGCCGCCTCGAGCGTGTCGGTCGTCTCCAACAGCTTGCGGATACGCCGTTCGGCGTGAGAATCTAGGCCAGCCAGCTTATTTAGCCGGGAGGCCGTTCTTTGTGTTTGCTTAGTTGATATTTTTGTGCTATAATAAATCATGTAAAAAGTATCTTTTTATGAAGCCTAAAAATCTGCCTGAGTCATGGGGGCTCAGCGCGAACGCATGCAAAATTCTTTTGTAAAATCAGTTTCCCCTCAGGCAAGGTCAGATAAAACAGACAAGCAATTCGTAAAGGGCGTTTTCCGGCTCTCGTCCAAAGCAGCCGAGTTTTTGTTTTTTTCTCTGGTATGGCTGGCCAAGGTAACCGGTACGGTGGTGGCGGGCGTGCTCTACGGCGTGTTCATCAGTTTGGTGTACGTATCAAGGGAATTGGCCAGCTTCGTCAGGTTCTCAGAGCCTCACGTTGAGAAAGCGGCTCTGCGTTACGCGGTGCCGGTCGTCGGGAGGGTTCAGCGTCTACTGGCCTGGGCGCTGGTTTGTTATTTCAGGGGCGTGCAAGAACTCAGCAGGCTGAGTCTAGATTATGCATTACATAGCTTGTTGCCATTCCTAAGGCAACATGCGCCAGCCGTAAGCAGTGCAGTGTTCCGTGCGGCGGATTTGGCTGTGCGATGGTTTAGCGGCGCAAGTATTCGCGTGTCGGCTTGGTTCGGCGCCGGTTCCGCCGCCATCGCACACGAGGCCAAGCTTGGGTACGATCACGCGCGGCAGGAGATAAGCGAGCGGGTGGAGCGCGCACGGTCGAACGAATCGAGCCAGCCGCTTGACGGCGTGTCGTTTGTACAGGAGCTGAAGCTATTCCTGTTGTGGCTGCTCCGGCCTCTGTACAAATTCGTTCCGGCGCTCTTTCAGGGCAGCGGCGACCTGGCTACCCAGCAGCTGACGCTGGCGCTTCAGCCCGCGGTCACGTATTCGGATTTCAGACAGCTCATCAGGGAGCCGCGCCATCATCTACTGCGGCGAGCCGCGGCCACCTGGCTGTTGTTCGCGGTGGTGGCTTCCACTATGGGCGTGGCAAGCTTCACTCCTCTGTTCGACTGGCTGTTTCAGGGCAGGCAGGATGCGTTCGCGGCCCCGTTCACCGGCGCCATCAAAGTTTCCAAACAGTCCACCACGCTTTCAACTGCCGGGGGCTGGCTGGAGGCCATGGCCTATTCCGGGGACGGGCAGAACGGCGACGGTGATTTCTTACAGCCCATTCACCCCGGAGCCACGACCGAGGGCGCCGCCGGCACGCTCGCCATCGGCACGGTGGCGCTTGGCACCGTGGCGGTCAACAACTACGACGCGGCCGGGCCGCATTTCATCCCGTTCAAGCCCAATGCGGACGGCAATTTGTACGGCATCACGCTGGCCATACAGAATACGGCCACGGTCGTGAACAACACCAACGTGGTCGTGGAAGTGCTCCGCTTCCCCAACGCCAGCTACACCGGCACGCCGCCATCGGTGACTTGGAGCGACTACGTGACCTGCTCGGCGGTCGGCACCTGCACCTACGGCAACAGCTACGACGACGTGGTGATCGAGCGACAGGCGGTCATGCGTTTTGACCAGACCATTTCCGGAGAAACCTTGTACCCCGGCCAATACGGCATTCATTACATGGATTTCCGCTTCGACCCGCCCTTGGCCGTTACTACCGTACAGCACTACGGTTTCAGGGTTTACTACAACAACCTCACCACCTCGGCTTCGTGGCCCAGGGGCACTTCCACCAAGCTCATTACCAATGCGGCCAATTTCGGTCTGGGAGTGAAAGATGTCGATGTGGTTGATGCCAATACAGTTACCATTCCATTGGCCAACAGCAACACGGCGGTGTCCCTAAACTCCGCGGCCGGCATCGGCGCGTATGCCGGCACCGTTTCCAGAACGCAGAACGAGCATTGGACAGGCGTGTATTCTTCAGCGAACGGCAATTGGACCATAACCGGCTCATTGTCCGGGGCCCAGACGAATAAGCTCACTACCGCGACCACCGGCGGGACAGGCGCCGCGTGGGTGAACGACGGCGTGACCACAACCACCCTGACAGCCCCTGCCACCGCCAGCACCCGTTTGTGCGTGAATTCAACAGCCGGTTTTGCCGTCAACCAGAACATAGACATTTGGGATTCCGATACGGCGCCCGTAACCAGGACGATTGCTTCTTTGAACGCTTCGGACGGCAACTGTAGCAACGGGCCGTCCATCATTGTGACTGCGGCGCTGTCCGCCAACGAAACGTACACCACGGACAAGAATCCGACCGTGGCCCGTTCCATATGGAAGCTAAGGTTCATTCAAGGCGCGGAGGAGGCGATAACGCAGGTCCTTTCCACGACCAAATTCTGCGTCGGCAACGCGGCCGGCTTCTCGACCTCCGGAACGTCCAACAACATCAACCTGTGGGACAACAACTCCGCGCTCGGAGCCAACCGCATCACCACGGTCACGGTGGACGACGCGGCCTGTACCACCAATCCCGGGGACGACAGCTTGACGGTCGCCTCGACCATTGCGGCTTATACCCTAGACCAGAGCGCTCGGGTAGCGGAGATAAACGCCAACTTGAGCAACTTTGGCCCGCCGGACGACGGCGACGCGTTCAGGTTCACCAGCCTGAACATGGGCCAAAACCCGACCAAGACCGGCGCCGGCACATCCATGGTGCTGTTGTACGGGAAAACCGTGGCGCCGGCCACGAGCGCCAACAACTACCCGTGGATCGCCAACCAGCGCCACCTGTTCTTCGTGGCGTACGGCGATGCCGATACTTCCGCTCCTGTGGACGGCGATTTCGTGGTGGTTGGCGCTGGCGCGACTGACCCAGACACCGGCGATTCAACGAATTTGTCGAACGACCTGCTCATAGCCAATACATCCGGCCACACTGTGACGGTTGATAAGAATTTTGAAATGCCGCTCATCTACACCGGGGCCACTGGCGGCGGCGTCAACGGAGGGGGCACGACGGCCGCCACTGCTTCTTACGGCGGTTCGGGGTTCGTTTCCATGCTTTTGACTTCGCGCTCCAAGCTGGCGGTAAGCAATGCGGCGAACCAGCATTACAGATTGGCGGCGCCCGGCAGGGTATTGCTGTCTTCGGACGCTTCTTTGGAACTCGGCTCCAGCTCGGCGGCCCTGCCGAACACAAGCTCGGTCGACCTGTACTTTGATTCTTCCGGGCCGGACTTTTCCACGACATTGTCCGCGGACTGCAACGCCGCCGCCACTTCCTGCACCCTCACTTCGGTCAGCGGGCTGTACATCGGCGACGTGGTCGAGATAAAGGACAACAATTCCTCGCCCATACTGGTGTCGCTCGCCTCGGTGAACACAAGCACAAAGGTGGTCACGTTCATGGCGGCCGTGAACTACTATCCTTGGGTTGCTTCCATTCCAACAGGCTACGCCTACACAGTGGCGCAAGGAGCCACGGTAAGCCGCGGACCCTCGACCTATCGGCCCACCGGCGCAGACCGCAGGGCGTTCGTGTACGGGGCCAGGGCCGCGGGAGTAAGGAACAACATTTATTCGTACGGCTCTGACAATTACCGCACGCCGGTCGCCGACCTGGCGGTGGACATTGACGCCAACATCGATACCGGCTTCCTGGCCGCAGAGCAGACCATGGCCGGGAACACCTGGCTCGACGTGAAAGGTTCTTCGGGAAGCGTGGCCGGCAACTGGTCCGCGCTGGACCCGTTGTCCGTGGCCCAGGGCACAAGCCTGGCAGTGAACAATTGGGACTCAACCTTGGGCATGGGAGCCGACGATAACGGCAACGTGTTCCCCACCTGGGCAGGCGCCAACGGAGCCGGAGCGCCCGGTACTTTGGGCTACAACGCCGACGCCCAGTACAACGCGGAAATGACGGAGATAGGCACGGTGCCGCTCACTAACGCGTACAACGCCGATTACAACGGCGGGGGAGGCGTTGTCTATTCCTCGAACTACGGCACTTCGTCCGCCTGGACTATTTTCGGCGACGGAGCCAACACCGAAGCCAACGATGCGGTGTATTTCGGAGACCAGGGCAATACTCCCGTGTACGGACTTGAATTCAACGTTGGCACGGCCATATCCGCCGACGCCACCCGCGTGTGGGAGTACTATCAGTCGGGCGTGGGCTGGACCGAGTTTACCCCGACCTTTGGCTGGAAGCACGTGCCCAGGGGAACTAATAACTATGGGCTTGGCGAATATTGCATACCTTTCAACAGCGACCCGACCTATCCGACCGCCACGGTTTCGATTACGGATACCAACACCATGCTGACCGCCAGCCAGCTGGTGAAGATAAAGGACAACGATTCGCCCACGGTCATTCGTAGGATATCCAGCGTGACCGCGGGGGTGCCGGCGAACGTGGTGTTCACGGAGGTCGTACCTTCCGGGTACACCACGGCCCAGAGCGCTAAGCTCTGCGTGCCCAACGGCGGCAACTGGCAGCCAATGAATCCTGCCAGCCTGTTCACCCAGACCGGGCGCACGCTCATATCCTGGAACTCATGGGATACGCCCAGTGCGGCCAAAACAAGCGTGAACAGCGTGAATGCCTATTGGGTAAGGAACAGGTTATCAAGCTTCACTTCCTGGACCACCTCGCCCACCAACCAAACCACGCCGGTGTCAATGCAGGGGGTTGAGGATGTGAGTTCGTATCCGTTCACGGTGTCCAATTCCGTGAACGAGGCCAGGTTCAACCATTTGTCAGCCGGGGCTTCGTTCGATCCCAACGAAACCTGGGTACTGCGCTACAACGACAATTCAACTTCCGTGTCCACGCTCAAAACCACGCGCTGGTACGAATCGCAGGTTGCGTCGTGGGGCACGGCCCATCGCTGGACCAGCCCCAATCCGGACGGCGAAACTTCGGCTTACTATGAAAAGAACACCCAGGAAGGAAACTGGCACACGATGAACGGCGGGTTCGGCTGGGCCGATTACAGCGTGTATGCCAAGGTGTACATGAATCAGGCGTCGGACACCACCGAACGCAAGTTGGGGATATTCCTTAGACAGGATGCGGAGGATTACGGCTATGCGCTGTACATTTACAAATCCAATACCGTTCAGCGGATGCAGTGGTACACGACCGCGGCCGGAGCGGAGACCGCGATCGGCTCCTCCACCAACATAACTTTCAACGCCAACACCTGGTATTGCGTACGAGCCGAGGCCAGCGGCACCACGCTTCAAGCCAAGTTCTGGTCGCCGGCGTCGGAGGATGCCGATTGCAACGGCGACGCCAATGAACCGGGCACCTGGACGGAATCGGAAACCAACTCCACTTTCACAGCTGGACGATTCGGTCTGGCGGCTGATGCCATTCTGGCGAGGTTCGACGACGTCACGGTCAGGAACACCGGCCTGACCGAAACCTGGTTCAATGATAATTTCAATGATACCGGATGTTGGAACGTCATAGGCTCTATTCACGGCTCGCAGGGTTGTGCTTATAACGGCACGCCGTTCACAAGCAGTTACATCAATTTCACCATTAAGCATAAAGGCGGAGTTCAGTGCGGAGAGAGCGGCGCGAATGCCTGTTCACCCGCCCCCAACACGCCTGAGCAAGGCGATGAAATATACGTTTCGCCTTTGATGCGCGGTAGCAACATCGGGCTGGATGAAGCCACCGGCATTGCCACTTCGGACGCGTACACCAAGTATGAGAATTGGGATTTCGTTTATAATTCTGGTTCGTCGAATTGGAGCGTGACAGGTTCGCAGTACGGCTCCGCCGGCACGGCCGCCCCGGGTTCCACCTACACCTCGCCGGGAGGGGAGATATCCTTGCGCATAAAAGCCGGCACGCCCAGCGGACCCAAGTTCGGTACCAGGGCGGCCTACTTTAACAATTCCTTCGTGCGCGGGGCAGGCAGCTTCGCTGGATTGAACGTCAAGAACTCCGCCATACTAATGCAGCCTACCTGGGCGCTCACCGGCTCTTCCACGCAATATAACATAGAGGGCTCGGCTGGCGTGGCCGCACAAAAGGGGACTTTGGATTTCTGGTTCAAGCCGAATTTCACCGGCAGTCCGGACTATGTGCAGTATCTGTTCGACTACGCGGCCAACACCAACACGGACCGCATCTTAGTGCGCATAATGCCCACGGGCGTCATAGAGGCCGTGGTTGCTCCGGCATTGGGCAGAAGCGCGAACAACATGCTGTACACTCCGTTCTCAGCCACGGCCGGACAGTGGTACCATTTCCGCCTGGCCTGGGAGGACAGCGATACCGGCCAGCTCAATATGAAGCGGGCGTGGCTGGACGGCGCCGCTTTTGCCACTAATCAAGGAACTGCTTTAGGCGGGCGGGGCGCCAATGCTGGCATAATACGCATTGGCAATTCCTGGCAGTACAATGCCGGTTTCGATGGCGCCATCGACGAGCTGGCTATTTTCGACGACGCCATAGACACCTCCGGCTCATGCAACTGGGGTGACTTTACCGCGCCCGCGAGCGCCTGGACCAGCGGACAATCGGCCGGATGCGGAACCAGTACCGGTAGCAACATTTACCTGGCGCACTTTGATACTGCCATGGACCCGCAAAAAGGGTTCATTTGGGCCGACTACTTCACCGGTCTGCCCGCGCTCGTATTCGTGAACGGCGCGGATACGCTTACCAATGACCGCATCCGCGTGACTACCTATCCGAACCGGACGCGGCTGTGGGTGGACAACACCGGCTCGCCTTTTTCAGCCGCGGCCAGGGTGAAGTATTCCGAAGGCTACGCGCTGGGTACGTCCGCTGGCTGGATGACCGGATTCCAGTACCACCACCGCGCCGCTTCCGCCAACAGCCAGCACCCCATCAGTTCCCCGGTCATGAACATGCGCAGGCAGATACGGCTGTGGTCGGACGAAGAGGCGCCGCCGGGGAACCGCATGTATCCGATCAATCAGGGATACGGCTTCCTCCTGTACAACCCCAAGGAGCTGGATGTGAACCACATGGAAATGACCCAGCAGTACTACGGGTTCTATTTGTCAGGCAATGCACAGCGTACCGCCACCTCGCACGTCAGCCAGTACATCAGGAAATCGGCGTTCAACAACGTACAGGCTAACGTCATTTACACGCTGAACAAAACTTTGGGTAGCCAGTACATAGACGCAAACAACTTTTCTTCGCTGGATTACTACTATTATCCGTTCCGCGAGGATTCATCGAGCAACATTACGTTCTCCAACAACTACGTGACAGGCTACACGGCTTCCGGGTACCTGCTTTACATGAACCTGGGCAGGATATTCACAATTTCCGGCAACAAGATATTGAACGCCTACTATCCCGTTTGGCTGGCCGCCGGTACGGCCAAGGTTACGCTCACCAACAACCAGTTGTGGCGGTACCGGAGGGGCTTGTGGCTGAACGGCAACTCGTTCATCACCATGTCGGGCAACTCGTTCGACGGCGGCGTTTCCTCCGAAGCGAACAACGGGTACTACGGAACCGGCATCTACGTGGCGCCGGCCTCGAGCAACGTGGAAATAACGGACGCGAATTCCACCTTCGGCAAATCAGTGTGGAACGAGGCGGACGTGTCCATGCCGCCGGACACGGCTTCGTGGCTGGCAGGAAGCCTTCTGCGTTTCATTGGCGAGGGTACGAGCTTCAACAGCAACTTCCATTACTTAGGCTCTTCGACCCAGGACAAGTTCGGCGGCGAATACCTGACCACCGCCATTCCCGGCGTGGACGTGCGGGTAGGCTCTGGCAAGGACATTGTGAACTACACCAACTTCGGATTGATGCGGACAAGCGGCGCTTCCTTGCCGGATACAACGGTGAAAACAGCAGGCGGCTACGGCTGGCGCATGGAATCGACCTCCAAGACAGACGCCTTGGAATACACAGCCAAGGTGGTGGGCGTGGCGGGCGAGCCACTGGCCGTGACCGGATACATCCGCCTGAACGACGATTACGGCACAGCGAACCTGCCCACCGTGACGCTGTCTGGACTAGGCATGACCGGGGCGAACCTTACCTGGACGGCGGCCGCCACTACCGATACTTGGCAACAGTTCGTGGTGTCGGGCACGCCCACGGAGTCCGCCCTGGCCACCGTGACCGTGAGCATAAAATCCACGCCCGTAGTGGCCGATTCAGGCATGGCCGAGAACGTGGACGACGGCGGCACAATCAACATGGCGACCGTGATAGAGGACACCGACAAGTCATGGACCTGGAATCAGTGGACAGGGTATAAATTGCGCGACGACCAGGGGTTCGTCTTTGACGTGATAGGCAATACCGCCACGCGTTTGTTATTGAAAGGCACCAGGATTCCTTTCGCCAATACACTGCCCACCCAGCCGTACGGCGGCACTTACGAAATATTCGCGCCTCCATACGTGTACCTTGACGACGTGTCGGTGTTGTCCGGCACGGTGGACACGGGCACTCTGGACTTCCACTCCCAGGGCCAGCCGGTTTCGCCCTGGCTTGCCACGGGCCTGACCGCCGCGGGCATCTGGGGCGCCCAGTATTCGACCTTCGCTGATATAACAGGTTCGTTCGGACAGCTTTTGAACGACCGCTTGGCCATCAAACGCGCTTTGGTGAGCGATGCGGGCGCGACCACTACCCAGTTCATAACCGACCTGACCGAGACCACCACGAACTTCTACCAGAACCAGGTTCTGGTCATGATGTCTGGGCAGAACAACGGATTGTCCCGGCGCATTTCGGCGTACAACGGAACCACCAAGACCATAACCGTGGACACGGCCTTCCCGTACGCGCCGGCGTTCAACGACGATTTCGTCATTCTGAGCCAGTACGCCGCGGCGTCGAGCGGAAGCGGGGCGACGGCTGAGGAGATAGCCGAAGCGGTGTGGGAGTACGTCGACCGTAAATTGACCAGCGCGTCTTTGTCCGGCGGCGGCGCCCTGGCCACCAGCGCGGAAATCGCCACCCTGCAGGCCGACGTCACTTACATCAAGAACGCGGTGGATGACATTTACACCGATACGCAATATATAACAGGCGTTGTGGACGACATCCTGGCCAAGTGGGGCGCGAATAACGCCGCTGGAATCATGGCCGATCTGGATACGGTCAAGACCAGATTAGGCCAATACACGGACGCGTCCGATGTGAATACGCTGTTCGGCCGCACCAAGTTCCTGCAGGAGAAGTGGGGGACGCAGACTGCCCAGGCGATTTACGATAAGGCCGACGATGCCTACGACAAGATACTGGAGGTGCAGGGCGAACTGGGCTATGACGGACAAGCCACTACCGCGTACCAGGATTTGCAGACTTTGAAGGGCTACACGGACCAGCTTGAAGGCTACGTGGATACTTTGGAAACGTATGTAGGCCTGCCAGCGGACGCCTCGACCGCAGACACCCTGTTCGGGAGGATAAAGAAGAATTACGAGGCGGTTCAGGCGCTCAATAACATTACGGCCCAGCAGGTATGGGAGTACGGCACCAGGGAAATAACCGGCGGAGTCTCCTTGTCCGACCCGACCCAGGTGTGGGACGTGGCGGCCGCTTCTCTTTCCACCGTTGGCTCCATTGGAAAGCTTATCGCGGACAACCTGGACGCGGCGATTTCCAGCAGAGGCACGAGCAATCTGACAGCGGCCGACGTGTGGAGCGAAGCCACCCGGACCATTACCGGCATAAGCAACGACGGACTGGCCGCCATTGCCACCGAGATATGGACCGATGCGTCCCGTACTCTCACGTCGGATGACGTTACCGCCCAGCGCGTCTGGGATACATTGTTGTCCGCCATCACTACCACCAACAGCATCGGCCTTTTGCTCAAGACGAACATTGACACCTCGCTGTCTGCGGTCAAGACGGATTTGACGTCTGAAATAAACGCGAATGAAGCCAAAATTGACACTTTGATCGCGAATTCGATAGTTGCCCAATCTTCGGTCAATGATTCTACTCCCACGGTCACTGAATTCGATACGAATCTGACTAACGCCAATGACAATTATTATAACGACGGCGTTTTGCTGTTCACTTCTGGACTTAATTCCGGGCAGGTAAGGCGGATATACGATTATGCCGGCGCCACGAAAACGATCACCGTTGATCCGGCGCTGGTAATTGCTCCGTCCAACAGCGATACTTTCACGATACTGGCCCAAAGCGCGGCCGCGTCGCTTGACGCTTCGACTATTTGGAACTATGCCACCCGGCGTTTGACCGACGCTCAGCTTGATTCCGGTTCCTTGGCGACTCTGGCCAACTTAAGCACGGCCCAAACGGCTCTCGCTACCGAAATAAACCAAAACGAGACTAAAATTGACAGTTTGATCAACAGCCTGATCGTTGATCAAAAAGCCGTTAACGACCTCAGTCCGTCAACAACCCAGTTTATTACCAGTTTAACGAACGCCAATAACGATTTTTACAATGACGGCGTTATGGTCTTTACTTCCGGAAATAACGCCGGCCAAGTCCGAAAGATCAGCGACTACGACGGCACGACAAAAAGAATAACTGTCAGCCCGGCTTTAACCATCGCCCCTGCCAATGGCGACACTTTTACTATTTTGGCCCAGTCCTCCAGCGCATCCCTGGATCCTTCATCCATTTGGAGCTATGCCACCCGGCGCCTGACCGACGCCCAGCTTGATTCAGGGTCCCTAAGCACTTTGGCTGATTTGACCACCACAGAAACGGCTTTGAGCACCGATATCAGCAACGTGCAGAATTCCGTTGATCTTTTGACCGCTGATCTGATCTCTATCCGTTCAACCGTGGCCGCCGCCCCCGCGCCGGCAGTGTCATCGTTTGGCACCAATTTGACCTCGGCGGTAAATGATTTGTATAACAACGCTCTGATTACTTTTACTTCCGGCGTCAATGCCGGCGTGGCGCGCCGCATTGAAGATTATGACGGCGCAACCAAAGTTCTGACCATAGAACCGGATTTGGCGTCTGCACCGGCAAATGGAGATGCCTTTACGATACTCAAACAGATCGCAGTGCCAACCGGCAAGATCGCAGGCATTCAGAGCGACGTCGCGGTCATCAAGGCTGACGTCACAACCATAAAAGCCGACGTGGCCCTGATCAAGACACAGCTGGACAATATTGACTCTGCCATAGATGATTTGCAGACCGACGTGCAGAACATCGAAGTCACTGGCGGCACGAGCAGTAACACCATAGTGTACCGCGTGCAAGCCGACGACATGTTCACGGAGCTAAGCTCGATCTCGACAGCCATTTCCAGCATCAATACCTCCATTGGAAAAATAGACAACAGCATGCTGGCTTCAATTTTATCGCTTTCCCAGGAGAGCCTGACAGATACAAAGTACATAAAGAACAAGCTGGCAGACTTCAAGGCCGTTACGACAGTTCAAAGGCAGGTGCTTGAGAATACTGCCGCGCCGGTCATAAACACATGGTATACGTCAGGCTCGGTCGATTTGAACATGATGATCACCAATCCCGCCGACGTGAAAACCAAGGTGCCGTTCAAGATATACCTGCCCAAGGAGGCCAGGCTGGAGCACGTTATGGAGGACGGCGGCTTGAATATTCAGTACGACGTCCAATTGGACACCCTGTACGCTTCCGGCGAGATTGAGCTTGGTCCGAAAGAGAGCGTCAAGAAAACCGTGAAGATGAGGGACATTTGGCAGATTGCCGATACGGATTTGAATCTCATCAAGGCGCAGGCCGCTAACTACTACAAAGAAGTAGAGTCAAGCTCTTTGTCGGCTCAGGCCCTGTTGCTGAAGAACGACATTGAATCCAGGGCGGATAGGATATTGAGAACCCAGAAAGAGAACACGGCTACGCCGCAGGATAAGATAATGACCTACCGCGACAACATGGAGTCATTATCAGCGGTGGAGAAGGAACTGGAGGAGCTCAAGGCCTTGGTGGTGCAGTTCGACGACAATCGCGGGTTCCTGGGTTCCTTGGGCGGCATTCAGACCGTGGCAGTGTGGGGCATCATTCTGGCGTTCGTGAGCGGGTTCTCCCTGCTGACGCTCATTCTGTTCTCCATGTGGAGGCACCAGGTCAGGATAGCGAACAATCAGCTCGTCTGGCAGGCGCGGGCCATGTCAAAAGGCAAGCTTGATGAAGTGGCGCTTAGAGCCATGCTCTCGGACGGCAAGATAAGTCCCAACGAGCACAAGGTGCTGAGCAGGCACATGTCCCAGCGACAGGTGCAGAAATTGCACGAACAGTTGCAGCACCGTTTTTCCTCATGGCTTAGTCAGATAATGCATATGGGCGTAGCCAGGAATGCGTTCATAATCATAGTGACCGTTCTGCTGGCGACCGCGGTTTACGTAAGCATTGTGCATTTCTTGGGCGGAATCCGTAATCCCGATGCCGTACCAGTCTCCGGCGATTCGGCCAATATGGTTGCGGACGGCGATTCGACTCAAGACCAGCCAAACGCACCCGATTCGATTGCCGAGCCTCCGGCCGAGGAGGCGCCAAAAGAACCCGTCAGCGTTGAAGCGCCAGCCACGTGGCTCAAGGTGGCTTCCGCTCCCTCCGGAAAGCTGAACGTGCGCAAAGATCCGTCCCTAAGTTCGCCAGTGATTGCCAGGCTGGACAGCGGCGCCGCCGTTGAGTACACGGACAGCATACAAACGGCGGAGGCTGATCCGTATCGGTGGTACAAGGTGAGCCTGCCTGACAATCTCACAGGCTGGGTGTATGGCGAGTACGTCGGACTCCTGCAGGACGCTCAGCCGAACTGAGGTGTTCGCGGTCGCGGCGGTGGCCGCGGCAGTGATGCCGTTCTTTTTGCTGTATCTTGAGCAAAAGTGGCTGCCTTATCCTGAGCTGATAGAGGAACTGGCTAAGGCTATCGTCGTATTGCTCATTCTATTTCACGTCGAGGGAACGCGGAACCGGTTAATCCTGGGATGTGCATTTGCATTCCTGTTCAGTTTGACGGAGAATATAATCTATGGGCTGAACCATGCCGCTGTGCAGGCCGTGGCGTACTTTTTGGAACGGACATTGTACGTAACGCCGATGCATATGGCAACCGTAGCCGTCATGGTTATTTCATCCCGGAAGAGCGCGTGGCTCCTGCCCTTAGGCACGGCGGCGGCGGTGGCGGTCCATGTAATCTATAATTACTGCGTTGGAGTATTATGACACCGAAAAGCCTTTGCTACTTGCTTGCGACCGCACTGATATTGTCTTTGGCCGGCAATGCCTACCTGGTTCTGAGCGGCGACCGCGTTACAGGTGCGGCTGTTTCGCCGCGCGACGAAACCCACCGCTTGCTTTCGCCGGCAACTGCGGTCATACCAATAGACAGCAACCAAGAAAGCGGTCGTCCCATACTTGACCTGGTGAACCTGCGAAAGACCATTGAGGAGGTGGTGGGGTCTTACGGTGATTTCGAGGACGGACGCTTCGGTTTCTACGTTCAGATTGCCAACGTCGGCACATGGGTCGGCATAAGCGAAAAAGAACCGTACATGCCCGCCAGCCTGCTGAAAGTTCCGATAGCCATGGCGGTGTACTCCGCCATTGAGCACGGCCATCTGGCGCTGGACCAAGAGATAGTAGTGGAGGAGACGGACATTGACAGGCTGGCCGGCGTACCGGATCAATACATGGTCGGAGAAAAAAAGACCGTCCAGTCATTGCTGGAAGCCATGCTGAAAGTGTCAGACAATACAGCCAAGAACGTGCTTCGGCGGCAGTTATCGCCCCAGGACCTCAATTCCGTGTTCGTGCACGTGGCCATACCCAATCCGTACACGAACGGCGGCGGCGAGGGCAGTAGCGTGTCCCCGCGGGGCTTCACCCGCTTGTTCAAGGCGCTCTATTACAGCACGTACCTGCAGAGGGATAACTCGCAGGCTATCCTTTCCCTGCTTACCGATACCAGGATAGAGAACCTGCTGTCGCAGAGTCTTCCCTGGGAGGTGCAGGTGGCGCACAAGTACGGCGAGCGGAACGATACCCTGCATGATTGCGGCATAGTGTATGACGATACGAACCCGTACTTCATCTGCATCATGACGCGTGATATTGCCTTGGACGCGGCTCAAGCCATGATAAGCCGCGTTTCACTGGAAACGTACAAGTACATTAGGGGCCTGGGAGGCCAGTAGGCCTCGCGTGGTTTCAGGGTGGGCTTAGGCGTATGACTGATAAAGCCGCCGGGGTGCGATTCGTGCTCAGGCTGGCCATGGGCTTCACGTGTTTGTGGCCGTTCCTGGACAAGCTTTTCGGGCTGGGGTCTGCCACACAGCCGGGCAGGGCCTGGCTGGACGGGGTTTCCCCGACCGCAGGTTTTTTGCGGCATGGCGCCGAAGGGCCGCTCATGAGCATGTACCAGGCCATGGCCGGGAGTGCCGTCGTGGACTGGCTGTTCATGCTCGGGCTCTTGGGCATTGGCTTGGGATTCATACTGGGCGTAATGCTGCGCATTGCCTCATGGGGAGGGGTCGTGCTTATGGCCTTGCTGTACCTTGCGCTTGTGCCGC
The DNA here is from genome assembly GCA_964566145.1 of uncultured Gammaproteobacteria bacterium. GTDB lineage: Bacteria > Patescibacteriota > Patescibacteriia > Veblenbacterales > UBA10138 > CAZMHN01. The sequence continues at coordinate 20,426 of CAZMHN010000013.1, forward strand.
CCGAGAACAACCCTGTCTTGGACGAGCACGTAATTTACGCTTTGGTGTTCCTGGCTTTCGCGCTGAATCCGCCTGACAACTGGTGGGGACGGACCGAGGCGGTCCGCCGCTACCCATGGTTGCGGTAGGACGAGGCGTGGGGGCTGGGTTGCCCGAACCCTGGTCCGTGCGCTAGAGTCAAGGCAGGCATCATAACCATTTCCGCATATGCAACAGGCCAAATTCGTGCCTTTTATAGCCCTTTCCCTGGCCGCACTGGCGTTCATGGGCGGTCGTTGCGTACCCCCGCCGCCCGAGCTTGCGGAACAGCCTGTTGCGGAACAGCCTGAAGCCCAAGGGGATGCGGCCAGTCAGCCGGTGGAAGCATCCGGAGTAGCGTTTGTGAAATACGAGAATAAGGCCATGGGCTACGCCATCGACCGGCCGGATAAGTGGTATTGGCGCCATTACCTGAAGAGCCAGATGCAGGAACAGGCTCCGGGCGTGGAAGATTATTTCATTGCCGACCCGGCGCCGCTTCTGGGCTTGAACAGCGAGTACCTTGGCCGCATCGTGATACAGGTGTCCAGGCGGGATTTAGGGGAGTACGCCGATGAAGTGGAGGGGTTTGCCAGCAAGGAATCCGCAGTGGGAGGCCAGCGAGCCGTGCGGTACGCAGGCGAGCGCAATGGAAATACGGTGATTGAGTACCAGTTCAAGCGCGGCGACTTCGTTTACCGCCTGCGCTACCAGGCGCCGGCCGGGGCGGACCAGGCGGCGGCGTTCGAACGGATGGTCGCGAGTCTGGCGTTCGGGTCATAGCGCGCCGGTCACGCGCATGTTCGGCCCTGAACACGTCGCGGCCTTCGTCGTGCTGGCAGGGATATGTTTTGTTCTGCCGGTCTTGGTGTATAAAGGCGCGCCGTTCATACCCACGGCGCCCAGGAAGATATCGCGTTTGGCAAAGCTGTCTGGCGTCCGTCCGGGCGAACTGGCGGCGGACCTGGGCTCGGGCGACGGCCGCATGGGACTGGCTTTGGCGCGCGCCGGAGCCGCGGTGGTCGGCTACGAGATAAATCCTTTGCTGGTGCCGTGGTCCCGCTTCGTCATTCGGCTCCACGGTCAGTCAAATCGCTTCACGGTGCGCCTGAAGAGCTTCTGGGACGTTGATCTGTCGCCGTTCGACGTGGTCGTGGTCTTCGGCGCGCCGCCGATGATGCAAAGGCTGGCCGAAAAGCTGAAGCGCGAGCTTAAGCCTGGCGCTCGCATCGTATCCAACGGATGTCACTTGCCCGGGTGGGAGCCGGTCGTGTGCCAGGATGAACTCTGGCTTTACCGCCGCTGACTGGACGGCCTGAAAAGCGGTATACTTCAAGTACTTATGGGGGAGAAGCCGGATATCAGCCAACAACGAGGATTCAGCTTGGTAGAACTGCTGGTGGCGGTCGGCTTGATCGGCATATTCTCGTCGCTCGGGCTGGCTCTTTTCATAGGCGCGCGCGACAAGGCTTACGTGGTGCGGGTGGAAGCTGATCTCAGGGCTTTGAAGAGCGTGGTGGTCCTCATGGAACACGACACTAAGAAGTGGCCCAACGGGTGCACGCCCGGCGCGCCGGCAAATCCGCTTATAGACCTTTCCCTTCCTCGGGCGGGCCTGCGACAGCCGCCGCCGGCCGTGGCAATGGGAGATGGCTGCGCCTGGACCAACGAGGACCTGGCGGCTTGGAGCGGGCCGTACGTTTCCGCCACCATAGACCCGTGGGGCACTTCCTACGTGCTCGATCCTCACTACGTTCCCTACGCCGTATGCGCCACCAAGAACGAGCTCCCCGAAGTTGCCGCGCTCGTTTCTTTTGGAGTGAATCGCGTCAAGAACGATTGCGACGATCTGTACGTGCCGGTGAGATAAGAAACAGCCGCCCAAGAGGTTCCCGTGGGCGGCTGAGGACTGTTGGTTATGACGCGGTTCTTATTCTGGCTCGTTTTGCGCGTGCTTCGGCGGCGAGCCGGGTGCCGGCCTTGGGTTTGCCGAGTTTGTATTCCGTGAGCGGCGTGTCGGGGAACTGCTGCTGGTAGACTTTGAACACAAGGGCCTGGCTGGTCCGGTTCTGTTTCAGCCAGCGGATGAGGTCATACCCCTCGAACTCAATGACAGGCTGTTCTTCGTCGAATCCGTGGACCCTCATGAACCTGTCGCTCCACGCGGAGTCAGGCCGCTTCAGAAGTTCGTTATGAACGGCCTCGTTCGTATGCCCGTTCATTTGCCCAATGAACCATTTTTGTATCTTTCCCATGGTTTTTCTCCTTTTTCGGGGATTTGTTAGATTTTTTCCGGTCAGCGCATGGTACCCCTGCCCGAACCAGGCGTCAATCGCTTGGCATTTGACAGAATCCAATACCCTTGACCTGTGGATTTCCTAGGGTTTTGAGGGTTTGCTATACTACTGGTGCTTATTTCCTAACCCAAGGAGCCGTTATGGCCAAAGGCATGACGAAGTCTCAGGTCCTTTCAGCCCTGGCTGAGAAGACCGGCCACAGTCGCAAGGACACGAGCGCCGTTATAGAGGCGCTGGTATCCATGGCGTACAGTGAGGCCAAGAGGTCCGGGGAGTTCACCATCCCTGGCCTGGGCAAGCTGGTCAAGAAGCAGCGTGCCGCCCGCATGGGCCGCAACCCTGCTACCGGCGAGGCGATCAAGATCCCGGCCAAGACCGTGGTCAAGTTCCGCGTCGCGAAGGCTGCTAAGGACGCGATCCTGTAGCCGACACATAAAGGCCTAAGGAACGCGGTCGCCCACTGCGTACCATAGGCGCCGATGCACCGCCCCACACGGAAGACGCGTGGGGCGGTGTGGTATACTAAGCGGCGTATGCCCGGCAATACAACTTCGCTACAGCTCCCGTCGTCCGTTCGGCTGTTTGGTCATACGCTTGGTATATTATCTAATACTGTAACCAGCCTCGTTTTAGTTCGCTGTCTGGCGGACGAACGAAGTTGATATACTGGGTATGAGCACGTTCGGACTGATCCTGCTTGTGGTTGCCATGTTCTACGGCATTGGCAAGGCGGCCGACCTGGTGATAGTCAATGTCAAGGCGCTTGGAACAAACCTTGGCATACAGCAGTTCTGGCTTGGCATCGTTCTGGGCCTTCTGACGACATCGCCCGAATTCTTTTTGGGCGTGCAGGCGTCATTCGAGGGTGTCGGACAGCTGCCGTTCGGCAACCTAACAGGCGGAACCATGGTTCTCATGGGTTTGATAGTGGGAGTGAGCGTGATGGTCAACCGGGAAATAGACATGTCGGCATCGTTCAAGCATTATGAGATAGTTCTATTGGTAGCGTACCTTACCTTGCCTATCTGGCTGTCCGTGGACGGGCGCCTGAGCACGCTGGACGGCTTGATACTTATGCTTACCTACGCCGGCATTGTGGCCTACTTCATCAACGCCAATCGGAGCATACACCCTTCCATACGCCTGGAACGCGGTACCTCGAATCTTAAAGCGTCGTTTTTGGCCGCGCTCGGGCTCATAGCCATCGTCATTCTGACGCACTTCATATTGGAGCTCACGTTGCCGCTGGCTGAACGTTTCTACATTCCGCCCCTCGTCATAGGTTTGCTGTTCTTTTCCCTGGGTACGAACCTGCCTGAGCTCACTTTGGCTTTCCGGTCGTGGCAGAGTAAGGCCCGGGAGCTGTCTCTAGGCAACCTTTTGGGCAGTTCGTTTGCCAATGGTCCCGCATTGGGGTTCATCGCTTTCATGCGTCCCATCAGTTTAGACGATCGGGCTTCATTCTGGGCGCTGGCTGTGTCTACGGTGCTACTCGTTACCCTGTTTACTTATTTTTCTTACACCGGACGCAAACTTACCTGGCGGGAAGGCATATGGCTCGTGGCCGTGTATCTGGTGTTTGCGTTTGGTGAGGCGTACTATCGCTGGCTATGACTTCTCTGCCTTTCCCGAAAGGTTTCTTGTGGGGAGCGGCTACATCGGCGTACCAGGTCGAGGGAGGGAACCAATGGAGCGACTGGGCCGAATGGGAGAAGCGCACAGGCCGAGAACGGTGCGGAGGGGCGGTTGAGCACTACCAGCGTTTTGCCGACGACTTCGAGCTAGCCAGGGATTTGGGGCACAATGCGCACCGGCTGGGCATAGAGTGGGCCAGGCTCGAACCACAGGAGGACGCGTGGAACGAGGAGGCCCTGGCGCACTACGAAGAAGCGCTTGCCAAGCTGAAGGCGCTCGGGTTGGCCGTGTGCCTGACGCTTCAGCATTTCACTTTGCCGCAGTGGCTGGCGCGCGAGGGCGGGTGGGAATCCGGCCGGGCCGTGGAGCGCTACGTGCGTATGACGGAGAGGGTAGTCCGGCGCCTGGGCAAGTATGTTGATTTATGGATTACCGTCAACGAGCCGCTGGTCGCGGCCACCGAGAGCTACCTGTACGGCCACTGGCCGCCGCAGGTGCGGTCGATGTCGCGGACGAAGCGCGTACTGACAACGCTGGCCCAGGCGCACCGCGAGGCCTACGATGTCATTCACCGCTTGGCGCCTGGCGCCCGAGTCGGCGTAGCGCATAACGCGTTCTCGTTCGCGCCCCTGAGGTCCTGGCTCCCAACCGACCGTTGGGCGGCCCGCTCGGCGGACAGATTCTGGAACGATGCGTTCTTCGGCCTGACGCAGGGCCGCCATGATTTTCTCGGCCTCAACTACTACTTCCACCAGCGCGCTAAGTTCTGTCTCAATCTTAGGCGCGGCGGAGTGTGCTTTGCCGATCCCAGGAAGCTGGGGTTGGAAGTGTCGGCGCTGGGCTGGGAGGTATACCCAGCAGGACTGAGGGAGGTGCTCCTGCGCTTCGCCCGCGCCTACCGCCTGCCAGTGTACGTGACGGAGAACGGCATAGCGCCGCAGAATGAAGAACAGCGTACGAGCTTTTTGGTGCGGTCATTGGGGGAGGTGCACAGCGCTGTAGCCTCCGGCGCGGACGTCCGCGGATACTTTTACTGGTCTTTGTTGGATAACTTCGAATGGGACAAGGGGTTCGGCCCGGCGTTCGGCCTCGTCGAGGTCGAACGGAAGACCATGCGCCGCATGCCGCGGCCGGCAGCCTATGAGTTCAAGCGCATCGCGCAGGCCAATGCACTGTAGCCGTCAAAGGCCAAGACAAGGTACACTGTAAAGGTTATGAGTTGGATTGTGTGGGCAACCGCCGGGTACTTCTTGAACGCCGTGGCTGTGGCCGTGGACAAGGCACTTTTGGGCAGGCGCGAATTGGCGAGTCCGGCCGCCTATACGCTTACCATTTCGGCCCTGGGGTTGTTCGTGCTGGTACTCGTGCCTTTTGGTTTCGAACTCGGCGAGCCGCACTCTATCCTGTGGGGCGTGCTGTCCGGCTGTGCTTTCACGCTGGGGCTGTGGCTGATGTTCATGGTACTTAAGCACGGCGAAGCTTCGCGCGTGCCAGCGTTCATAGGGGCTCTGGGCCCAGTGTTCGTTTTCATGTTCTCATATGTGGTGCTTGGAGAACGGCTGACGGCAGCGGGCGTGGCCGCATTCATACTTCTGGTGGCCGGCGGGTTCCTCATGGTGGGAGGGAAGGGAGGATTGTCGGGCCGTCACTTGTGGCTGGCGGTGGCGTCCGCGGCCGTGTTCGGGGTGGCCTACGTGCTTTTGAAACTTACATTCGAACAGGCCACGTTCGTAACAGCGCTCGTGTGGTCTCGTCTGGGCGCGTTCGTGTTCAGTCTGCTGCTTTTGCTGGTGCCGGGTACCTGGCAGGCGTTCCGTGCCGGCATCAAGGACAGCGGCAACGGCGTGAAGACGAGCTTCATCGGCGGGCAGCTTTCAGGCGCCGTGGCCGGGCTCATGAACAGCTATGCCGTTTCCATGGCCAGCGTTACTTTGGTGAACGCGCTACAGGGAGTACAATATGTGTTCCTGCGTGGCATGGCGATCGTCGTATCTGTCAGTTTCCCCCAGTTCTTCCGTGACGAGTTCACCGGGAACGTGCTGTGGAGGAAGCTGGCCGGCACCGTGATCATAGTGGCCGGTTTGGCATTTTTGGGCCAAACTTAGTCCTATGCGGTACGTACTCTGGTTCATGGGAGCGCCGCTTGTCACTATCCTCGTCGTAGGCTTCATACAGGTGCAAAGTTTCCCGTTCTCTTACGCACCCGGATTCACGGTGGCGTTTTCTTCGTCTCAGGCTCGGTACTTCGGTTTGGATCCCAATGAGGTGTTCGGGGCCGTCATGGCCGAGCTTAAGCCTGCGCATGTCAGGCTTCAGGCCAATTGGAACGACATTGAGCCTGAGGAGGGGCAGTACCGGTTCGAGGAGCTGGACGGATTCGTGGCGGCGGCGCGCGGTGCCGGAGCCACCGTCACCCTGGCCGTGGGGCGTAAATTGCCGCGCTGGCCGGAGTGTCACGACCCTGCCTGGCTTCAAGCCGTGCGTCCGGATGAGGTTGAGCGCTATCACTTCCGTATGGTGCAGGCCGTCATCGAGCACTACCGCGACGAGTCTTCCATTGTGCGCTGGCAGGTGGAGAACGAACCTTTGTTCGCCTATGGCACCTGTCCACAGCCGAACTGGCATAAATTCGTGCGGGAGTTGGAACTGGTCCGTTCATTGGACCCGGTCAGGCCCATATTGCTCACTGATTCAGGCGAGCTGTCGTCATGGTGGGAGACCGCCGCACTGGCGGACGAACAGGGTACGACCATGTACCGGATGACCTGGAACGAGGTGTTCGGGTACTTCC